>CAYNFH010000317.1:0-5689 GCA_964396385.1 uncultured Chthonomonadaceae bacterium | reverse complement strand
GCTATCTCTTCAAAGCTTCTCTCTTCGTAGTAGCGCCAGATAAGCACCTGACGCTGCCTTTTGGGCAGCCTTGCTATGGCGTCCGGCAAGCTCTTTAGCACCTGCTCCTGAGAGAGCCTCTCATCCCACTCTTTGGAGGGGTCCTCCTCCTCGCCTATCTCTCTTATTCCTGAGACTGCCTCAAGAGACACCTCTCTCTTGTGGCTTCTCCAGCCTGCTCTGGCATAGGTGTAAACAGAGGCAGTGAGCTGGCGCACCAGGTAAGGCCGAAGCGGCACTCCTCTTTCTGGATCGTATGCTTCCAAAAGTGCACAGAAGCGGCAGTAGATCTCTCCTGCCAGGTCCTGGCGCAGCTCCGGTGTGTCGCCGTACTGGCGGATGAGACGGCGCACAAGGGGCTGGAACTCCGAATAGAGCGCGTCGCGGTCGAGAGCTTCCGAGGGGGCCACAACGGCTCGCTCCGACTGCTGCGGAGCCGTTGAGGCAACGAGGGTGACGGCGGACATGGCTGCATCCTTTCCCGCGTGTTCGTCTACTTGGTACGGTGCGATCCAGCGAACGACGCGGTTGTTCTACGATGTCCCCGGCAACGGCGAGAAGGCGAGCAGTAAGGAAGGATAAGTGCCAGCGCCTCATTATGAGCCGGGAACGGCGGAGGAGGCTTTCGCGCTCTCCTCGCATTTTCCCGATGGACTCAGCGCGTCCCGGCGCCGGACTAGCGGGGTATTACTTCAATCTACCGGCTGATGCAGGCAGATCTGTGTAGCGGAGCAATAAGCTGTGAGGCAGAAACCGTGCCGAAACCCCCGTGGGATCAATAACCGGCAATTCACCGGAGCGAGTCCGGACGGATATCACCCGTCGGACTGCAGACATTCCTCCACGCAGCCTACCAGGGCGTCCGGCGATTGCGCATTGATGGGGTTGCCGGCGCAAGCGCACTCAACCACCTGCAGCGCGAACCGAAGGACCTCGGAGGAGGACCGGAGTCGCAGGAGCCGGCGGAGCTCCTCAAGCCTGTCATCCTCTTCTTTGCTAACGCGGACGCCGACCATGTGGGTCCGGTCGCCCCCAATGTGGGTGTTCCACCAGCGCCTGGGCAAAGGCATCCTCGCATGCTCCCTTGTTGCTGCCGCTGCTTCGTCTCGGGTCGTGACCCGGGGCCAGAAGTGCTGGAGCGGCTCGTCGTAAACGGCTTCATCAATGGCGGAGCTTCGAGGCTCAATGCGTTAGCACGCAGATTGTATCACGCGTTTAACGCGTCTGTCAAGCGAAACGCGTCAACCGCCATAAACGGAATATACGCGGTAGGCACCGCACCTGAATAGCGCCAGGCACGGCGGATGCGTGGCCGTGCCTGGCGTGCCGGAGAAGGGTAACTGAGACCAGTATCAGCGATGCAACAGCGCAAACACACTCAGAATGCTCAGTCCGGTCTGCAGCATGTCGGCGCCCTGCCTGGGCGGACTGCCTTGCGGGATCTCTATGGTGTCTCCGGCCTGCAACGCGATGTCCGGCTTCTTGCCCGTCCGGATGTCCTTATAGTTGAAGGCGATGCGCTGCGTCTTGGTAGGATCGGAAGGAAGGTGGCGGTAGACACTTCCATCCTTCTCTTTGGCCCCTAGCGTGAGCCCGCCTGCCTGGGCGACGGCCTCTGTCAACGTCATCGGCCGATCAAGAGCGATCTTGCCAGGTTTGCCGAAACCACCGGAGACGAGGATAAACTTGTCCGACGCCAGCTTGGGCACGTAGACGATGTCCTCCGGCTGAAGCACGATGTCGTTCTTCGGATCCCCGGCCTCCATCTTGTCGTAGTCCACCGGGATAGGCTGCTCCACTCCCATGCGCCTTACCGCCAGATGATGGTCCGCGGTTGTGTTAATCCCCCCGGCCATGGAGATGGCCTCTCGCAGATGCGTGGAGACGCCGTAGCGAAGCGGCACCGTGGCGGGTTTGGTGACATCTCCTTCTACGGAGATGGTCCCGGTGCTGACCGCGGTCTTGAGCGGGATGTAGACCATGTCTCTATCGGTAAGGACCGGGTCCTGCGTCTCATCCGGCTTCTGGCCGGGAGCGGGACGCATCCACTTGAGGAAGTCATACTCCCTGGTCGACCGTCCTCCGTCTCCAGCGTGCATGACGCGCACCCGAGAGAGGTCGGCGCTTTCGTTGAAGCCGAATACGGTTACCACTTCGCCCAGGGTGGTGTTGTCGTTTATGGGCACCGCGCCCGTCCGGTTCAGTGCGCCGCTTAAGAAGATGATAGGCTTGGGAACGCTCAGAATAGCGACGCTGACGCGCGGATCCTTGATGTACGGCTTGACCAGACCCGTCAACCGCTCAGCAGCCTGGGCGGGCGTGAGGCCCTTGAGGTCCACGCGGCCGACCATGTTCAACTGGACGGCCCCGGACGGATCGATGAGAAAGTTGCCGGAGAGGTCCTTTTCTGGTCCGCCGGACGAGACCACAGAGATCGAAACCGCGAAGTTGGCCCGGATGGGCTGTGCGGGATCAAAGGTGTTGTCCTGGATCGCCAGCGTAACGGCGCCCGGAGCCGACGGCTGCTGGGCCGAGGCCTGCGGTTCCTGCGCCCGGGCCGCTTGACCCAAGACGGCGCAGAAGAGGGCCGCCATTCCAATCTTTGTCGTGTTATGCATATTGCACCTCATTATGAGCCCGGTCTCTTGGATCCTGGCAACAGCGCGGCGTGGTTGCAGACAACCTACGGGTCGGTCTGCGGCCGCCGCGGCGGAAGCCGGTGAAGGCGAGGTCGGGATACGGAGATAGACGTGTCATAAACCAAGGCCTGGGTGATGTGGCTCAACCGGCGCGACGCCTGTTGGCGGGCTTCCGCTGTCAACTGGTCCGCTCCGGCGAGGGTGATCAGAGCCTGAAGCAGCTCCACATCGGTCCGCTCGCGGTCCTCGCGCGTAAGCTGGAGCACGATGGTCGTCTGGTGGAGACAGTCCTTCAGCAGGGTGTCCACCTGGGTATCGTGCCGCGCGTTGAGGATGGCGGGGAGCTGGTCGGCGAGGCGGCCGTCCGGCCCCTCCACCTGATGCAGCATACTCTCGCGTCCGGCTTGGTGGACCGCCTGAACAAACAGGCACCACGCCAGCCGCAGCCGCACAGCCGTATCGCCCGGCTCTCCTGCCAGGCTGTTCCTGTAGGCGCGCTCCGCGCGCTTAAGGGCATCTATATCAATGGCTACGCTCTGATTTCCCACAACTGCTCCCCGCTTACTAACCTGGAAAGAGTAGAGTAACGATCTGATTCCGTGGTTGGCTTCTACCATGGCCACCGTATGGCCCTCACTTCGACTAACGACCGTGGCTACCGCGACTTCCACCCGGGGCGACATCTCCGGCGCGGCCCAGGCGGAGGCCTCCGACATCGAGAGGGAGGCTGACGGGTGCGTCAATACCTGCTGCGCCCGGTCCCAGGTGACGCGCTGGGTTCCAAACAGGAACCGGAGGAACCCGCGCCACAGAGCGTAGTTCATAAGGTAGAAGTAGCTTACCGGCCGCACAAGCCTGGAGAGTACGCCGCTCGCCCCGCCCTGATAGGCTCGGATGGAGAGGCCGATGCCGATGAGCTGCATCGCCAGAGCAGCTCCATAGAGGGGCGACCGCGCCAGCCCGATGTTTGCGGACATGGCCACCAACAAGAGCATGGGGACGCACCAGCGAAGCACCTTGTGGCCCCAGTAAGCAAATGCCCGCAGCCCGAACCGGGGGTGCAGCAGACCGCGCGTCAGTCCCAGCGCCTGGAAACCGCCCGCGCCGATGCGGATCTTGCGCACCATCTCCTCGCGGGAGTTGGCGCATGCCGGCTCTGTCGCACGGGCTGCCGGCTCAAACCGCACCAGCCATCCGCGTTCCAGGATCTGGACCGAGAGCACGAAGTCCTCCACGATCGTTGAAGCCGGCAGCGGCCTGAACAGCTCCTTGCGAATGGCGAATATGCCACCGTTGCATCCGATCAGGAATCCAAGTCGGCTCTCGTTGCGCTTGATCCAGCCTTCGTAACGCCAGTACAACCCCTCTCCAGATACGCCGCCCTCCTGCTCGAGCCCAAGCTCTCCGCTTACGCATCCGACGCGCGGATCGTCGAAGTGCGCGACGAGCTTCCGGATCGCGTCCGGATCGAACATCGTGTTGGCATCCGACATCACCACGATGTCGGCGTCAACCGACGCCATCAGCTCGTTCAGGACCGAGATCTTGCCCCTCCGCTCTTGGAAGAGGTGGGCGCACACCCACGGGTCCCGCACCGAATCGAGAATCTCCTCGGTAGCATCCGTCGATCCGTCGGAACCGATGACAAGCTGGAAGCGGTCCTGCGGATAGTCGATGCGGCGGGAGTTCTCCAGCTTGGCCGCGAGCACTCGCTCCTCGTTGAACGCGGCAACTACCATCGCCACGCGCGGAGCCTGAGTGTCCGGGACGGCGTCTGGGGGCTGGTGAGACCTTCGAGACGACAGGCGGGCGAACGCGGCAAGCAGCAGCGGGAAACCCACGTAGGCGTAGAAGATCACAGCCCAAGCCGACCAGAACAGGAGCTTTAGCGCAACCATGAACAGTGGTCCTACTTCCCTTCCGAGCGAGCGGTGCGGGAACAGGGATCGCGCCCCGTCAGGAGCGTAACGCCGCTGCGGCCCGTCTGTATAAAGAACTACACCCGGGAGTGCCGTCGTGCAACGTGGGCTCGCTAATCTTTGGGGTAGCGCACGCGAATAACCGTCGAATTCAGCAGGATGGCGCCATGCTCCGCGGGGTCGTAGTCGGCGGGCCATCGGGTCTCCGCGTCATAGGTAGCGTTGCGGAGGTCGGCGGCGTTCAGGTCGGCTTCCTGGAGGTCGGCGCCTCCCATCCAGGCGCCTTGCAGGTTTGTGTGGGTAAGGTTCGCCCCGAAGAGATCGGCGCCGTAGAGATTGGCCCTTCGCGCCGTGGCGTCGGAGAGGTCGGCGAGCGTGAGCTCTGCCGTATTGAGGTCCACGTCGCTCAGGTCTGCCCGGTGCAGGATCGCGCCTGTAAGGTCGGAGAAGGCGAGCGAGGTGCCGATTAGCGTAGCGTCGGAGAGGTCGGCTGATCGCAAGTCCGCCCCAACCAGGCGCAGCCGGGCCAGGTCCGCTCCTCGGAGGTCGGCCCCGGGTAGGGAAGCGTTTTCCAGCGTCGAGGCGCCCAGTACAATGATCACGCCGCCGCTCTGCTTGTGCCGTATCTCGATCAACTGGGTCAATCCCATCGGCTATCCGCGCTCAGGTCCGGCCTGACCGCGGGCAGCTCACCACGGCGGGCGGAGGATTCCGGTGAGCAGACACAAGCCGCAGCATGAGGAGACGCAGGTCAGCCCTGGTTGGCCCCGGAGCCGGCGATCTCGCGCCTCAAGTTATTGATAGCGTGTCTTAGGAGGCTTCTGGTGGTGGCCAACTGCACGTCCAGAAGAGCCGCGATCTCTTCAAAGCTTCGCTCCTCGTAATAGCGCCAGATCAGCACCTGGCGCTGCCGCTTCGGGAGCCTGGCTATCGCCTCCGGCAAGCTCTTTAGCACCTGCTCCTGGGAGAGCCTCTCGTCCCACTCTTTGGAAGGGTCCTCCTCCTCCCCTATCTCTCTTATTCCTGAGACTGCCTCCAGAGACACCTCTCTCTTGTGGCTTCTCCAGCCTGCTCTGGCATAGGTGTAAACAG
>CAYNFH010000316.1:0-5738 GCA_964396385.1 uncultured Chthonomonadaceae bacterium | reverse complement strand
GATCTCCCTTCTATAGGGGCCCTCACACGGCAGGGCCATGATCTCATTGCTTGCTGACTCTATTGACGCCAGATTGTTCACCAGGCAACAGGTATAAATCGGGGCACGAGGCTACGGTGACAGAAAGTTTCGGCCCGGTTCCGAGGGCCAAGAGGCAAGCTAGATAACCGGACATACAGCCGGTTCCGCGTTAGTCATGGAGACATGGAGAGAGTGCCAGGGAGGGGCGACTGGTTCTCTGTCGCCCCTCCCTGGCACTCTCATGCGGGAGGGCGTGAACGAGTCGCTGGGTGAGCAGGCCGTCTAGTGGTGGGTTGCGATTACCTTTCCGCCGCCCCAGGCGCGCTGGGCCCACGCGTCCATGGCGTCGTACTTGTCCTCCCAGGTCGTGTACATCGCGCCCACGATTCCGTGAACTTTCCTTGTGGCGTCGATCCACTCCTGGATGGCGGAGCCATCCTCATCCGAGTCGTAGTAGCCGGACAGGATCTGCTTCAGGCCCAGATCCGCGAAGAACTGGCAGTTCTTGCCCTTGAGGTGGCCGGCCCAATTCACGATGCCGATGCCCGGGTCGAGCCCCTTCCAGGAGCCTTCGAGCGAACCGTTGACCGCATAGTAGTGGTCTTTGGCGTTGTGCATGGGATCGAACATGTCGTTCCAGACCCAGATCTCGGCGTCCGGCCTAATGTCACGGATGATCTGAGCAGCCTTATGCACGTTCCACGCGAGGAGCTGCCCTGGAGTTTTGTGCATGCTCTGGCACAGCGCACACTGGTTCATAACGCGCATCTCGTCGTGGGACATCAGGAAGCCGGCGGGGTGAAGCAGGTCGTTAACGCGCTTCACGTCCTCGCGCCAATCCTCGAAGACTTTCGGCTCCGTGACGCACCAGGTAATCCGATCGTCGTAGATGATGAGCGGATGGTAGTAGCTCACGCGCAACCGCTCGCCCTCGTGGATCCTGGTGTTCGGGGTCAGCTTGATGACGGGCTGCTCATGGAATGCATGCCACGGATGGAGCTGAGGATCCACAATCTTCTCGTAGTCGGCGCCCTCGATATAGGTGGTACCGTTTTCGCCCCGGACGGTAACGGGACAACCGGGACGCCGCAGCACGTTAACGAGCCCGATCTCCTCCACTTGCAGGCCGTCCCACCAGAGCCTGCCGTCTCTCCCACTCCAGGAGCCCAGATAGAGCATGGCGTCCGTATGGTCCAGGCTATTGAAGACCAGATCGTAATGGGTCCAGTCCTGGGTCCTTGCGGCATGAAACGTCTCGAATGATATCTCATCCCGCGCGTCGCTGGTGAGGACCTTCACTTCCGGGTCTGCCGGGACCAGGTCCTGGGTTTTGACCCAGAAGGAGATGCGGTACTGCCGGTAGGGCTGGAGCTTCAGGGGCTGGGCCAACCGCGCGTGGTGGGCGGAGTTCTTGCCGATGCTCTCCATACGCAGGGAGGTCTTTCCGCTGTGGACGACCTGGTGATCGGCATAGGTGGTGACGCCCTCGTCGTCCTGGAGCGTCCAGCCGCTGAAGTGGTTCCCGGAAACATCCTCGAAGTCGCCGTTGAGCACGCGGGTGGGGTTGTCCGGCTGGACGGAGGCGGTGCCACCGTGCGCTACGAACAGGGCATCCTTGGAAAGGACCCCCTCAACGTAGTTGCGGTCGTGCCCGCCGCCCATGACGACGACGATGAGGTCCAGTCCGTACTTCCTGGCCGCCTGCCGGAGCTCCGGAGCCTTCTCAGGCGCGATGTCGTGCGAAAAGACGACCCCGTTGTACCCATCGGCGTGGGCCCGAGGGAAGCGGGCGATCATTCTATCGACCTCTTTGCGATCGCTCATGTTGCGCCAGATGAACAGCCAACGCTTGCGCATGGCAGCGCGCGGAAGCGCGGCGGAGCGGGGATTGGGCCTGGCGCATGCCAGGATGACTGCGAAGCAGATGGTGAGGGTAAAGGCGGCGATCAGGAGTCTGACCGCGGCACGTCCGGAGCTCATTCCGATGGTGTCTCTTTCAGGTTGATCTGGAGTCCAACTGGACCATACGCCTGTACTTGGCCGCCCATGGACTGACAGGGTTGACGCCGCTGCCTGCGTAGGCTCCCCACGGCTCGAACACATGCTCTACGCTGGGGTCGCCGTTCAGGACGAGCCTTGCGACCGCCGGAAGGTCTTCGAGCCACGAAGGGTCTTGGTCAGGAGACAGGACCGCTGCGCAGAGCGGGTAGCGGTTCCCGGGCCAGGCTGAGGCAAACTGTTCCCGTGAGCCGGGAGCGATCCACAACCCGCATCCGAAGATGCCTTCGCGCACGAGGTCGCTGTCCGGGTTCGGCGACTCCACAAGAGTCGGGGACAGGAGCGCCCGTACGCGCCGGCAGCCCACCAGGACCTTGCCGCCGCTCGCGCGGAGACGCTCCTCACAGTGCTCAGCCTGCTGCTCGTCGAAGAGAGGCCCGACGTCTGGATCCTCCCAGCGCGGGTCCCCGGCCCGAAGAGTGGACCACCGTTGAAGCAACCGCGCCCTGAGCGCTGGGTAGATGTCCGGATGAATGTATGCCCCGTTTACCGAGGTGCAGGTCTGCCCGTTGTAGCGGAGGCTGCCTGAAGTCAGAATCCTCTCCGCGACTCCTACGTCCGCATTCCCGTCGACGTAAACCCACACATTCCCGTCGCCGTCTACCAGCACAAACTTGCCGTTAAGTAGCCCGTCCCGAAGGACCTCCGCGCCCGTGCGTGAAGCGCCCATATAGTGGATGAGGCAAGGTAGCGGCGACTCATAGATGGCGTGCAGGAACTCTCGTGCTCGTGCAGCCGCGATGCTGACAAGACCGCGAGGCAGCTCGGCCATGTCCAGTGCCGCGGCAAGGATGGCTGCCGAACGGGCCGACTGGAGCGGCGCCCGTAGAATAACGCGGCTGCCACCGGCCAGCCCATTGAGCATGCACGTTAGTGCGAGGAGCAGGAAAGCGTTCTGGGGCAGTATGGCCGCGATCGTGCCGAACGATGGCGCCACAATGGAGATCTTGCGTTCAGCCTGTCCGTCCCAGTATCCGGCAGTGAACGGGGCCGTTAAAGGTGTACTGTTCAGGCTGGCGGGGATTCCCTGGACATATGCCAGAGCGACTTCGATCAACTCGGCGCAGTCACTCGTCACGAAACCGGTCTCGAGCTGGAGCGCCTCCTGAAGGGGACTCCGGAGTGCCATCAGCGCGCAGGCTAGCCTAGAGCAGAGCGCACCCAGATCCAGGTTTCCAAGTACGGCCGGCGTTCGAGCGGGAGCCGCAAGCCGCTGAAGCTCGGCCTGGTCGAGCAGATCGACAACCTGCATGCATTTGCCGTCGATAGGGGAAACCGCGGCGTGGGGATTACCGCGACCGGAGGGCTCGCCCCAGAGACGGCTCGTGAGGGGCCAGTGCTCGCCAATAGAAGGGATGCCGCAAGAGTCCCCTTGCAACCTCATTGAGCCCCCGGGGGAGGCGCCAACTGCTTCTCAGCCCGGGTGAAGAGGACGCTGCTGTAGCCTTGCTCGGAGTGGTCGGGCACCTGCCGCACCCGGAGGTCGATGTTACCGAAGCCATTGTCCGAGAGGCTGCCTAGGATATCCTGGGCGGTGACTCCGGCACATGGAAAGCGGCGCTCACCCACCATGTAGAAGTCAGCGGCGCCGCAAGCCGATAAAATGATCATTCCGCCGGGCGCAACCAGGGAGCAGATGTTGCGCATGTATCGCTCCCACGTGCTTTTGGAGTTTGTGGCGCCTTCCGCGCAGTAGTGGGTGGTCACCAGCGGGTAGAAGCCGCGCATATCAGCGCCCAGCGGGTCGGTCTCTCCGGCATCCCCGGGCAGGACGCGCGTGATGCGGGAGCGCGTAAGCTTTTCCCTCTGAGCGGCTGCGTGGGTGGAAGGCTCCAGAAGGCCTTCCAGCCGGAGCGTCTCCAGCGCGAATTCCCGCCAACTGAACGCGTTCAGCGCGCCGGTGATCCAGCGCTCTACTTCCTCTCGGTTGGCCGCCAGGTATTCGGCGAGATGGATCTCTTGTGCCTTGGGCACCAGCGGGAACAGGTGATGGGCGGTGGGACCACATCCAAAGTCCAGCGCCACCGGAACCTCGTCTACCTCCCGGAGCGACTCAACCAGAAATTCCATCGCGAAGCGTTCGTCCGGCATCACCTCGGCATAGTACTCCGCCAGGTAGTCTCCGGGCCTCCACTCGCTCCAGTCCGAATAGACGATCGGTGCCTGCTCTACGGCCATAGTGCGCAGAATCCTCCTGTATTACTTCCTTGCACGCTAGACGGACGCATCGGGGCAGGATATTGTACCACCGTTAGGTAACATATCTTTACGTACTGTCTCCACTTGCCCCGACGCAATGGATTACGCGCGCAGCCGTAGCGTGCGGCTCGCGACCCAATCGCACCCCCGGATCCTATCCCGGTCAAGGCTACAGCCTTGCCCTAAAGAGCCCCGGTAAATGTACCGATAACCAATCAGGGATGCCCGGCAGCCTGCTGCGAGCCCGCGGACCCAGCCGACGCTCGCGCATGAATTGACTGCCCGCCCGTAACAGTGACTGGGGCAACTGAAAGTCGTAAGGAAGGAACTCGAATGCAGAGCGTGTCCCCTTATGCGGCTGCCCTCGCGCAGTTCTCGGATCGGCCCATCGTCCACATCGCCACCGGCGCGACCTGTGCGTACCTAGGCGACGAGCGCAACCTGCGCGAGTACCTGGTGGCGGACGAGACCGCCCGCCATCTCAGGGCAGCCGGCCACACCGTCTATCTCTCGATCATCGACGACAGCCTCGATCCTTTGAACTACCGGCAGCTTCGGGTCGCGGTGAACAAGGACGAGGCGATGTTGAGGAGGCTCGAAGGCTGGTGCGGCAAGCCTATCGCACTGCTCCCGGATCCTTGGGAAGAGTTCGCCTCGTATTCAGACCGGTTTGAGATGGCGCTCGTCGCACGACTCCACACCCTCGGATGCTATCCCACGCTCGTTTCCACGGCCGCTCTCTACGCCCACCGGGTCTACGAGCCCTACGTGCGAACCGTATTCGAGCGGATGGAGGAGATTGAGCGGTTTCTGGCGGAACGGTTCCCAGACTATCACCTGGAGAGGCCCTTCGCGCCTATCTGCCCGCGCTGCGAATACATCGACGAGACCCAACTCGAGCGCGTACTTCAGGGGACGGCAGCAGTGTACTGTCGCCGGTGCGAGCGGACGACTAGCATCTCTGTGGCGGAGCTCCGCGGTAAGCTGGGTTGGAAGCTGGACTGCGCCGCGCGTTGGGTGTTTCTGCAGATCCATGCCGAGCCGTTCTCTAAAGCCTATCTGGAACCGCGATCGGGCAGCTTTGTGGTGGCCCAGGCACTGAGCAAGGAGTTCTTTGGAGGCCATCCAGTCTATCCGATCCGGTTCGGGCTGGTGAAGATGGACAGGGAGCTCGGCAACAGGCTGATCGACAGCGTTCCGCCGCCCATCCTCCGCTCCCTGTTCGTCGAGCGGCCTGTGACCGACATTCACCTCAGCCGGCAGACTGTGCTGACGACCGCGGCGCGCCACGAGGCTCTGGCGGGATACGACTACCTTTCGTTCATCAAGCAGCTACTCCCGATCTGGATGCTCACCCATTCAGAGCTGTTGCCGGAAGAACGGAAACTGCTGGGGTATGCGACCGAGTTTTCGGAGGCGTTCCTCGGCTGCCGCGTCCGTCTTCAGCTCCCTACGCGGGA
>CAYNFH010000315.1:0-5764 GCA_964396385.1 uncultured Chthonomonadaceae bacterium | reverse complement strand
CCGTGGCCGAAGTATCGCGCATCCGGAGGCAGCGACTCGCCGGTCTCTGCCCGCAGCCTCCCCACATGGAAACAGGCATGGCCCCATACCGGCCCGTCTACCCGCAGATTCAGCGCCTGCGCGCGCTGCAGCGGCCAGCCGAGCGGCCACCGCAGGAACCGATCCTGCGCCCACTCGGGGAAGTTGCGATCGCTCCAGTCAGGCAGAGTGACGCGGTAGCAGTGGAGCTGGGCAATGCAGCGGTCGCCCTCCCATGCGCCCATACCCAACGTGCCCTGCTCCGCGAATAGCCGCTCGACGGTCTCACGGCGCTGCGGCCAGCAGTCGAGCGGAATGCAGTCGAGGTCGTCCGGCTCGATCGGCCGCACAGAAATGGAATTCTCTATGAAAGTGTTGAGCGCCATGCCTCTCCTCTTGCATCATTCTACGCAATGCGTCTCCCGTGTTGCATCGTCCGTTCGGCGGATTATGGGCCGAGCTGCCACATCGAAATAGTATCGACCGCGATTCCGCACGTTCCGGGCCACTGGACGCGGGTCTCTATCTCGCCTCCCGGGTGGACGAACACCAGCGGCACGAGGCGATATCCGCCCACCGGCAGATCACTGGAATCCAGGGTCCGCGTGGCGGTGATCCGCGTGCCACCGTTGGTGCAGGTATCGACCACTGCGGCAGTCCCGCTGCCGCCGTCCAGCCGCTTGAGCCGGAAGAGCGCCAGGAAGCGGCCCGCCGGCAGCGGTGCATAGGGACCGAAGACGACGTAGCCCTCGTCCGACTGACCCGGCCGCGCGGTCCATACGGCCCGCCCCTGCGCCTGCGCATCCAGCTCGGGCCTGCCGGACCGGTGCGCCAGGGTGGCCGCCTCCCACTGCCGTACGAACCGCAGCGCGCCTCCTTCCGGCAGGCTGCCTACCAGCTCGTTTGCCCCGAGCCGGGTGAGGCGGGCCTGCGCCGTCCGGATGCCGAAGGGACCGGCTGTCTGGAGCGTAAGCCGGCCACCGGACGGCACGCCCGAGAATTCCACCGTAGCGGTCTGGCCCGGCGCGAGCGCAACGCGGTCCGGCTGGACCCGTACGTCCGTAAGGCCTGAGGTCGCCTGGAGCCGAAGGGTCATCGGCCGGGCTGTCACATTCTGCACGGTCGCCGAGAGCATTTCGCGCCGGCCTTCCACCACGGAGATGTCGGCGGGCATGCGGACCAGCACCTGGTCCAGCGCCAGCTCCTGCTGGTAGAGGTGCGCCAGGTGGTCCGGCCTTACCGCAATATATTCCGGCCCCAGGCGCCGCAGCACCTCCTGGAGCATGGGCAGGTCCGCGAACCAGTTGAGCACAAAGAGGTGCATGAAGGCCGGGCGCGTGGGTGGGGTGGCGGCGCGGACTTGCGCCACCAGGCTGGCGATCTGCTGCTCCCGCGGCATCACCTCCGCCCAGTTCGTGAGCGCGTGGAACACCGGCACCAACCGACCCTCCTGGGAGCGCGAGGCTGCTGCCGAGCTAAGGGATCGCGAGACTCCCGCCGAGCTTCCATACGTCCTCCGTCCCCCGTCTTCCGTCGTCCACATCGGATACGTGGCATCCTCGTAGCCTGCCACCCTCCGTCCGTAGTCCGGGAAGAGCGCGTTCAGGAAGCGGATCTGCTCCCCGTACCGGCGCAGGAGCGACTCGCGGGTCACCCCCATGGGCCACTCCTCTTTCAGGTCCATGGAGGCCATGTACTGCCGGGTCTGGCTGAGAAATCCATCGAATACGGCCGCTCGGTCGGCCGCCCGAAACCGCTGGCCGTACGAATCCGGATAGGTGTAGCCCACCCCGGAGACCGCACCCAGGAAGCGGTCGTTGGGCGTGCAGTTGCGGTAGTAGAAGTCCACAATATCCGGTATCAGCATCTCCGCCGAGGGCGAGACCGTCCACCCGATCGCGAACTTTCCGCGCTCCCAGTCGTTCCACCGCTGCGGGAAGTTGTTGGTGGTGAGCACGGGCAAGTTGTCGCCGTCGGACATTATCCAGGAGACGTAGATGCGGTCCCGGCGGAGCGGCGGCGCGGGCGGTGCGGGGTGCTGTCGCAGCGGGCCGGTGCGGATGCCGGAGTGCACCGTAAGGTTGGAGCAGTCGATGGTGCCCACCAGGTACTTGGCGAACTCCGCGAAGAGCGTGACGCCCGGCCCCTCTCCGATGCCGACGTCCTTGCCGGCCCAAGGATAGCTCATGACCGGGATGTTCGCGGGCATGCGGGCGAGCAGCCGCTCCATCAGCCGAGCCTCTGCGGTGGGATTCGCGTAGGGCCGCGCCCCGTCCAGAGGGCCGGATATCCAGAAGATGAACACGCGGTTCGCCACCAGGTAGTCCCGCAGCGCAAGGTGGTCTGGATAGGAGCAGGCGATCACGTAGTGGTTCAGCCGGGGCCACAGGTGGTCGAAGGCCCACTGGTACGCCGCCGTGCTAGTCTTCCAGCGCCCGCGCAGGTCCTCCAGCACGGGGAGGCGGAGCCGCTGCGCCAGCCGGGGAGAGGCGACGAGCCCGTTCAGGACGCCCGCCAGCATGGTGGCTACGTTCTTGCTGGCGGGCAGGTCCGGGTCCGTGATGATGATGCCGCGGTAGGCCCTCCGATAGCGCGAGAGCAGCTCCTCCGGCCGCTGCACGTGCTCGGTGTCGTGGACCCAGCCGCGCCTGCGCATCCAGTTGAGCCATTGGGGATCCGTCGGGTTGAACAGGTAGTAGAGGCTCGGTCGGGTGCGGTTGACCAGCCCCTGGAGGCTGAACAGCAGGAACTGCCAGTCCGGCGGCTGGCGCCGGACGTCGAACAGGACCAGTCGGGAAGCTGGCGGAGGGGAGCGGGGAAAGAGGTCTGGGAACGGCTGTTGCTCCGGCCGGTAGATCAGATCCCTCGGCTGGCCGCTTAGCACGGCCTCCGGCGCGCGCCGGGGCGGGGGTATCTGCCCACCTTTCAGCCGGTAGAGCGAGATGGTGTCTATCTGCAGCGAGGCGTAGCCGCTCCAGCTCAGCCGGCACTCCAGCCTTCCGCCGGGACAGTGGAAGGCCAGCGGTGCCTGCGCCCACCGGCCCGGGGTGAGGTCGCTGCCCCGCAGGTCCCGTGTGGCGAGGATGTCCTGCCCGTTGTTGACGGCCGCGTCCAGATGCGCTACCGGCTCTTCCCCTGCACTTTCCCCCAGCTTCAGCCGGTAGAGCGCCACGTAGTCCCCGGCCGGCACGGGAAAGTACGGACCGTAGATCATCTCGTTGTTGGGAGCGTCTATGCCAACCCGCGCCTCCCACGCGCGCCCGCCCTGCGCGCCCGGATCCTGCGCCGCATGCCCGTACTGATGGGCGGCAGGCGGACCGGCGGCACTCCAGGAGCGCACCAGCGTATACGTTCCCGCCGGCAGCTCCGCCGACCGCGCCACCTCGCGCGCAACCGCCTCGGGCAAGCCCGTCTGGGCTGAGGCCCTGGGGGAGTTCTGCAGCGTTAGGGCGAGAAGTATCGGAAATAGCAGGAGCGTTCGGGGCATAGGCTGGCGCCTGTGTGAGGAACTGGCCGGCATAGCAGATTGTTCGCGCAGAGCATCGCGACTCCTGCCTCGCCGCGTTCAGGACAGGGATTTCAATCCCTGTCTGCGATAATCGTCCTTCGGACGAACGGAACTGATTCTCTCATGCGGGAGAGAGATTCTGTTCCGTCTGTCCGCAGGACAGATCTCTTCAGACAGGGATTTCAATCCCTGTTGACGCACATGGCCGAAGAGCAATCACCCGAGGCACGGAGATAGAATCGTGCCTTATCTCCTTGGGCTGAGAGGAGCTTCGTCGTGCGGACAGCCAAAGTGGAGCTGTACTTACACGCGGTGTGGTCAACGAGCCGCCGCGCGGCCCTGCTGACCAGTGTATTAGAGCCTCAGGTCCACAGATGCTTCTGCCGCGAAGCGGAGAGGCTTGGCTGTGTTGTGTTCGCCGTAAATGGCGCGGAGGATCACGTCCATATCTTAGTTCGCATGCCGGCCAAGCTCTCCGTTTCCTCGCTGATGAAGCAGTTGAAGGGCGTCTCTTCCCGGTTTGTGAATGATACTTTCCGCGGCGAAGACCATTTCCGCTGGCAGGAGCGATACGGCGCATTCAGCATCAGCCGGTCGCACTTGCCGAGGGTGATCCGGTATGTAGAGAACCAGAAGCAGCATCATGCAGCCGGGACTGTTTGGCCGCAGTGGGAAGAGACCAACATGGAGGAGGAAGACCGAGCCCTTGCAGACACAGACCACACGGAATGAAATGCCTGCCTGGAAACCACAGGCACTGAAGTGCCTGCCTGGAGATAATCGTCCTTCGGACGAACGGAACTGATTCTCTCATGCGGGGGAGAGATTCTGTTCCGTCTGTCCGCAGGACAGATCTCTTCAGACAGGGATTTCAATCCCTGTCTGTCCGCGTGCCACTGTAAGGCAGGTGGGCCGTAAGTCGGTCGAACAGGAAAGGACGCGGATGGGCAGAGTTCTAGTGCTGTACGACAGCGCCTCCGGCCATACGAAGCAGATGGGGGGCTCGTGGCCGAGGGGGCGGACTCGGTGCCGGGAATAGAGGTACGGATTCGCGGAGTAGAGGACGCGACGCAGGAGGACCTCCTCTGGTGTGACGGTCTGGCGCCGGGCACGTACCAGATGAATGGGACCGGCGACGACCGTGTAACACACGCCGAGCCGCAGACCGTCACGGTGCCGGCATCGGGCTTCACGCAGGTAGAGCTCGACTTCGACAACGGCGTCCGTTGAGGCGGCCTCAGACCTCCCGCTGGGCGGCCATGGGCCGCGCTACCATGCCGGCTGCCGCCAGCCGCTGCTCCTGCTCCTCCAGAAGCTCCCGGTGCTGCCGGTGCCGGTCCGTCTCGATCCGCTCTCGCGGGCCCTGCGGTCGGAACTCGAGCCGCTCGACTCCCAGGGCATGCAGCACCGCGAGCTCCACCAGGGAGAAATCGTCCGGATTCTCCCGGTTGAAGCTCATCGGCTCCTCCAGTTGAATGGGAGGGTTGGTGAGGAAGCGCGGCCGCCCAGAGAGGTTCTGAGACGCGGCGTGCAGCATGAACGGGTGGAGGAGGTAGATGTCCCCTGCCCTGCCGGTGGTCTCCTCGAAGTCATGGCACTGGTGGATGAGGCTGCCGAAGTTGAACTCCTTCAGGGTGGTTCCCTCCGGATGGTCCAGCAGGTAACGCGCCACGGGACCGATGGAGTCGCACGCCACGAAGGTGCCGCCGGAGTGGGGCGCCACGTCCGTCCAGTACACCAGGGTGAGCAGCCCCTGCTCCGGGCTATCCAGGTAGTGCCTGAAGAAGTCGCCGTCCTTGTGCCAGCCGGGGGATTCGGGTGACGGCGCCCGCCACGGCTCATCCGCGCGCAGGTTGAAGTTGATAATGAACCCGTCCCACATCTTGGCGGGCTGCTTCACTCGCTCCTCGCCGCCCACCAAGTCACAGACCGCCGCCCACACCCTGGGCGCGAGGTCCTTCATCTCGCGGTACTGGTAGTTGGGGATGTGGAAGCGCGGCTTCTCCCAAGTTGAGGGGTCCTGCGGGTCGTAACCGGTACGGACCCAGGCACGGTGGATCCATTCGTCCATCACATCGCGCGGGAGGCAGTCACGCACGACGATGTAGCCACGTTCTAGGAATTGACGGGCCTGCTCTTCCGTGATGGCCCGATACCTGCGGGGCATACCATTCTCCCAAGGGGACCGCTGTCGCAGCGGTGAATCTCGTGGTAATCTTCGATAGGGGACGTCGCACG
>CAYNFH010000314.1:3375-5873 GCA_964396385.1 uncultured Chthonomonadaceae bacterium | reverse complement strand
CGGCGGGCTGCTCATCTTCCCCGCGCCCAACGCGGATCCAGCGCGGTTCAACTCCTCCTTTGGCGCGAGCGCCGGAAGGGGGGCCCTGCTGCCGTGCGCCCTGGGCGCACGCCGGGCCTATCCAGACGAGGCGGCACTGCGACTGAACCCGGCCAGCATCTCCCACCCGGCGCTGCTCGCGTTCAAGGATACCTCCGAGCTGAACCTGGGCAGCGCGCGCTTTTCGTTGGTGTACGAACTCGCGCCGCCGGCCGGAAGCACGGACGTGCAGGTACTGTGCCGGTTTACCGGCGGCCAGCCGGCGTTTGTGGAGCGCAAGCTCGCACAGGGACGCGTGGTGCTGGCGGCGAGCACCGCCGGAGCGAGCGGTGGCAACCTGCCATTCCGAGCCGCCTTCGTCCCGCTGGTACACCAGCTCGTCGCGTACCTGGGCTCCGGCCCCGGAGCGCGCCGGATACTCTCGCTGGGCGAGCCGATATCCGCCCGATTCGACGTGACGCAGGCCGGCAAGCCCATCCGCTTGACCGACCCATCGGGCGCTACCACCATCCAGAAGGGCGTGCTCGGCCCGCAGGGGGTCGTGTTTACCTATCCCGCCACCTATCGCGCGGGCGTCTATCGCGCCGGGCCCGCGGGCGCCGCGCCGCAGGTGTTCGCCGTAAACCTTCCGGCGGCCGAGTCCGACCTGACCTCCGCCGACGAGCAGCAGGTCCGGACAGCGCTTGGGCCGGTCCGGCTGCAGTACGCGCGAGGCGCCGAGAGCCTGGACACTGTGATCCGCCAGTCCCGGCGCGGCACGGAGGTCTGGCATACGCTGGTGGTGGCGGCGATGTGTCTGCTGTTCGGGGAGGCCCTGCTCGCCCAGTGGTTCGGCAGGAGAGGCTAGATTCTCAGGAATCTGGGTCCTGAACACCTGAACACCTGAACACCTGAACACCTGAACACCCATACAGATGCACTTACTGCTCCTACACTCAATCGTCGCGAATGACCACCTGAGGCGGCTGCTGGGCCTGACGCCGGCGGTCGACCGGCGGCTCCAGCAGGCCCACTTCTACCTGGCCGGCGCGTGGCCGGTCCGGGCGGCCGTGGTCGTATTGGCGGTCGGCGCACTCTGGTTTGGCGCCCTCTACCTGCGGGACGGCACGCGACCCAGCCTGTGGGTGAAGGTCCCCCTGCTGCTGCTACGCCTCGTCGCGCTCTCCGCCCTGCTTGTCATGCTGCTCCAGCCCATGGTCCGGCTGGAACAGTCCGAGCGCGTGAAGTCGAGCGTCCTGGTGCTCGTGGACGATTCGCTGAGCATGGGCCGCGTGGACACCCGGCTGCCGGCGGATCGGCGGGGACGAGAGATGAGGGCCGCCGGAGAGGACCCGGCTCACCTGACCCGCGCCCAGGTGGTGGAGCGCCTCGCCAACAGCTCCGGAGCTAACCTGGTTGCCAGGCTCGGGAAGGAGTATAACCTTCGCCTGTACCGGTTTGGCGCGGACGCGCGGCCCGTGCCGGTCCCCTCCGAACCAAAGCAGCTCGCAGAGTTCCGGCTGCAGGCCGCGCCGGACGGGCAGCACGGTGGATCTACCCAGATCGGTACGGCCCTTGAGCGGGCATTGGAGGACGTGGCGGGCCAGCACATCTCCGGCGCGCTCATCCTGAGCGACGGCGGCAACAACCTGGGCGATGACCCGGTGGGAGTGGCCGAGAGCGCTCGCGCGCAGGGGGTCCGCGTGAGCACGCTCGGAGTCGGAGACCCGACCCCCACGAAGGATGTCGCCATCACGGAGGTCCTGGCGGACCGGAAGGTGCGCAAGGACAATATCGTGCAGGTCTTCGCGGGCGTCTCCCAGCGAGGATACACCGGCCGGACCATTGCGGTAACCCTTCGACGCGGCGGACAGGTCATCGGCGCCCAGTCTCTACGGCTGGGTCCGGCCTCCCAGAAGCAGACCGTAACCTTCACCTACACCCCAAAGCAGACCGGCTCCTTCACCTATAGCGTCTCTACCGCCGTCCTGCCGGACGAGATCACCGGCAAGAACAACGCCAAGAGCTTTGTCCAGGACGTGGTCTCCAAGAAGCTGAAGATCCTGTACGTGGAGGGTGAGCCGCGCTGGGAGTATCGCTACCTCAAGAACGCCATCCAGCGGGACACGCAGATCCAGTTTAGCTGCATTCTGGCGTCCAGCAACGCGAAGACAGGCGGCGAGGGCAACGTGCCCATCTACGGCTTCCCTGCGGATGAAAAGGGCCTGTTCGACTTCGATATCCTCATTCTGGGTGACGTGCCCAGGTCCTACTTCAGCGATGCACAGGTTCAGAACATCCGGCGCTTCGTGGAGGACAAGGGCGGCAGCCTCATCGTCATCGCCGGGGAGAAGCACATGCCCGGCGAATACCGCGGCACGGCGCTGGAGGCGATCTTCCCCGTGGTGCTGGAGCCCTTCCCGGAGCAGGTGAAGACCGACGAGCCGTTCCAGTGGGAGCTGACCGAGGCGGGAAGGCAG
>CAYNFH010000314.1:0-3365 GCA_964396385.1 uncultured Chthonomonadaceae bacterium | reverse complement strand
ATGACCCGTCGGAGAACGCGCGGGACTGGCAGTCGCTGCCGGGAATGTTCTGGAGCGCTGGCGTGGAGCGGGCGAAGCCGGGCGCGACGGTGCTCGCCGTAAATCCGGTCCGGACCAACGCCTACGGCAAGCGCATCGTGCTGGCGCGGCAGTCCTTTGGCGCCGGCCGGTGCTACATGTCGCTTGTGGACAGCACCTGGCGCTGGCGATGGCGCGTGGGCGACAGATACTTCTACCGCTACTGGGGCCAGGTGATCCGGGAGATGACCCCACACGAGGCGGCCGGCGGCAACCGCTTTGCCCAGGTGAGCGCGGACCGCGGCGAGTACGCCGTGGGCGACCGGGTAAGCTTCCACGGCAGGCTCCTGGACAGCTTCTACCGGCCCATTAAGGTACGGCAGGTGACGGCCCTGCTGCGTGGAGAGACCGGCGCGCCCGTCCGGGTGACGCTCACGGCGGTGCCTGGCTCCCCCGGCCTTTACACCACGGACATCCTTGCGGAGCGCACCGGCCGGTTCCGGCTCTCCGTCGCTTCGCCGGCCAACCCGCAGTCCGCGGCGACCACCACCTTCCTGGTGCAGAGCGTAGCCCTGGAGGGCCAGCAGCCTGAGATGAATGAGGCGCTGCTCAAGAAGATCGCCGCGGCCGGCGGCGGCAAGTACTACTTCCCGGACGAGCTGCGGTCGTGGATGAACTCCCTCCACGCCAATGACCTGACCGTCCATAGCGAATCCGAGCACGAGCTCTGGGACTCCCCTGCCCTCCTCCTCCTTTTCATCACCCCGCTCACTCTTGAGTGGATCGTGCGGAAACGCACCGGCCTGCTGTAGCGATTTCACGTCGTCCGCCGTCACGGAACGGACCGGCAACCGTCTGCGTCCTAGTGAATGCACGGGCCTGCCCGTTCGCTGAGGCAGGCCGGGAGGCTTAAGATGAACAGATCAATTCTCCTCAAGGCGGCTGTTCTCGCGTCACTCACGCTGGCGGGCTCGGGAGCAGGCGCCTATTCCATCCATGTCCGCGTCAACGGACAGCCCGTCTATTTCACTGGAGCCGGACCGCGCCAGGTGAACGGCCACGTTGTGGTGCCGCTACGCGGAGTGCTGGAGCAGATCGGCGCAAGCGTTAACTGGGATCCGGGCATCCGCACCGTATTCGCTCACAGAGGTGGCACCGACATCCAGTTGCCGATCGGGAGCTACACTGCGCGGGTGAACGGGGAGCCGGTACGCCTGGACACTCCGGCGATGGTCATCGCCGGGAGCGCCATGGTGCCCCTCCGGTTCGTCAGCGAGGCGCTGGGCGCCGATGTGCGCTGGCGGTCCGCTTCTCAGACGGTCGACATTCGCACCAACGGCGGCGCGGTCGCCTATGACAGCTATCGGCCCATCCGGGCCCACGTCACGCGCGGTGCCACCGTACGGTATGTTCTCCCGACGGGTACGGTGATCCCGGTCCGGCTCAACGACACTCTGAGCAGCGACAGCAGCCAGCCAGGCGACCGATTCTCGGTCACGGTCCGCCCGGGAGGCGACAATGCCGGCCTGCCGGACGGTACGCGCATCCAGGGGGTCGTGCGCGATGCCGAGCCCGCTACCGGCGATCACCCCGGCACACTGGACCTGGACTTCCGCCGAGCCGTCTTCCCCGATGGCGAGTCGTTCCCGATGGAGGGCAGCCTGATTTCGCTCCAGAGCAACAGTGTCCGGCGAGCGTCGGACGGCAGGCTGGTCGCCAGGTCGGACAAGGAGCGGGAGCGGCTGAAGTTCATCGGCATCGGCGCCGCGGGCGGCCTGGTAATCGGCTCCCTGAGCAAGAACAATCAGCTTCTGAGCACGCTGATTGGCGCGGGACTGGGCTACCTGTACAATGAAGTACGCAACCAGCGGCCGGCGAACGTGCGCGTAGGATCCGGCACGGAGTTCGGCGTGCGTCTGGACCGTCAGCTCGTCTACTCGGCCGCCGCCGGTCGATACGACGAGTACCGGTAAGACCTTATCAGTAGCCAGTAGCCAGTAGCCAGTAGAAAAGCCCGGCCGCGCTCGGCCCTACTGACTACTGACTACTGACTACTAGCCTTGACGGTCTGCCCGCGCACAGGTATACTAGCCACCGTTCAACTTCATAATGTGAATCTTGCCGAAGACAGCCGGCGTCTCTTGCCACGGGCTGAACCCCCGGGCCAATGAAGACTTAATTCCTACAGACGGTAGGGGCCAGCCGAGGGAAGAGCGCGTTCATTCCTTCCAGACTGAACCCTCCAGGGCGCCTGCGCCCTGCCACCCGAGGAATCCCGCTGTCACGGCGGCGATTCCTTTTTGTTTGGGCCCTCAGGCGTTCTACCGTTCAGGTGTTTCGGGTTCAGGACCTGAAATCCCGAACACCTGAACACCTGAACACCTGAACACCTGAAGACCCATCCCAGAGGAGGTGAATCCCTCTATGCGGACCAAGGGACCGCGTTCCGACAAAGTGGAAACCGTCGGCGAGCTGACGGAGGTGTTCGGCCGCTCCACCGGGGCCATCCTGACCGACTACCGCGGCATGACCGTGGCGGAGATCTCCGCGCTCCGAGGCAAACTGCGGCCGGCCGGCGGAGAGTACCACGTGGTGAAAAACACGCTCTTTCGCCGCGCGCTGGGCGACAGCCTGACGCCGGAGCTGGAGAGCCTGTTAAACGGCCCCACCGCCATCGCGTTCGCCAATGAAGACGTCGTGACCACCACGAAGGCGCTTCTGGACTACTTCCGGGACCTTCGCAAGGCGGACGTGAAGGTGAAGGGCGGCTACATGGACGGCCGCGTCCTCTCGCCCGATCAGGTGACCGCCCTCTCCAAGGTGCCGCCGCGCCAGGTGGTTCTCGGGCAGACGGTCGGAACAATTCAGGCGCCGCTGAGCAACTTCGTCTTCACGCTCAACGGCATTCTCAGCGAGTTTGTGCGCACCCTCCAGGCTGCCGCGGACAAGCGGCAGGCGGAGGGCGCAGCGTAAAGGAGGATCCCAATGGCTGTAGATCAGGACATCATCGATAGGCTTGGCAAGATGAGCGTGCTGGACCTGGTGGAGCTCACCAAGGCTCTGCAGGACCAGTGGGGCGTTTAGGCCGCCCCGGTCGCCGTTGCGGCGGCGCAAGCCCTGGAAAAAGCCTCATGAAATTCGTCTCCGTCCGCATCATCACCGCCGACATCGGGCGCCTGGTCCGCTTCTATGAGCGGATCACGGGCGTGCAGGCGACCATGTACACCGAAGACTTCGGGGAGCTGGCGACGCCGGGGTGCACCCTGGCCATCGGCAGCACCCGGACCCTGCAGCTCTTCGGGGGCGAGATTGCGCGCCCGGCCGACAATCACACCGCCATCCTCGAG
>CAYNFH010000313.1:0-5946 GCA_964396385.1 uncultured Chthonomonadaceae bacterium | reverse complement strand
GGTTCGTTGTCGCGTCCAGGTGCGTAAAGGCTGTGGCCGGTGCCGGGTCCGTATAGTCGTCCGCCGGCACATAGATGGCCTGTACGGAGGTGATGGAGCCCTTGCTGGTGGAGGTGATCCGCTCCTGAAGGGCACCCATCTCGGTGCCCAGTGTAGGCTGGTACCCCACGGCGCTGGGGATGCGGCCCAGCAGTGCGGATACTTCCGAGCCGGCTTGCGTGAACCGGAAGATGTTATCGATGAAGAGGAGCACGTCCTGGCCCTCCACGTCGCGGAAGTACTCCGCGATAGTCAGGCCGGACAGCGCCACCCGCAACCGCGCTCCCGGCGGCTCGTTCATCTGGCCGAAGACCATGGCCGTCTTGGAGATAACGCCGGACTCATTCATCTCCAGCCACAGGTCGTTCCCCTCGCGGGTTCGCTCCCCCACTCCGGCGAAGACGGAGAAGCCGCCATGCTCCGTGGCGATGTTGGTGATGAGCTCCTGCATGAGCACCGTCTTGCCCACACCCGCGCCGCCGAACAGACCGATCTTCCCGCCTTTCAGGTAGGGGGTTAGGAGGTCGATCACCTTGAGGCCGGTCTCCAGCACCTCATTGGAGCGCGCCTGCTCCTCGAAGGAAGGCGCCGGCCGATGGATGGGCCAGCTCTCCTTTACGTCCACCGGACCCCGCTCGTCGATTGGCTGCCCCAGGAGATTGAACACGCGGCCCAGCGTCTCCCGGCCCACCGGCACCGCGATGGGGCGGCCCGTATCGACGGCGGCCATGCCGCGCACAAGGCCGTCGGTGGACGACATCGCGACGCATCGGACCACCTCGTCACCCAGGTGCTGGGCGACCTCGACAGTCAGGTGGATGCCTTGCGCCGGCTCATCGATGGTGAGCGCGTTCAGGAGCGCCGGCAGCGACCCGGGCTCGAACGCAACGTCCACCACGGGACCTTGCACCTGCACGATCTTGCCAGTAGCCATTGCCCCTCCCTCCACTCCTGACCCCGCCTGCGCGGCACTCTGTACCAAAATTCACGAAGTACGCTAGTATAGCCGCAGTCGCCCTGGATTATCAACCCCGGCACGCACTGTATGGGAGTATGGGAGGGCTCGGCGACCGGTCCCTCCCACACAGCCATACTTCCACACTCCCACACAATGACCTACCCCACCGGTATGTCATCGTCGTGCAGGCGCTGGTAGATGGCCTGCCGGACGCGGAGCTGCTCTGAAGCGAGCGCACGGGGCTGCGCCGTTACTACTACGCGCACCACCGTATGCGTTACGTCCCAGCCGGAGACGCCGGCCACGCGTGGCGCTGCGAGCAGCTCTCCTCTCTCGCTGGCGTAGAGGGCCCCGCAGGCGGCATCGATGGCCTGCTCCGCCTGCTTGAGATCCGCCCCGTGCGCCACTCCCACGTCTACGGCGGCCGTGATGGGCGCCCGGGAGTGGTTGGTCACGGAGCTGATGTCGCCGTTCGAGATGATCCAGAGTTTGCCCTGGTCGTCCCGAATGCGCGTGATGCGCATTCCTAGCTCTTCGACGCTCCCCGTTGCCGCCCCGATGGATACGTACTCCCCCACGACGAACTGGTCCTCTACAATGAGGAAGAATCCGGAGATCACGTCCTTGACCAGCTTCTGAGCGCCGAAGCCGATGGCAATGCCTCCCACGCCGGCAGTGGTAATCACCCCCATGACATTGGCACCCACGGCGTCCAGGAGCATGACGATAAGGACGAACAGAAGCGCGTACCCCACGACGCTACGCGCGAGGGTTTGGAGCGTACGGATGCGTCCCGTGCGCTCGTCCATGGAGCCAGGATGGCGGGCCAGCGCGCGGGCAATAGCGGAATCTATCAACCGGTAGATGATCGCACGGACGATGTAGTAACCTGCGATGACGCAGAGGATGAGCAGGCCGTGGCTGATGACGACCTGCACCGACCGGATCCAAAATGCCCGCCAAAACTCCAACGTCAGGGCGCTAGCCATACAACTCCGCGGCTTCCACCGTATTCCGCAGGAGCATCGCGATGGTCATCGGCCCCACGCCGCCGGGGACCGGAGTAATGTAGGAGGCGACACGGCTCGCGGATTCGAACTCCACGTCTCCCACCGTTCCCTGCCGTCCTTCCACGCGGTTGTAACCCGCGTCCAGCACCACAACGCCGGGCTTCATCATGTCTCCCGTGATCATCTCCGCGCGCCCCACGGCGGCAACCAGGATGTCCGCCTGCCGGGTGATGGCGGGAAGTTCCTGGGTCCGGCTGTGGCAGATGGTCACCGTCGCATGCCGGTTCAGCAGGAGCAGGGCCGCCGGTTTGCCGAGAATAATGCTCCGGCCGACCACCACGGCGTGCCTGCCCTTGATCTCGATGCTGTAGCGGTCCAGCAGCTCTATCATGCCGAGCGGCGTGCAGGAGACGAACGCGCGCTCGCCCGTGATGAGCGCGCCCAGGCTTCCGCGGCTGATGCCGTCCACGTCCTTCTCCGGCCGGACCAGCGCAAGCGCGGCGCTTTCGTCGAGGTGGTGGGGAATCGGGTGTTGGACCAGGATGCCGTGCACCGATGAATCGTCGTTCAAGCGCCGGATCAGGTCCTCTACCTGCTGCTGGGTCGAGTCGGCGGGCAGGCGATGGGTTTCCGAATCCATACCGGCTTTCCGGCATGCCTTACCCTTAGTGCTGACGTACGCCTCCGAAGCCGGGTCGTCGCCCACCAGTACGGCGGCGAGCTTGGCGGTGACCCCTCTGGCCGCCTTGAGTGCGCCGGCGCGCTCCGCCACCTCCAGCCGTATCGCCTTCGCCGTCTCGATGCCGTCCAGTATCTGCGCCGCCAACTTCCGCTCCTCCTGATCCGTCAGCTCTCTGCTACAGCCCCTGCCTCTACGGACTCTCCTTCGTCCTCACCCGGGGTCTCCGCGACCATCTCGATATGCTCCTCGGGTTCCGCCGCCGTATGCTTGGCAGGCGCCTGCCCCGCCAGCGCGCCGAGCACACCGTTGACAAAGCGACCGGATTCGGCAGTACTGTACTTCTTGGCGAGCTCCACCGCCTCATTGATGGACGCGCCTGTGGGGATCTCCGGTTCGTACAGGACCTCGTAGGCTGCCAGCCGCAGGATGTTCCTGTCCACGGCCGGCTGCCTGTCGAGCGCCCACTCACTGGAGAGCGAGGCAATGCGCGCATCTATCTCGTGCTGCTTCGCGGCAGTACCCAGCGCCAACCGTACCACAAACTGTGCGGTCCGCGCGGCCGGCCGGATGTGGCGCTCGAAGGGCGGCTCGACCGACCGGGCCCGCGCTTCCCCTACCTGTCCGATGGCGCGCAGCAGCTCCTCCTGCAAGCTCGGCCGGGTTGAAGCCCGCCGGATCCCCTCAATCGTTCTGCCGATGGCGGAGCGCAGCGCCGGTCCAGCGCCCTCCAGTTCCAGAGATGGCCGCTCCGCTACTACGGACCGCGTGATCTCCCCCACGTCCGCCACTAGCGCCCGCAGCTCGTTGAGCACCGAACGCGCCGCTATGGAGACCTGACGCTTGCTCTGAGTGGAGCTCTTCCTTTCCTGTCCGGCAACTATCCTGCGGATGGCAGCGCTCGCGTCATCATAGAGCTGGCTTACAGGATGCGTTACGGTGACCCGCAACTGATCAAGCGCGCCATCCAGCACCTCGCTCAGCGGCTGTTTGCCGACGTCGACCTGAAAGAGCGCCTTGAGCGCCAGCTCCCTGGCGATGCGCCGTGAGTTAGGCACGCTCCACTCCTCCCGTTCCGCCGCCCACGCGAAAGCATCAGCTTCTTCCCTCCGGCCGCCTCACGTTCCTGCCTGGCGAGGACGGTTCAGTGGAGTAGTGGAGTGATGGAGCAATGGAGTGCTGGGATTCCGGATTCCGGGATATCACTCTAACACTCCATCACTCCGTCACTGCAGCAATTGACTCTGCCCCAACCGTGAATCTATAATCCCCCACAGAATAGTCAGGTTTATTCGGCAGGAGGAATGCGGTGGCAGTACACATAGAGTTCGACCCGTCCATGGCGCGCCTGGCCGGTGGGTTGGAGCCGATGGAGGCAGAGCCTGCCGCGGTGCAGCAGGTGCTCACACAGGTTGCCCGCCGGTATCCTCCACTCCAAACGCGGCTTTTCAACTGCGAAGGCGAGATGCGCAATGTGGTCAAGGTCCGATTGAACGGGCAGCCGACCCAACCGGCAGCTCTAGTGAAGGACGGCGACACACTGCTTCTCACGCTCGAGTAATCCATACAACCCACCCGAAAGGATCGACCGTCATGACGCAGCAAGATACCTCCGGTTATGCGCATCCTGAGGTTCTGGTGGACACGGAGTTCGTGGCCAGCCACCTTCAGGACCCCTCCATCCGGCTGGTGGAAGTGGACGTGGACACCCTGGCCTATGAGCAGGGACACATCCCAGGAGCCGTCGGCTGGAACTGGCAGACACAGCTTGAAGACACCGTAAGACGCGACATTCCCACCAAAGCGGACTGGGAGAAGCTCCTCTCCGATGCAGGGATTGCAAACGACACCCGCGTCATTCTGTACGGGGACAACAACAACTGGTTCGCAGCCTTCGCGTTCTGGATTTTCAAGATGTTCGGACATCAGAACATTCAGCTTCTCAACGGCGGAAGAAAGAAATGGGAAGCGGAAGGCAGACCGCTGGTTCAGGAGGTGCCGAGCTATCCCAGAACTAGCTACAAGGCCCAGGATCCGGACCTCTCCTTGAGAGCCTTCTTCCCGCAGGTGAGGGAGAAGCTGGGGCAGCAAGGAGTGGCGCTGGTAGACGTGCGCTCTCCCGCGGAGTTCACGGGAGAGATACTGGCACCTCCTGGACTATCGGAGACGGCGCAGCGAGGCGGCCACATTCCCGGAGCAGCAAACATCCCATGGGGACAGGCGGCCAGGGAGGACGGCACTTTCAAGTCTGCTGAAGAGCTCAAGCAGCTTTACGGAGGCAAGGGAGTGACAGGCGATAAGGAGGTGATCGCCTACTGCCGCATTGGCGAGCGCTCCTCCCATACCTGGTTTGCTCTGAAGTACCTGCTAGGCTACCAGAACGTGAGAAACTACGACGGATCCTGGACCGAGTGGGGCAGCGTGATAGCGGCACCCATCGAAAAGTGAGGGGGTGAGGGGGTGAGGGGGTGACCGGATGCTCCCAAGCGGAGGCTCTCCGGGGCGGCGCGAAAGGGAGTTCAGAGCGATTCTGTGGGAAATCCCACATTTCACCCCCTCACCCCCTCACCCCTTCAAAGGTATTACTACCTCCACCCGTGCTCCGCCCTCGGGCCGATTACTGAAGCGCACCTCGCCGCCCAGGTCCCACCGGCTCAGGCTGTCCACCAGCTCCAGGCCGGTGTTCGCGGCCCGCTTCGGATCGAACCCGACCGGAAACCCCGGGCCATCATCCTCCACACGCAGCACGGCCGCGATGTCCCGCCTGCGCATGTCTACCTCTACGTCCCGGTTGCCGTGCTTAAGAGCGTTGCTCACGAGCTCGTTCAGCATGAGCGCCAGAGAGGTCCCTTTACGGGCAGGAAGCACCGTGTCGTCGACTTCGTACCGTATCACGCGGTCGCCCGCGGCCTGCTGCATGAGGGGCAGCAGCTTGTCCAGCACCTGCCGCGCGGATACCGTCTCCGAATCCCCATCGACTTTGGATCCGAGCGTCAAGATGTCGTGGACCGCAGCCAATGCCCGAATATGGTTCACGAGCCGTTCCAGCTCTTCGGGCCGGGAGGCGGCCTCCGGGTCCATGCGGAGCATGTCCACCATGGCCGCGACCATTTGCAGATTGTTCTTCACCCGATGGTGCGTCTCGGTAACGGAGCGTTTGAGCCGCCTGTTGAGGGCGGCGACTTCCTCCTGCTTCTCCCGGAGCTCTGCTTCCGTGCGTATCCGCTCCTCTATCTCCTGCTGCGCCGAACGGTAGAGCC
>CAYNFH010000312.1:0-6008 GCA_964396385.1 uncultured Chthonomonadaceae bacterium | reverse complement strand
CATCGCCACCGCGCTTTGCAGGGAGTCCGTGCGGTGGGCGCGCGAGCACGGCTATGCAGCGGTCCTGGCCCTGGGCGGCTCCCAGGAGCTGTTCGACTACGCCGTTTGGTTCGGCGTGCTGCCGTGGACCACGTACGCCCGGCAGGGGTTCCAGACCATCGCCCTGGAAGAGGACGGCATCCGGCTGCCGGAGTGGGCGCAGGGCCAGTCGCCACTGGACGTGCAAGGCCAGGTGTATGCCGCGCTCGCCGTGGGCAATCACGTGGAGGACCTGTGCGGCCGGCTGATGCTGCTGGACCTGACGCAGGGATGACGGACGACGGAAGGCGGAGGATCCGACGCGGCGACGGGGCGAGGGGGCGACGCGGCGAATCCCAAGTGCTTCCGGGGATGACGTTATTTGCAATAGCACTGCTGCTCATCGCGCCGCATGCGGCCAAGCCGGGGCGGTTCCTGGAAGTGCGCGGGACGAGGCTTCTGCTCGCAGGCAGGCCATACCGCAATGTCGGGGCGAACCTGCCGGACCTGTTCGAGCGGTTCCTCCATGGACAGGACCTTGCCGCGGAGCGCTCTCTGGCGGACGCGGAGGCCCCCGGCATCCGCTTCGTGCGATGCTTCGGAAGCACCTGGGGCCCCGCGGACTTCCACCTCTTCCTGGACGACCGCCAGCGGTGGCTCGGCGCCTATGACCGGATGCTCGCTGCCGCGCAGCACCCATCCCTTCGACTATCCCATGGACTGGCGAAAGGACAGCTACGCGCAGTACGTGGAGATGCTCCGGTTCTTTAACCCGCCGCCGCTGGACATCGTCTGCGTCCACCAGTACCCACCCGGCTCCGACACGCCCGGCTGGCTGCCGCGTGACGACGCCCGGGCCTGCATGCTACCCTGGACTCGCAAGGCGTGCGACGAGATCGGGAAGCCGCTGTTTGTAGGAGAGTTCGCGCAGAAGACCGTTGCGGACGGCATGGAGCAGCCTGCTCTGTGGGCGCTGGACTTCCTCCGCCAGATGCGCGAAGGCGCCGCTCCCATCGCCGCCGTTTGGGCATGGGAGTTCGACGAAGGTAATCCGGGCCAGGACCCGTACTCCCTCTCTCCCACCCGCACCCCCAGCCTCGTCCGCGCCATCCGCGACACAAACCGCTCCCTCAACAGGTAAGCCGCTCCTCCAGGCAGAAGGTGAGAGGTGAGAGGTGAGAGGTTCGGAGTCATCATCCATCACCCATCACCCAACACCGGAGGTGTGATCATGACGGATACCGGGAACGTGGATCGAGCATACGCGCTGGCGCGAGAGCGGTATGCGGAAGCCGGGGTAGACACCGAGAAGGCGATGGAGACGCTGCGCTCCGTAGCCATCTCGCTCCACTGCTGGCAGGGTGACGATGTGGGCGGATTCGAGAGTGACGAAGGGCTCACGGGCGGCGGCATCCAGGCTACCGGCAACTACCCGGGCAAAGCCCGCACGGCGGACGAGCTGCGCGCAGACGCGGACGTCGCGCTGCGGCTTATCCCCGGCCGCCACCGGTTCAACCTGCACGCAATCTATGGCGAAACGGCCGGCAAGCGTGTGGAGCGGGACGAGATTGGCCCGGAGCACTTCGCCCGCTGGATGGACTGGGCGCGCGAGAAGGGTATCGGACTGGACTTCAACCCCACCTTCTTCTCCCATCCTCTCGCGGACGACGGATTCACGCTCGCCAGCCGGGACGAGGAGCGTCGGAGGTTCTGGGTGCGCCACGGTATCGCCTGCCGACGGATCGGCGAGGCGATGGGGAAGGCGACCGGCACGCCCTGCGTCACCAACGTCTGGATCCCGGACGGCTACAAGGATACTCCGGTGAACCGCAAGACGCCGCGCGAGATCCTGAAGGGATCCCTGGATGAGATGTTCGCTGAGCCCATCGATCCCCGCTACAACTTGGACGCGGTGGAGGGTAAGTTATTCGGCCTCGGCGTGGAGAGCTACACGGTCGGCTCCCATGAGTTCTACCTGGGATACGCCCTCTCCCGGGGCAAGCTGCTCTGTCTGGACGCGGGCCACTACCATCCCACGGAGAGCGTGGGAGACAAGATAAGCTCCGTGCTCGCCTTTCTGCCGACGATCCTGCTCCACGTGAGCCGCGGCGTGCGGTGGGATAGCGACCACGTGGTGATCCTGTCGGATGAGCTCCGCTCCATCGCCGAAGAGGTAGTGCGCGGGGGGTACTTGCAGCGGGTCCACGTGGGGCTGGACTTCTTCGACGCCAGTATCAACCGCGTCGCGGCGTGGATAATCGGTACTCGCGCGATGATCAAGGCGCTCCTGCTGGCCTTGCTGGAGCCGGTTGACTGCCTCCGAGAGGTGGAAGCCGCAGCCAACTATACAGCCCGGTTGGCGATGCTCGAAGAGGTGAAGACGCTGCCGTTCGGCGCGGTGTGGGACGCCTACTGCCTCCGCCAGGACGTGCCGCTGGGGTCGTCCTGGCTGGAGGAAGTTAGGTCGTACGAAGAGGGCGTGCTCAGCACGCGGCGGTGAATCACGCCACCATACAGCCTACCAACTCCACCAGGTCTGCTGGATTGAAGGGCTTCATGATGTAGGTGTCGATGCCGTGCCCCCATCCGCGGAATACCTCCGCCTCCTGCGGGTCGCACACCATCATAACCACGGGCGCGGAACACGTCGCGGGGTCCCGCTTGAGCTCCCGGACCAGGGTGAAGGCGTCGTTGGAGGGCATGGTCACGTCCAGGACGATCAGGTGAGGCGGAGCGGCGTGCACCTGCCGGAGAGCCTCCGCCACGCTGGTAGCGGCGAGGACCTCGTATCCTCTCCTCTGGAGGTTGACCTGGACGAGGCGGACTATGTGGCGGTCGTCGTCGACCACCAGGACCCTGCGCGCGCCGCCCCCAACCGTCTCCCCCGCGAGCGCCGGGCTAGGTACAGGTAGAGCTCCCATAGATCTACTCCTCCCCAGGTTCATACCGCGGTCTACAGACCCCGTATGAGGCGAAGTGACATGAATTGGTAGGATTGCGGGTAGCTCAGCAACAGTTTACCCATTGCCGGCGATAGTTCCTGCTCGCCTGATTCGGTATTTCCACACTCTTCTCGCAGGCCGACTGCGCCTTTACTCGCCACCCCATCCACTTGTCGCCAAAATCGCAAAATGGGCCCCGGAAACCCGTCAAACAGGGCATCAGGATCCTCTTGACACGGACAGGGGCCATCTGTATACTACACGTAGCCAGTTGCATACCTCACAGGTAGTCAGTTGGATACTACATTTCCCGCCAACACCGTCACGATGCCATCCGGCCCCGAAGATAGCTCCGTCGCCACCTACAAGAAGATCGAGGTGAGCCTGCGCGCTCGCATCGGCTGCGGCGCCTGGATCGCCGGATCCATGCTGCCGAGCCGGCGGGACCTGGCGCGGGAGTACGGGGTGTCGCCCATTACCATCGAGCGGGCCATTTCTCCGCTTATCAACGAGGGGCTGCTCCGAGCCGATGACCGGCGCGGCACATTCGTGGCCGAAGCCGTCCTAAGTGCGGGGATCTCAACAGCTCCCGCCGTCCACCACCCCGATGTGCCCATTGCGGTCCTTGGTCCGTCCTCCATCATCGGTTCTCCGTCATCGGCCCGCCGCCAGAGCCCTCCGGCCACCATCGCAATCGTCGCCTCGCTCTACATCTTCAACGACGACCACCTGGCCCTGCATAACTTCTGGATCCGGCTGATGGTGGAGTCGCTGGAGCGGAACCTCTCCTCCGCCGGTCACACCACCCGCTTCTTCAACCGGGTCAACAAGCCTGGCGAACCGCCGATTCCGCTGCGCGTCGCTCTCCGAGAGGCCGTAGCCGAGGGCACCGATGCGCTCGCCGTCATCGGGTTCGGCCTGACCTCCGGCGAGGTGGACGACGCCCTGGAGGTGGTCGATACGACAAATCTTCCCACGGTGTGCATCACGGCGGATGCCCTGCTCCGGCCGGTGCCCCACGTCTTCCTGGACAACCGGAGCGCCGGCTATCAGGCCGCTCAGTGCCTCCTCCACAACGGCTGTCGCGATATCCTCTTCCTGGCGCCGTTCACCAGCACCTGGGTGGAGGAGCGCGTGGACGGTGCGCGCGCCGCGATAGAGCATGCGCGCCTGCCGCTGCGTACGCTGGACGTCTTCCCGCGCCTGGCCATGCCGTGGAAGCAGGAGGAGGATCCTCAGGTCATCGGTTATGAAGCCGGCCGGCAGCTCCTCGATACCACGCCTGTATCGGGCGGTGTGATCTGTGCCAACGACGGCGTCGCCTTCGGGTATGTTCGGGCCGCCGCCGAGCACGATCTTCGGCCGGGCAGGGACTTTTCCATTGTTGGCTTTGATGACCATCCCGATGCCCGGCTACAGCAGCTTACCAGTCTTCGCCCACCAATGGAAGAGATGGGACAGGAAGCATCCCGTCTTCTACTGCAGGCTCTGGGCGGCAGCCAGGCGGCGCTTCAAGTGCGGCTCCCCTGGCATCTCATCCCTCGTGCATCGTCGCACGTTACCCATACCGCATCGGATTTACCCGCTCGCGATGGCGGCGTTTAGATCGCACCGGCAGTGCGTTTGCACTCTCCATTCCGAAGGCGCCGCGCTCATGAACGACGCGGCAGAAAGGACACCTACTCCATGAAGCGCAGAGGCTTCACCCTGATCGAGCTGCTCGTGGTCATCGCCATCATCGCGATCCTGGCAGCTATCCTCTTCCCGGTGTTCGCCCAGGCCCGCGAAAAGGCCCGCCAGACTACCTGTATCTCCAACATGAAGGAGATCGGCCTGGCGGCTCAGATGTACATCCAGGACTACGACGAGGCCTGGTTCACGATGTACGATCCGTACAACAACCTGGGCACCGGCCACTGGTACTTCCGCGTCTCCCCGTACATCAAGTCCGGTACGGGTGACACCTGGCAGAGCTACTACAACGGAGGCACCAACAACGAGATCCGCATCTGCCCGTCCGGTATTGCCCGGCAGTTCAACTACGCGATGAACTCCCACATCAGCCCTGTGAAGTGGGGCAACCCGTCCACCTGGACGGCCGATTCCGACGCTGCCTTCACGCACCCGGCCGAGACCATCGTGTTTGGCGACGCCGGCCAGGTAGGTGAGTGGGGCTGGAACTCCGGCTCCGGCTACAACTGGTTCCCAGGCTGCACCTACAGCGGCGGTTGGAAGTGCGCCGCCACCGATAATGACTGGAAGGTATATGACGGCGATCCGCAGAAGGCTGGCGCTCCGACCAAGGGCCCGCTGTACTACGGCTTCCAGGAGGTCCGCTACCGCCATACGCTTACCGCAAGCCTCACGTTCGCCGATGGCCATACAAAGGCTATCCGCCGCGGCGGTGTCAAGGCGCCCTGGAACTGGACCGTCATGGGCGTAGACAACAACGACTGGGGACACTAAGAGCTAGGTGAGAGGAGATAGGTGAGAGGCGAAATCCCTTACCTATCCCCTGTCATCAAGCCGAGGATACGGACATGAAGAAAGAGATCTCCCCGGCGGCGATGGTCAGCGGGATCGTAGTGGTGTTGCTGGTCGTTGCCCTGATTGGATGGAAGCTTCTGGGAGGCCATCAGGTCAGTGCGGCCAAGGTCACGGTGCCAGGCACGGCCGGCGTACCGGGCCCCGCGACTACCTACACGACCGCCACTGGTACCGTGCAGCTACCGGCGGGAGTTGGCATTCCGGCCGGCGCCCCCGGCACCCCCGGTGCGCCGCAGTAGCTCCACACGCCGCTGCAGACTTACGGGAGGATGGGAGCGCAACGCTTCCATCCTCCTTCCTGTTGAAGCTCCCCAACCCTGCGATCCGGATTGGTTGCGGATGTGGAGGAGCCAGAGGAAGGCAACCTTGATCAAGATCCTGGCAGGATTGGTCATCCTGGCGTTTGGGCTGGCGAGCTGCTCCGCTCCCAGGGCGACGAGCGCGGCGAGCCCGGCGCCTGGACCGCGCGGCCCGCGGGCCGCCCCCAGGAATCTCCCCGGC
>CAYNFH010000311.1:0-6040 GCA_964396385.1 uncultured Chthonomonadaceae bacterium | reverse complement strand
GGGCCAGCGCGAGGGCCGGCGCAAGCACGAAGAGTACGAGGAGGAGTGCCACGGCCTTGAGGTCGGATCGGAGGATATGCATACTAATGTAGACTGCCCGTTCCCGCCCCGCGTTCGCTTAACCGCTGAGGACGGACGTCGGATAACGGAAGACGGATTCTGGATCCGTCCGTCCACCGTCTCCCGTCTGCCGTCCGCTACACTGCAGCCGGCTCCCGCTCCAGGTAGAAATTGGCCCGGTACAGCTCCTGGATGCGCCCCAGGTCCGCCGTCGTCAGCTCGGAGGTGTCCGGCGCGGCGGTGTACTCTTCCAGATGCGCCTCGTCATAGATGTTGGGCAGCACGGAGGCAACGCATGTCTCCGAAAGGATGAACTGGATGGCGGCCTGCCCCAGCGTTCGGCCTCCGCCGGCGGTCAGGAAGTCCAGCTTCTCCACCTTTTTGATGCCGTCGAGCTGCCACTTGCGCTTCGCCTCGTCCGTGGGCACGCGGTGCTGGCGATGGTCACCCTCCGCGAAGACCGTGTCCTCGTGAATCCGGCCGGTCAGCATGTCCGACGCGTGCGGAACGCGGGTGAAGACCGGCACCTTCTCCTCGCGGGCGACGGGGAAGATAGCCTCGCCGAGCGGCTGCTCCAGCAAGTTATAGATGATCTGGACCGCCGCGTGTCGCTCTCGCGCCGTCGCGACGCCCTCTTCGGCCTGGCGGTCCGGCTTGAGGGCCGGTCCCAGCGCAGTCCCAATCATCCGGATCTTGCCTTCCGCCTTCAGCGCCTCCAGCTCCGCCCAGAGGTCGTCCTTGCGGATGGCGTCCAGCCGCGGGTTGTGGAGCTGGTAAAGGTCGATGCGGTCTGTCTCCAGCCGGCGGAGGCTCTCCTCGCAGGCCTTACGGAGGAAGGCGGGGCTCCAGTCCTGGGGCCGCTCGCGCTGCCCGGGCTGCAGGCCGGGGTGGCTGTAGAAATCGTATCCGAACTTGGTGGCGATGACAATGTCGTCGCGGTGGGGCTTCAGAGCTCTGGCCACGATGGTCTCGCCGAGGCCGTCGCCGTACACGTCCGCTGTGTCGAAGAAGGTGACGCCCAGTTCATAGGCGCGCTGCAGCAGCCTGACACCGACCGCCTCATCGTGGATTCCCCACATGGTGGTGCCCACCGTCCACACGCCGAAGCCGACGGCCGACGCCTTCATGCCGCTCTCGCCCATTGGCCGGTACTTCATTTTGCTGCCCTTTCCGCCCGTGACTGGAAATACGGGGGACGGAAGACGGTAGACGAACGGAATTCGGATCCGTCCCCCGTCCTCAGTCATCCGTCGTCCAGGTAACGCCGCGTCCCTCGCGGCCGTCTAAAGTGTACTGGCACCCTTTACGGTGTGTCAATCACGCGGCCATCTGGTCCGCGAGTCCACAAAGGTGGACTGCCTGTTCTTGTTGCATGCGAATTCCAGTCGCCGAGGCTAATGTCCGCCCGGTTGACTTTTGGGTACCTGCGTGTTACACTGGCCCGTGGACATGTAGACCAATGAGGAGGGTATCGTCGATGCCAATAGGAAGGTTTATCGGCGGAGCGAGCGCTCTCGCACTCGCGTGCGCGCTCCTGGCGCCCGCGAGCGCACAGGACTCGAATAGCCCGCCGTTCTCGATCAAGCGCCCTCCGGACGGCGCGACCGTGCGCGAAAAGGTCCGTGTCGAGGTGCCCCTCGCCAGCATTCCGGAGAACGGCTACGTCGCCTATAGTGTGGACGGCCAGTTCATCGTGGCGCTGACGCCCACGGACGAGCAGCGCGCGGAGGCGGAGCGGGTTGCCCGCCGCACCCATACCACCCCGGTGTTTACCTGGGTTTGGGATACCAAGACGCCTCTCAAGGTCCGTGGCAGCATCGAGGAGGTCGCGCCCAAGGACGGGCCTCACACCATATCGGCCACGGTCTACGGTCCCACGCCCGGCGCCACGGGCAGCACGGCGGCCGCCCGGACGAGCTCCGTAACCGTGACCGTTGCCAACAAAGCGCATACGGACCCCGGCGCCATCACGCTCCGCTACCGATTCCCGGACGGCGTGAACCGTGTGTATGACCGTACCGGCAGCACCGCCGTGGTAACAGGCCTGACCACCGGAATGAGCGGGACCGGGGACAAGGAGCTGGTTGCGCAGAACAGCAAGCTTCTCACGGAGGTCCAGGACGTCTATGGCGATGGCAGCGCCATCGTCCGCAACAAGCTGACCCAGCTTACCGTGCGCCAGAATGGCCAGGAGCAGTACTTCCCTGCGGAACAGCTTCCGCAATCGCTCTACCAGCAGCTCAGCCCCACGGGCCATGTTCTCTACCAGAACGAAACGCCGAGCTTTGAGGAGTTCGCACAGCTCGGGGTACCGGTAGATACCACACTGGAGCTTCCTAAGCTGCCGCTGGATCCCAAGCGCATCGGGGATGCGTGGACGACGCCGGACGAGAGGCTGGACATCCCCGGCACTCCGCCGGACAAGCAGCCGCGCGTCACCCTTACGAGTACTCTCGAGGGCATCGAGTGGCAGGGCGGCTATCCCACGGCGAAGATCCACCAGACCTACGACAGCTCCAAGGGCGGATTGAAGGATAAGACCATCACTTTCGGTACCACCGAGATCGAGAACCCAACCCTCAAGTACACGCGCGACATCTACCTGGCCTACCGGTCAGGCACGCTGGTGCGCGTGGACCGCAAGCTGGAAGTGACCGGGCGCACCACGGAGAACTTCGGCCAGATGGGCGGCGGCGCCCCCGGCATGAGCGGAAGCCCCTACGGCGGGCCCCCAGGTGGCATGAGTGGCTATCCGGGCGGACCCCCTGCGGGTTACCAGGGCATGGCGGGACAGGGCAGTCCGTACGGAGCCGGACCGGGCATGATGGGGCGCAGGGGCCGCGGCGGAGCGGGAGGAGCCGGCATGGGCTATCCCGGTGGACCGCCCGGCGGCATGGGCATGTACGGCCAGATGATGCAGCGGACGCGCCGCGGGGGGTCGGGCGGCCCGCCCGGCGGATATCCGGGCATGGGCGCCGGAATGGGCTACCCCGGCGCGCCGCCGTCTTCCGGAATGCGCGGACCGGGTTACCCAGGAGCGCCGATGGGCGGCATGGGCGCCAATGGCGCACAGGCCAACCAGCAGATAACGCTGCGGTCTACCACCACCACGGAGCTGGAGCACCCGGCCGGCCGCGCCCATGTGGCCAGCTCGGCGCATCGCACGTCCCGAGCGGCGGTTCGCACGCACCACCGGCGGCACCGATAAGGGCCTCTAGCAAAACCCCTCCAACCCTGCCCTTACGAAGGGGAGCGAGTTCCCCTCCTTGCGAAGGAGGGGGTGAGGGGGAGGTGGTGTTGGAGCGGTTCAAGGAGTTCAAAACCTGAAACCGGCGGGCATCGCGGTAGTATAATACCGTGATGCCCGCTCCTTGTCTGGGAGGCGGCTTTGCGGTTCCGAACAGGCGCTTCCGGCGCCTCCCGGCACAGACTCCAACGCGACACGAGGCCCCGCCGTGGCGATAGCCAGCACTACAACCAACCAGCGCATGGCCGATGACGAGAAGCGGGATGACGAGAAGCGGCTTGAGCTCACGGAGCACCTTGGCGAGCTCCGATCCCGCATCCTCCGCTCCCTGCTCTACGTTACTCTCGGCGGCGTCGTAAGCTACTACCTCTTCTCGCCCATCTACAAGTTCCTGTTCCGCCCGATGACCGCAGCCCTCCACGGTCACAAGGACTGGCGCATCGTCTTCACCCACATCCCGGACGCCTTCTTTGTGGTCCTGGAGATCTCCATCGTCTCCGGCTTCATCATGGCCGCCCCCCTCGTCATAATGGAGGCGTGGGGCTTCATAGGCCCGGCGCTCACGCGGGAAGAGAAGAAGCCCGTTCGATACCTGGCGCCCCTCAGCGCCCTGCTCTTTGTGGCCGGGGTCGCGCTGGCATACTGGGTGGCGAAGTACGCGTTTGGCTGGTTCCTGGGCTACGTGGACCTTTTCCCCAACGCCGTCCTGTACCAGGACCCCAAGGCGTACGTCATCTTCATGCTGAAGATGATGGGCATCTTCGGGCTGGTCTTTCAGCTTCCCGTCGCGCTGGCCTTCCTGGCCTGGATCGGGATCCTCCGCTCGGCGGTCATGAAGCGCTCCTGGCGGCACGCCGTCATGGGCATCTCTGTAGTGGGGCTCATCGTCACGCCGTCCAACGACTTCTTCACCATGGCGGTGATGATCATTCCCGTCATCTTCCTCTACCTGGCCAGCATCTGGCTGGTCCAGTTCATCGAGCGTAAGCGCTGGCCGCGCAATTGACCGACTTTGGCGACTACCTCCATCGCTGGGAAACGGAAGAGAGCTACCGCGGGCAGATGGAGCACGTGGAGCGCTTGCCCGCGCGCCCGGCACGGTACGCGCAGACCGCCCGTCCCATACACGCCGAGCTCGCAGAGCGTTTAGCCTCCCTCGACATCCGCGACCTCTACACCCACCAGGCGGCCGCCGTGGACGCCGCGCGAGAGGGGCGGAGCTTCGTGGTGGTAACGGCCACCGCGAGCGGCAAGACCCTCTGCTACAACATCCCCGCCGTAGAAGCGGTGCTCCAGGACCCACGGGCGCGTGCCCTCTACCTGTTCCCGACCAAGGCCCTGGCACAGGACCAGTTCGGCAAGCTGAACGATCTGGGTTTCTTTCCGAGGGTCCGGTTTGCGACATACGACGGTGATACACCCCAGCAGGACCGCCGCTACATCAAGCGCGGGGCTCACATCGTCCTTTCCAACCCGGACATGCTGCACCTGGGCATCCTCCCGTACCACACGAGCTGGGCCGCCTTCTTCACCAACCTGCGCTACGTGGTGGTGGACGAGATCCACACCTACCGCGGCGTCTTCGGCGCGCACATGGCGCAGGTGCTGCGGCGTCTCCGGCGCGTCTGCGCGCTCTATGGCGCCGCGCCACAGATCATCGCCTGCTCCGCCACCATCGGCAACCCGGACGAGCTGGCGGAGCGGCTCACCGGCATCCCCATGGAGGTCATAGAAAAGGATGGCGCGCCCTCGGGCCGGCGCACCGTAGCCTTCTGGAACCCGCCACTCGTTGGGGAGGGGGGCGAGCGCCGGAGCGCGAACGTGGAGGCGGCGGAGCTCTTTACAAGGCTGGCGGAGGACGGCATCCGCAACATCACTTTCACGCGCTCCCGCAAGAGCGCCGAGCTGGTCCTCAAGTACGCGCGCGAGCGGTTCGCGCGGGAGGCGCCCGACCTCACGGGCCGAATAACGTCCTATCGGGCCGGGTATACGCCGGAACAGCGCCGGGAGATCGAGCGAGGTCTCTTTGACGGCGACCTGGTGGGCGTAACGGCTACGAATGCCCTGGAGCTTGGAGTGGACGTGGGGGGCCTGGACGCGACGGTCCTTACCGGCTATCCCGGCACCCGTGCCAGCTTCTGGCAGCAGGCGGGACGATCCGGACGGAAGGGGGACGAGGCGCTCTCAGTGCTCATCGCTCTCGACGGTCCTCTGGATCAGTACATCGTGAAACATCCGGAGTACGTGCTGGGACGCGCGCGGGAGTGCGCCTACGTGGACACGCGCAACCGGCGCATCCTGGCCGCGCACCTCCTCTGCGCGGCGTACGAAAGCCCGCTGGGCGAGGCCGACCTCGCCCTCTTCGGTCCGGTGGCCCGCGAGGTGGTGAGCGGGCTGGAGGATGAGGGGTTGCTCAGGTTCCGCGGCGGCCGGTGGTACGCCAGAACGGATGGCTACCCGGCGGCGACTGTCAACATCCGCTCGGCCTCGGCCGATACGTACGAGATACGGGAGTGCAGCCCCTCAGGCCGGCTGGTAGGTACGGAAGACAGCGCGCGCGTCTACCACTCGCTGCACCCAGGAGCGGTCTACCTGCACCAGGGTGAGAGCTACGTAGTCCGAACGCTGGACGACTCCGCCCGGCTGGCCGTTGTGGAGCGGGCGGATGTCAACTACTTTACGGAGCCGCGCGAGATTACCTCTATCGACGTGCTCTCCGAGCGGTGGTCGCGG
>CAYNFH010000310.1:0-6063 GCA_964396385.1 uncultured Chthonomonadaceae bacterium | reverse complement strand
AACATTATCCTGTGCGAGAACCTTCACAAAGCCGGGGACGTGCTGCGCCGGCTGGTGGCGGAACGGCTCCCTGAAGCCGAACGGGCGCAAGTGCTGGCCCGGACGGGGTTCGTGCAGGCCGTGGTGAGCCGGATGGTGCCGATCCAGTCAAACCCACCGGAAGACCCGCTTTCCATTCGGGCAGAGGCGTACAAGCGGCTGCCAGTGGACGCTGCCGCGGTGGTCGGCAGCCTGCCGCACATCGCCGGAGTCGAGCCGGTCACGAACTTCGAGGCCCATATGGAGCGGAAGCTGTTTACGCACAACTGCGCCCATGCCGCCATAGGCTACCTGGGCTCCCTGCGCGGCCATACCTACGGTTACGAGGCCCTTGAGGATGGCGAGGTGGGGCACGTGGTGGAAGGCGTGTTCGAGGAGACCGGCGAGGCGCTCATCCGCAAGCATGGATTTGATCGGGCCGAGCAGCGAGCGCACGAGACGGACCTGAACCGCCGGTTCCGCAACCACCAGCTGGGGGATACGTGCTTCCGGCTGGCTCGCGACCCGCTCCGCAAGCTGGCGCCCGACGACCGGCTGGTGGGCGCGGCACGGCTCTGCGAATCGCAGGGAGTAACGCCCGTCTTTGTCAGCCAGGTCATTGCCGCGGCGCTCTGCTTCGACAAGCCAGAGGACCCCTGGTCGGTAGAGCTGCAGCGTAGATTGCAGACTGAAGGACCCGAAGCCGTGCTCGGGAAGGTAAGCGGCATAGCTGCCGATGAGCCGCTTGGCCGCCGCGTGCTGGAGGCACTGAAAGAGATGAAGGATGAGGGATGAGGGATGAATCCGGTCTCCGGATGTTCCCGCGTGCGGGTGTGCGGGCCAGCCGGTGATGGAGGAAGTGCGGGGAGTGAGGGAAAGGGAGCTGGAGGAAGTGCTCGCTCTCTGGCAGACGGTGTGGCCGAACAGCGGCCCCCGTTACTTTCCGCGCTACTTCTATGGCGACCACGACTTTCAGCCGGAGTACACTCGGGTCTGCGTGGTTGACGGCCGAATTGCCGCGGCGGTCCACATCGTCAAACGGCGGGTGGCGTGCGGCGACTTTACGCTCACCATGGCCGGCATCGCGAATGTGGCGACGCATCCATCGTATAGGAACCATGGCTACGGGACGTCCTGCCTGGAGCAGGCGCAGAAGGTTATCCGGGCGGATGCCTTCGACTTTGGACGCCTCGGTACAGGAATTCCAGGGTTCTACGCCAGGCTGGGGTGGGAGCCATCCCCGCTGGCTTATCTGACCGGAACTCCGAAAGCAGGTGTGAATCTACCGGTGGATGCGCACGTACGGCCGTATGAAGAGCGTGACGGCGAAGCCGTGCGGGCACTCTACGATGCGTTCAACCGGACCCGCCCGTTTACGGTTCTTCGGAGCCCATTCTACTGGCAGCACTGGCTGGGCTGGCATGGGGCGCAGGCGCCGCCGCTGACGCTGGTTGCCGAATCGGCCGGCCGCGTCATCGGCTACAGCGCCGCGCGCCGCCAGGAGGGAACTCTCGTGGTACGCGAGGCAGCGGCCCAGCTCGGGGCAGCCGGAGCCATTACGGCCCTGCTGGCGGCGCACGTTGCGGAGGCCCCCAAGGGCGGATATCAGCGGGTAGAGTTTCGGCTGCCGCACGCGCAGGAGGTGCGCTCCGCCGCATCCGAGCTGTTGGCCGACGTCCAGATTGAGCGGCGCGATGGATCCATGGTCTGGTTTCCGGATGCGGAAGGATTGCTGCGCGGCCTGGCGCCCGTGCTCATGGAGCGGTGGATAGATGCCGGCAAGCCAGCGGGGCGTCTCCGATTTTGCGCCCCGGACGGAGTCATCGAATTGAAGAGCGGCGCAGCCGGGCTCGGCATTGAGCATTCAAACGGAGATGCAGCGCTGGGCCAGAGGGAGCTGTTCGACCTTCTGACCGGCGGCGAGCATCCGCCGCTGCCGCCCGCCGCCGCTGCGCTCGCGGCCGCCCTCTTCCCGCGCGCGGACAGGTGGTACTGGGAGATGGACGGGTTCTGAGCTGAAGGATGAAGGATGAGGGATGAGGGATGAATCCGGATTCCTGAAGACCTGAAGACCTGAACACCGGGAGTTTTTCATGGCGTTCATGCTGGACGAAATCCATGAGCAGCCCGATTGGGTGGAGCGGGCGCTGGAGTCGGAGCGGGGCGGGGCCGCGGCGCTGGCGGCGGCCATCCGCGAGAACGACATCCGGTTCGTTATCATTGCGGCCCGCGGCACATCGGACAACGCGGCAACGTACGCCAAGTACCTGTTCGAGATTCAGGGAGGGCTGCCGGTCTCCCTGGCCGCACCCTCCGTGTTCACGCTGTACGACGCGCGTCCTCGGTTGGGCAGCGCCCTAGTCATGGGGATCTCGCAGTCCGGCCAGGGGACAGACGTGGTTCAGGTGCTCTCGGCTGCCCGCTCGGCCGGTGCGCTCACGGCCTGCATCACCAACGACGCGAGCTCTCCAATCACGGCCGTCAGCGATCACGTGCTGCTTTGCCACGCGGGAGTAGAGCGATCTGTGGCAGCTACCAAGACCTATACGACCGCGCTGGCCGTTGTGGCCCTGCTGGTAGGGTTCCTGTCGGACAGCCGCGATATGCTGGACGGGCTGAACGGTATCGCGCGGGCCATGAGGGCCGCCCTGGAGATCGAAGAGCGCGTCGCGCACGCGGTGGAACGGTACCGGTACATGGAGGAGTGTGCGGTCCTGGCGCGCGGTCTCAACCAGGCCACTGCGCTCGAGGCGGCGCTCAAGCTCACCGAGACCAGCTACGTGGTGGCGAAACCGTACTCCGGCGCGGACTTCCTTCACGGGCCCATCGCGATGGTGGAGATGGGATTCCCGTGTCTCCTTTATGCGCCTGCCGGCCGCGCCTACGCATCGATGCTGGAGCTCGCGCTGAAGGTCCGGGAGCGGCGGGGAGAGATGGTCATCACCGCGAAGGAGCCGGAGATACTGGATCTGGCAACCGTGCCGCTGGAGATGCCATTAGACACAGATGAGCTCCTAAGCCCTCTTCCATATATCCTTCCGGGACAGCTCTTTGCCTACTATCTTGCGCGGACCCGGGGAGAGGACCCGGACAGCCCGCGGGGACTTACGAAGGTAACGAAGACGAGATAGCAGGACGCTCTCATGATCAATCAGGACCGCCTTGTGTCGCTGTTCCTCGAGATGTGCCGGGTCAACACGCCAGCCCGACAAGAGAAGGCGCTGGTGGACCGTATACAACCGCTCCTCGAAGATCTGGGCCTCCGATGCGTGAGGGACAATGCCCATGAGCGTACCAGGGGCGACTCCGGGAACCTCATTGCCAGCCTGGACGCCAATGAGGACGGCGCTCCGGCGATCTTCCTTTCGGCCCACTTTGACACGGTCGCGCCGAACCCGGACGTGCGGATCACCGTGGAGGACGGCCTCATCCGCACGGACGGCACATCCATCCTCGGCGCGGACGACAAAGGCGGGATGGCGCCGATCATCGAGGCGATGCGGGTCATTCAGGAGGACCGGCTGCCTCACGGCCGCATCCAGCTCCTGTTCAGCGTGTGTGAGGAGGTGGGTTTGCTCGGCGCGCACTATATCGACCGCTCCCTCGTACATGCCACCATGGGATTCGTGCTAGATACCGGACCCCCGGTCGGGACGGTAGTGTATACCGCGCCAACCCAGGACACCCTGGAAATCGTGCTGAAAGGGCGGCCGGCGCACGCCGGCTTTGAGCCGGAGAAGGGAATCTCCGCCATCCAGGTCGCCGCCCGGGCGATTGAGCGGATGCCCCTCGGGCGGATCGACCCGGAGACAACGGCGAATGTCGGCGTCATCGAAGGCGGGAATGCGACCAACATCGTCTGCCCGGAGGTGAAGATTCGGGCGGAGGCGCGCAGTCGCGACCGCGGGAAGCTGGAGGCGCAGGTTCAGCGGATGATGGAGGCCTTGCATGAAGCGGCGGCAGACTTCGGCGCGGAACTCGACGTAACCATCAATCACATGTACGACGGCTATCACCTCACGGAGGAGGACGCCGTGGTGCGCATTGCTCAGCAAGCCGCGCGCAAGCTGGGATTGCCCACGACCCTCCGTGCGGCCGGAGGAGGCAGCGACGCCAACGTCTACAACGCTATGGGTTTGCCGTGCTGCGTTCTGGGCACCGGAATGCGAAACATCCACACCAATGAGGAGCGCATCGAGATCGCGGACCTGGTCCGCAGCGCCCAGTGGGTGCTGGGGATTGTGGAGGAAGTGGCATCCGGTCGTTAACAGGTGGGCGTTCATGAAAGCCCCCGGCCCCAATTCTGGGGGAGTAGAGGGTCGAGGATCCGGGGACAGAGAAAGGCGGGGAGAGTTGAGGAGGTGCTAGCGCGGGCGGCCGGAGTAGTGCTGCGGATAGAGGTTGAGAGGCCGGGGCTGCAAGAGCTCGTTGTAGAAGTGGATGACGAGGTGCGCCCGGCCGTGAACTTTCCTGACCTAACCGGGGCCGCCTCCGTGGGAGATGTCGTCGTACTGAATACCTGGGCCGTTTCGCTCGGGCTGGGTACGGGCGGAAAGGACTTCGTAGTACAGGTGGGCGAGGGGCGTGTGAGCGCCGTGCCGCCGGGCCATATCATGAAGCTTCGGTACACGCCGCTTCAGATGCCGGTCCTGGCGGTGGAAGCCCCTGAAAGCCCCCACCACCCGCGGATCCGGGAGTTCGACTCTTTGGATGAGATTCCCGTTGTCTGCGCGGAGCTGCACAGCCAGGTAGCGGCCGTCGCGGCCGCCATCCGATGGGAGACCGGTGGGGCGGCCCGCACAGTGTACGTCATGACGGACGGCGGAGCGCTGCCGATAGCGCTGAGCGATAGCGTGCACCGCATGAAGGCAGATGGTCTGCTCCACGCCACTGTGACGTGCGGCCAGGCTTATGGCGGCGACCTGGAAGCCGTTAACATCTACTCCGGACTCGCGGCAGCCTGCGCCGCGGCTGAGGCGGATGTCATCATCGTGGCCCAGGGCCCCGGGGCGGCGGGCACAGGCACCCCTCTGGGCTTCTCCGGGGCGGACCAGGCTGCGGCCCTGAACGCCGCCTCGGCGCTAGAGGGCACACCCATCGCCGTGCTCCGGCTGAGCTTCTCGGACCCCCGGCCGCGCCACTACGCCATCAGCCACCACAGCAAGACAGTCCTGGAACGGTTGGTGCTTGCGCGCGTGGTAGTCCCCGTGCCCCGCCTCTCCCAGGAACAGTATCCGGATTGGCGGAGTCTGTTGGGTGACGCGCCGCTATGCTCCCGCCACGAGGTGGTCACGGTGGACGCGGACGTTTGCGTTAAGCACCTGGAGGCCGCTGGTACGCTGCTCTCCACCATGGGCCGGGGCCTGGAGGAGGAGCGGCCCTTCTTCCTGTCTGCCGCCGCGGCGGGCTTGCTGGCCGGGCAGTTATACGAGGCGGCAGCCAAAGAACGACAGGGCCCCGCGGCGACCGGGCGACGCGGCGGCTCGGAGGGAGCTTCGCAGTGAGTGGAAGCGCAACGGTGCGGTCGGAGTATCTGTACAGGGGACGGGTGGTCACGCTGCGGATAGACACCATCCTCACCCCGGAGGGCAAAGAGATCCGCCGGGAGGTGGTGGAGCACCACGGGGCGGTGGCCATCGTCCCAAGGCTGGACCCGGACACGCTGCTCCTGGTACGGCAGTACCGCCCCGCCGTAGGCGAGACGCTGCTGGAGATCCCCGCAGGCACCCTGGAGGATGGAGAGGACCCGGATGCCTGCGCCCAGCGCGAGCTGGAGGAGGAGATCGGCTACCGGGCGGGCCGATTGAAGCGGATCTTCAGCCAGTACCTGGCGCCGGGCTACTCCAGCGAGGTGCTGCACGTCTACGTGGGCGATGATCTGACCCAGACCCAAACCAAGTTTGACGAAGACGAAGAGATAGAGATGGCCCGCGTGAAGGTGTCCGACGTGGAGCGGATGATTCTGAACGGGGAGATAAAGGACGCCAAGAGCATCGCGGGGTTGCTGGTGGCGTTACGAAGTCTGTAATAGCTTTGTAGGGGCGG
>CAYNFH010000309.1:0-6125 GCA_964396385.1 uncultured Chthonomonadaceae bacterium | reverse complement strand
GCGCGGTGGGGCCGACCACGTGCAGCACGGGTCCGGTCCCGCCGCCCGACCAGCGCAGCACCGTCTTGCCGCCGTCCCCCACCACCTGGACGTCGCTCCCGGCGGGTACGGAGAGCGTGCGGTCTACGGCGTAGGTTGCGGCCGGTAGGTGGACCACGGCGCGCCGGCCCTTGAGCGCGGAGGCGGCGTCGATGGCTTGCTGGATGGACGCCGCGGACGCTCCCGGCGCCACCTCGAAGACGCGGCGCCTGCGGAAGGGAGGCGGGCCAGGCAGCTCCGGCACGACGGTCGGGACGGTATGGACGATCCGGTCATCGATGCGCGGCGCGGAGGGCCTTGCCTCGATGGGATCGCGCACGGTGAACGTGTTGCCCATCGAGAGGAATCCGGCCGCGGGGTTGACGCGCACCGCCGGGCTCGTTGCACACTGGATCACGTTGTCCAGCAGCAGCACCGGCCCCAGGTTGCCTATCTGCACCGGCGTCCCGCGCGGATCGAAGATCCGGTTACCCTGGAGCGTGATGCCCGCGCCCGCGCCGATCCCGGCCGCGTCGAAGAACGCGCGCGACCCCACGGAGGTGTTGTTCCGGAAAGAGAAGTAGCCGGTGTTTCCAATGGAGATGTCCGCGACGGTAGAGCCGCGGAAGAGGCTGTCGTAGACGTGGAAGTTGCCCGCCCCGAAGACATTGGTCACGCCGATGGCGCAGTTGTCGAAGCGGCAGTTGCGGATAAACCAGTCGAGCGAGTTGAAGTTCTGGATGCTGATAGCCGCCTTCGTGCAGCGCTCGAAGCGGCACCGCAGCACGGCGGTCTCCGCGATGCCCGCCTTGTCCATCTGTCCGGCCTCGATGCCGAAGCCGGCGTCGCGGAAGACGATGTCCGACAGCTCGTTGTACGTCACGAAGTTGGGCCCGTGGGCGACGGCCGTCTTGGCGCGGCCGTCGCCATCTAAAGTCAGCCGGCCCAGCCGGGCGTACCACGCGCCGTAGTCCAGCATGGTCCCGCCCGGCGGCCCATCCCATCGCAGGATGCTGCGCTCCGGATCCTCGCCGAGAATCATAATGTCCATCGATTCGGCGTGGCGAGTGCGGATGACGTGGAGCGTGCGCGTGATGCGGTAGGTGCCGCCGGGAATGTAGAGCACGCGGTGCGGCGCCTCCGGTGGCCGCAGCGCGTCGAGCGCCTTCTGGAGCGCGGCCGTATCGTCCGCCTTGCCGTCGCCCACGGCGCCGAAGTCCCGCCGTGCGTCCACCCACCCCGCCAGCGGACCAACGAACTCTTCGTCGTCCGAGAATGCCGGAGCCGCGAGGCAGGCCGTGGCGACAAAGAGAGAGGCGAACGCCAGAATGCAGCGCGCGCTGGAGCGTGCCAGCGCGCGATCAGGACAGGATATAGCGGTCCAGGAATGCATTGCGGAGCTTGCCATCGGGATCGAAGGTGCGCGTGAGTCCGCGAAATGCATCCAGCCTGGCATAGAGCGCCTGCACCTGCACTGGCGCCATGGTAAACAGCTTGCCCCAGTGCGGGCGGGCACCGAACGGCGCGAGGCGCTCCTCTATGAGGGGCAGGACCGCGCGGACGGCCGGCCAGTCGTTCAGCCACGTAAAGTGGATAGCCAGCGAGTCGCGGCCGTAGCAGGGACTCATCCAGAGCGAGTCTCCCGCGATGGTCCGGACCTCAGAGATCTGGAGGACCGGGGACACCCGGTCGCGGAGCGCGTAGACGGCGCGTAGCGCGTCCACGGCGCGCTCTCGAGGGATCATGTACTCGCTTTGGAGTTCATCGCCCACGCTCGGCTTCTGCTCCATGCGGAAGTGTGGAAGCCGCTCGTGCCAGGGCCCCGGCTCGCCCATCTGGAGCGTGCAGCTCTCGGCTGATAGAGACGCGATGGGATGGATGGGCCGGTCCGCCCGCGCGGATCGCAGCCAGTCCGGCTCGGGCGGGGGCTCCTCCCCCACCTCCACGCGGCGCTTCAGCCAGACCTGGTTCACCACGTCCGTGCGCCAATCGGTGAAGAGGCTGACGCTGTACGCGCTGGATAGAACGGCGTCCAGGCTCTCCTCTACCCGGCCGAGCGGCACGTCGCGATAGATGTCCTGGCGGACGGTGAAGGTGGGCAGAACATCCAGCGTGAGGCTCGTCACCACGCCGACCGCGCCCATGTGGACAACCACGCCGTCGAACCTGTCCAAGTCCCGCTCCCGGGAGAGGCGCACTATCTCCCCTGTTCCGGCGACCAGCTCCAGCGCGCGGACCGCGGACGGCAGGTTGCGGTTGGTGTTGCCGGAGCCGTGGGTGCCCGTGGTGCAGGCGCCCGCCACGGAGATGTGCGGCAGCGAGGCGAGGTTCGGCAGCGCGAACCCTTGCTGGTGCAGCTCCACGCACAGCGGCCCGTACTTCACCCCGCCCGCGATGGTGACGGTCCGCCGGACCGGGTCTACCGCTATTGACGCGGGGAAGCGGTCCAGGCAGATCAGGTCCCCCGTGGTGTCCGCGATGGCGTTAAAGGAGTGCCGGGAGCCCAGCGCCTTTACCTTGCGGGAGCGGGCCACGAGCTCCTGGATCTGCTCCACCGTCTCGGGATAGTGGATCCGGGCGGCGCTGTAGCGGTAGTTGCCGGCCCAGTTTCTCTCTTCGCTCGCCATCACTCCGCCGTAGTGGGAATCCTGCGGGGAGCCTGGGCGGATGGCAGGGCGGTGAGGAGGGCGCGGGTGGCGGCGGTGACCTCTTCCACGGCACGGTCAAAGGCCGCCCGATTGGCCTGGGAGGGCGAGTGGAATCCGCTCACTTTCCGCACAAACTGGAGGGCGGCGGCACGCACCTCCTCGTCCGTGACAGCCTGCTCCGGCATGCGGAGCTTCTTGATGCTTCGGCACATGAGATCCCCTACTTGAAGCCCTTGATGGTGGCGACTACTTTGGCGATCTGGTCGTCGGTGAGCTGGGAACCGAAGGCGGGCATTCGGCCCTTGCCGTTCTTTATGATCTGGGTGAGCTGGGTGTCTGACATTCCGGCGCCTCCGGCGATCTTGGGAGCGGTTCGACCACCCGCGCCATCCGGTCCGTGGCAGCGGCACTTGGCCTGGTAGACCTCCTCGCCGGTCGCATTCGCCGCCACCGGCTGTCCCATGCCTCCGGGGCCGCCGGGGCCGCGCCCCATCATGGGGCCACCTGTGCCTCCGGGGCCGCTAGGCATCCCCGGAGGGGGTCCTGAAGTGTTGGGTCCGCTCGGGCTCTGGTTGTTGCATCCTGCCGCCAGCAGCAGGCAGAGCGACAGAGATGCTGCGCCTGAGGCGAAAATGAACGCGCGTGTCTTCCTTAGCATGGATTCTCCTTAAGGGCGCATGGGCGCCTACCAAATAGACGGACAGCTCGCTCACCGGGCCGGTAACGACGCGGAGCCCGTGCGGCGACGTAATCAGGACGGCTGGAAGAACTCGGGGTCGCGGGCGCAGACGTCCGCGATGGCGGCCAGCTCGCCGGAGTCCGTCCAAACGCCGCGACAGGAGCCGCACGCGTTAATGTAGACGCCGGATGAGTGCGCGAAGGGGGTCTCCTCCATGGCGACGTGGCAGACGGGACAGACGAGCGGCGCGAACGGGGGCGGACTGACGGAGGGGCGGCCGGCCGAGAATCCCTGGAGCTCCCGGCCGGATCGCTGGAGCAAAGAGGGCAGCTCACCGCAATCGAGCCACAGCCCACCGCAGCAGCCGCAGGTATCCACGTAGACCCCCTCGTGCTCGACCGTCTGGAGCGGCCGGTCGCACCGGGGGCAGAGGAGGCCCCGCACCCCCTTGAGGCTCGCGCCGCACGCCCAGCACACCAGGGCGGCGGCCGGATTGGACTCGCCGCACTGGGTGCAGAGGACGTGGCGGAGGAAGCCCAGGGCCTGACGGGCGGCGACGCGCGGGTCCTGCCGCGGCTGTGTTCGGGCCGGAGCCGGGGCGCAGCCGCGCACGCGCTCGTCGATGGCCGCCAGCTCGCCGTCATCCAGCCACAACCCCTTGCAGCCCGGGCAGCCGTTGACCGGAATGCCCGGGGTGTGCTTGAACTGGAACTGGACAAGGGGGGAATCGCAGACGGGACAGGTGAGCCCCTGCTCCTTGCGCTGCCACCCGGCGCCGCCGCTGTGGAAGCGGCTCTCCAGCTCCGGCAGCTCGGCGGCGTGCTGGTAGACCACGCTCGTCAGCTCGTGGTCGTCAAACCAGACGCCGCCGCAAGTGGTGCAGCCGTCCACGCGGATGTCGCCGATGGCCGCTTCGGACAGGACGGTGTTACAGCGTGGACAGGGCTTTATCTGCATGGTCCCTTACATTCCGGCATAACGCCCATACGGGTTGGAGCTGGGCAGCGCGTAGACCTGGAGTATCCGCCCCGCCGCCTTCAGCCTGGCGAGATTCACGCGCCCCTTCAGGCTCTTGGGCACCGCGGCCACTCTCGGGTTGCCGCCACTGATGTAGCGGGCCTGGCGGTTCTTGTCGAAGTACTTGAGCCAGTACTCCAGTGTGCCGTTCGCGCCTTCCCGCTTCGGGTCCGGCTTGACCCGCTCCAGGTGGAGCGGATTGAAAACGGCGAGCTTTCCGTTGTCCGTGTACCGCTTGTCCGGCTTGGTGAACGGCGAGAGCACGGGCCTCCATGCGGCGGTGAGGACGGCATTGTTGTGGTACTTGACACCGTCGTACTGGCCGGAGACCAGCAGCGGAAGCTCAATCTTGCGCGGCAGCAGCCCGTACGGCGCCGCCATCACCCGCATCTTGATGTCGGGCGCCACTTCCGCTAGATACTTCACCGGCGTGGCAAGCTCCTCCCGAATCCGGTCGGGAGACATACGGCTGAGACTGCGGTGCGTCGTTGTATGGTTGCCGACCTCGTAGCCGTGGCTCTTCAGGTACGCGAACTTCTCGCTAACGTACTCCGGCTGGTAGAACGGCGGCGGGAACTTGCCGGAAGCGGGCAGGATGAAGAACGTGCCTGTGGCCTTCCAGTGGGGGTGAGTCTGTGCGAAGCTATCCAGGATGCCCACGGCGCAGTTGGGATCCAGCTTGGCCTGGCCGTCCGGCCCCGGGATGAACCGGAGCTGGCTCTCATAGGAGTCGTCGAACGTGAGGGCGATCGGCGTCTTGCCTCCCGGCACTTCCAGGCGGCCATCCACGATGTCCGAGACGGTGACAGGGTAGTAGCCGCGGCTATACAGTTGCTCCAGGTCGTTGCGGAAGGCGTCCGGGGTCCGGTTCATGTCCGAATTGGGCTTGTCCGCCTCGAATCGGTGGTACATCACGATCATGATCGCCCCGGTGGCGTTGGGGCGGTAGGCGTGGAGGTCTATGTCCTCTATGGAGGGCGGAGGGGAAGTCTTGGTGGCAGCCTCCAGCCTGGCTCCCTTGCCACAGCCCCAAAGGGCAAAACAACTGGTTACGACGCAGGCGGCGAGCGCCGCCCGAACAGCGGAAGTACATTGCGCATTCATGGCCTTGCTTTGATTTCAATTCTGGCGGAAGACGGTACTGTTCAGACTGCATCAACATAGGTGGATGACGGTGGAAGCGGGCGGGGGGTTCCGGGGGGTGGCGGAGAGTAAACGAGTAAATGGGTATACGCCGGAATCCGGAAGGTACAGCCATTTACTCGTTTACTCATTTACCCGTTTACCTTTACTTTTACTCCCGCTCAGTTGGGAGTGCCAGCCAATCCCGGGCAGCTCGCAGGTCGCCCTGCACCAGTCCGTGGGCGGCCGACTGCCAGACCAGGGTTACATCGGCGCCGGCGCCGCGGAGCATCTCTGCAAGTCGCTCAGCGTTCTCGCGCGGCACGATGGGGTCGCGGAGTCCTTCGCACATCAGGATTCGGCGACCATTGAGGTCCGGGAGCTCCTCCGGCGCGAGGGGGACCATGGCGCGGAAGAGCACGGCGCCGGCTAGGGTCTCAGGGCTGAGCAGCAGAAGCGCGGCGGCGATGTTCGCGCCGTTGGAGAACCCTACGGCGGTGACGCGGTCGGCATCGAAACCCAGGCTACTGGAGGCTGCCCGGACGAAATCCGCGAGCTCGCGCTGGCGCAGGCGCAGGTCTTCTTCATCGAACACGCCTTCCGCCAGCCGGCGGAAGAAGCGCGGCATGCCATGCTCCAGC
>CAYNFH010000308.1:0-6153 GCA_964396385.1 uncultured Chthonomonadaceae bacterium | reverse complement strand
GGGACATAGGCAGTGGCCAGTCCTTCGCGTACTGCATCCGCGTCTACCGTAAAACCCCTCTGCGCGGCAATCCCTTCCACCGCGCCGATGGCGCACGCGGCGTTTAGCTTCTGGTACTCCCCCTGGAGTCGGAGCCGAAGCTCCCCATACTGTGACCGCGGCGTCCAGACCGTGAACGTCGACCCGGCATCGCGATAACTTATCCCGCACTCCGGTGCGTGCTCCGGCCCGCACACCTGAGTGAGCGTGGCATTGTTGCGCGCTGCTGACTCCCATATTACAGCCGCCGCGCTCGGCTCGTCCACGGCGGTTATCACCGGGATTCCGGGCTTAATGATGCCTGCCTTCTCCGCCGCGATCTTGGCGTGCGTATCTCCCAGGATTTGGGTATGGTCCAGCCCGATGTTGGTGATCACGCTCACGTCGGGATGGACGACGTTGGTCGCGTCCAGCCGTCCGCCGATACCGACCTCCACTGCCGCAAAGTCGGCCTGGCGCTCGGCGAAGTAGAGGAAACCGAGGGCAGTCTTCAGCTCAAACTCGGTCGTCTGGCCCAGATCGGTCGCCGCGAGCTCTTCTACGACAGGCGCCAGTCGGGTGACCAACCGGGCGAAGTCATCCCGCGGGATCATCTGGCCGTCCACCTGCACGCGCTCACGCACGTCGTAGACGTAGGGCGAGTAGTACGCTCCTACCTTGTAGCCGTGGGAGTGCAGGATCGCCGCAATCATCGCTGTGGTCGACCCCTTACCCTTTGTCCCTGCGACGTGCGCGATACCGTACGACCGATGGGGATTGCCGATGCGCCGCAAGAGCGCCTCGAACCGCTCATTGCCCAGCTTGATGCCGAACCGCTTGAGCCCTTGCATATACGCGAGGGCCTGGTCAAAATCCATTCTCGCTCCTTACCGGCAACCCGGCTTGAGAGCGTACCAGAGGCCGGGCGGGAGAGTCAACGTGCCGGGACGGAAGGGGAGAGGGAGAGACGGGGAGAAGGGGAGAGCGAAGCAGATTTTCGATTTTCCATTTTCGAGCATTGTGGACTGCATAGGCGGGAGGGGGACGGGATGGACAAAGTGCGGGTGGGGATACTGGGTACGAGCTGGTGGACCGACGTGGTCTGGCCGGGATTCAGCCGGGTACCGGAGGTCCAGATCACGGCGATCGCGTCACGCTCGACGGACAAGGCAGAGGCGTTCGCCAGGGAGCACGGCATTCCGCATAGATCGGGAGACTACGACGAGGTGATCCACTCGCCGGAGGTAGACGCGATCTTCGTGGGCGTACCTAACTTTCTGCACCACGAGATGGCCATGAAGGCGCTTCGCGCGGGCAAGCACGTGCTGCAGGAGAAGCCCATGGCGCTCAGCGTGCGGGAGGCACAGGAGCAGGCGGACCTCGCACGGGACCGGGGGCTCGTTCTTATGCTCGACCAGGAGGTGCGCCTCGCCGACGGCGTTTGCGACGCGCCGCAGATGCTGCGGGACCGCATCGGGCCGCTCCGGAAGGTGGTCCTGGGCGTCACCATGGCAGGCGGCGAGTGGGGTGGCTGGCGGGGGGATAAGGCGCTCTCCGGCGGCACGCTGTTCGAAATCGCCATCCATCAACTCGACCTGGCGCGCTGGCTATGGAGCAAGGACCCGGTCTCCGTATGGGCAATGGGCGAGGACTTAGCAGGGCGCGACATGACCATTGTGCTCGACTTTGGCGCAGGTGACTCCGCCGTCATCGACTACTGCTGGCGCTGCATCGGGTTCCGAATTCGAGGCGAGTTGTACGGTGAGCGAGGCTATATGATCCAGGAGACTACCCCGCCCTTCGGGCCGAGCCGGAGGACCGTCGTGACGGAGCAGGGGATGGAGGTAGAGGACCAGGAATTCGGCGTGCAGGGACCGGAGACGTTCCGGCGGGTGATGGAGGGGTTCGCGCGATCGATTCTGTCTGGCGCGCCGCCGCCTGTCCCGGCCGAGGACGGCGTGTGGGCCGTCCGCATGGCAGAGGCGGCGCGAGAATCCCTGCGGGGCGGGCATATCGTGCGATTCTGAACCCAGGCAGCCGGAGCCGCTGGATCCGTTCAGTCGCGGAAGTCGGCGAAGACGGGCAGGTAGTCGCGCCACACCGCGTTGTTCCGACCCGACAGGTACTTGGTCAGGCTGATGTAGGGTATATAGCGCGGCCGGCGTGGCTGCCGGATCAGCTTCATGCTGGTCTGATTCAGCAGCTTGTCACCCTTCTTCATGTTGCAGCGCCGGCAGGAGCAGACGAGATTCTCCCATACGCTCTGTCCGCCGTGCCGCTTCGGGATCACGTGGTCGATGGTCAGGTCTTTGGAGGCCTGGCCGCAGTACTGGCAGATGTACTGGTCGCGCGCGAAGATGGTCCGCCGGGAGAGCTTTAGCTCCGGCAGCGGGCGCCGCACGTGGTGGCGCAGCTTGACGACGGACGGCCGGACGAAGCACTCCGCGATGGGCTCTTCAGTCTCATGCGCATGCAGCACTTCCGCCTTGCCCAGGTAGACCATAACCAGGGCGCGCCGGATGTGGCACACGTTGAGCGGTTCGAAGTCGCTGTTGAGTACCAGAACCTCATTCATCGGAGATTCGCTTGTCCTTTCTAGTCTTGTTCCATAAACACAAAACCCGCTCTCGGCCGGGGGGCCAGGAGCGGGTCACGCGAGCGCATGGTGAAGTAGTGCGGGTTGATGGACGTGGTGGAAGCTGTCCGCAAGCATCCTCAGGCGCTCTGACCCGCGCAGGACAAACCCTCCGGCAGTCCGGAACAAGACCGGCTTTGGGTGGGTCGCCGCACACGAATCTTTGTGATAATTGCTGGTTCTTTGGCTCATTCGTTGCTCAGAAACGCAGTCCGCCTGTACTTGCGTATTATAGCCAGACAGGCGGGAGATGTCAACCGCCGGGCCCGCCGGGCGGGGCCGGCCGGGTGCGAGGTGTACCGGGGGTAAGAGGACCGGGTCGCTAGAGCCGCGGGGCTTTCCGGAGCTTATTGCGGAGGTGACGTCGGTCGTGTTTGACAAACCGGGACAGGGCGCGATACAATAGCCGCGCACGGGGGCGAAAGGTCTGAATGCCTCCGCCTTTTTTGTGTGCGGATCAGGACCGGCGGGATACCGGCCGGCCTGTTCTTCAACGTCCGTGAGCCTCGCCGCAAACTGGACGCTCCGCTCTTATGGGTTCGGGGTTCAGGGTTCAGGGTACAGGCCCTATCCCAGCCTACGCTTCTGCGCTGTTAATCAACAGAGGATAAGCGCACTTATCCCCTCCCGAACCCTTAACCCTGAACCCTCAACAGGAGGACTCATTCATGGCTGCTGCTGTCAGCACCACCGGGTTGACCAAGACCTACCTCGATGTCTGGAATAAGGCGGAGATCACCGCCGTGGACAGCCTCAACCTGCAGGTTGAGGAGGGCGAGATATTTGGTTTCCTCGGACGAAATGGCGCAGGCAAAACAACGACAATCAAGATGCTGCTGGGGCTGATCTTCCCCACGTCCGGCAGCGCGGAAGTACTGGGCAGGCCGCTTGGTGACATCGAAGCCAAGTCTAAGCTCAGCTACCTCCCAGAGGAAGCCTATTTCTACGAGTCGATGAGCGGATGGGACGTGCTGGACTTCTACGCCCGTCTTTTCCGCATCGGTGAGCCTGAGCGCAGCAAGCGCGTTCAGAAGGTTCTGGAGGACGTCTACCTGGACCCCAAGGCATGGCGAAGACCGATGCGTGGGTACTCCAAGGGTATGCGGCAGCGCGTCGGCATCGCCCAGGCGCTCATCAATGACCCCAAGCTGCTCTTCCTCGATGAGCCGACCTCCGGACTCGACCCCATCGCCCGCGCCGAGCTCCGCGACGTGATCCAGAAGGTGGGTAAGCAGGGCAAGACCGTGTTCCTCAGCTCCCACCAGCTCTCCGACGTGGAGCTGCTCTGCACTCGCGTCTCTATCATTCACGGCGGCAAGATGCTGGCCCTGGACAAGATCTCCAACCTGACGGCGGGAGAAAAAGTAGAGATTCGGGCGGAGGGGCTGGCGAACGGCACCCTGGAGAAGATCAAGGCGCTAGCGGGTAACGTGGAGCAGCAGGACGGCCAGATCCGCATCCCTGCCGCTGAGCCGGCTCAGGTCGGCGACCTCGTGGACCTGGTACGTGGGGCGAAGGGCAAGGTCACGGCCATCGTCCCGCACCGGAGGTCCCTGGAGGACGTGTTTGTAGATACCGTACGGCGAGCCGGCGGGGAAGTAAACGTCGCCGAGCTCAAGCCCGGAGAAGAGGAATAATCGATGGTCACTGTTGCCATTGCCAAGCAGACGCTGGAGGATATGCTCCGGCGCAAGATTCTGCTTATCCTTCTGATTGTCGCCGTCGCGATGATCGCGCTCGGTCCGTCCGTGGGCTTCCTGAGCCCGCGCGAGAGCTCCGCGGTGCTTCGCAGCCTGGGGCTGGCCGTCATCCTTATCGCCGGACTTCTGATTACGATCCTTGCCGGCATCCAGGTCATCCCGAATGAGATAGAGCGGCGCACCATCTATACCGTGCTGTCCAAACCCGTCCAGCGGTTTGAGTTTGTCCTCGGCAAGTTCCTTGGCGGCCTCGCGACGGTTTTCGTCATGCTGCTGGCCATGGGCATCGTCTTCCTAGGCGTGCTCATGTGGCAGGAGAAGGCCGGAATCCCACTGGACATGGCCAAGGGTGTGCTGATGACGTTCTTCCAGATGATGCTCCTGGGAGCCCTGGCCATCTTCTTCAGCACGTTCGCAACCCCCGTGGTCAACTTCTTCCTGTCCTTCGGGATCTTCATGGTGGGCAACATGTCCGTGGTCACGGAGTCCCTGACCAAGAACAACAACCCCATGACCCGTCTGCTGGCCACCATCGTTCACCTGATCATCCCGAACTTCGGCAACTTCAATATCCAGAACAAGCTCATCCACCCGGACGTTCAGATCAGCAACGAGAACATCTTCATCATCCAGAACATCATCTACGCCCTGGTCTACTCGGCCGTGCTGCTGATCGGCGCGATCATCGTATTCGACCGGCGCGAGGTCTAACGGAGCGCTCGCAATGAGGAATCCCCATCATACGGCGCTCAAGCTGGCGCTGATTCCACTGATTGTGCTGGCGATGTTCATGCAGCACAACATAGACCCGGGCCTGGAGCAGATGCACAAGGGCGAAAAGGGGGCCTGGGTGGGACTCTCCAACGAGTTCATCCTGGGTCCGGCGCTCGGCCTGCAGCAGGCCGTCGCCGGAGCGCTCTGGGTACGGGCGGACGAGTTCTTCCACGAGGGCGACTATGACGCCATCCTGCCGATGGTCCGCATGGTCACCTGGCTCGACCCGCACGCCCTGGACGTCTACATCACCGGCGCCTGGCACCTCTCCTACAACTTCACGGACGCCAACGAGCGGTCGGACCGGCGCTACATCCCGGCCGCCCAGAAGCTCTTGGAGGAGGGGTACTCCAACAACCCGGACGTGTATGACATCCCGTTCGAAATCGGCTGGGAGAACATCGACAAGATCAAGAACTACCCGCGCGCCGAGGAGTGGTTCCGCAAGTCCACCAAGCTACATGGAACGGACCAGCAGGGCCACCCGAACAGCCCGGCCCCTATGTTCACCTGGCACCAGCTCGCCCACTCACTGGAGCGGCAGGGCCGGATCGACGAAGCTGTCGACGTCTGGCGCAAAGTGCTGGCCATGAGCGATCAGAAGGTCAAGGGTCACGAGAACGATCCGAACTTCTGGTCCACAAAGAACGTGCGCGACAGCGAGAGGCACAACCTGGATCTGACCCTGAAGCGTAAGTTCAGCCGGTACACACACGAGATCGACTTCACGGTAGACGCCAAGCAGAGCAAGTCGATGAACCCGCAGACGGGCGAGCCCATCCCGGCGAACGCCTACCTGGCCACCAAGCCGGAGGACGGCGTGCCGCTCGGCACCCCGCGGCTGGCCGCCACGGCCCGCCCGTGGGACGTGGCGTTTGACGCTCACGTAACGTTCCCGCAGCCGAAGGTGATGAACCCCACCGGCGTGTTCAACGTGGGGGACGGCGCCCGCGTGACCATCCGGCTGCACGACGACAACTGGCACGAGACGCAGCTCAAGGAGTTCACGTTCGACATCGATCAGAG
>CAYNFH010000307.1:2288-6194 GCA_964396385.1 uncultured Chthonomonadaceae bacterium | reverse complement strand
GGGGCCGGGCGCCGTCCCGGCCCGCCAGAGAGAGCGCGAGGGTCCTCCCGAGCACCTCGGCAGTAGGCCGCGCACCGTTTGGTACGTTTAGCTCGGCGGGAGCCTCGCGCTCCCAACAGCCCGATCAAGTGTGACACTGTTGACCGTGCGCACTCACTGATACGTTTAGCTCGGCTCCCCGGCCGCTCGGACCAATGGCGCGGCCAGGCACCCCCCTCGCGCTCCCAGTCCACGCGGCAGAGTACGTTATATTGGTCCCATGTAAAGCCGGTCAAGCGGATTTCCAGTCCTCGTCCAGGCAGCGCACCGCGAAGGCGGCTTCGAGCTTCGCCGCGAGCGCTTGCCGGCCGGACCGCCGCAAAGATTCTACCAGGCGATCCACATCCGAGGTCCGGAGGTAGGGGTAGTTGCGGAGGCACTCGGAGTACGCCCAGGCGGATTCGCGGTAGTCCCCGGCCGCGAAGAGCGCCGCGGCGAGCGGGCGAAGCGTGTCCTTTCGGTCCACTCGGCGGACCGCCCGGTCGTACCAATCGAGCGCGGCGATTGGGCCGTCGAGCGCCTCTACCACCCGGCCCATGACGCGCTCGGCCCCCTGGTTGCGGCCCTCGAGATAGTCTGACGCGAGCCGGCGGGCTTCCTCTCGCCTTCCAAGCCGCGCGGAAGCGATTGCCATGGCCGCCAGCAGGTCGCCTTTCACTATTCCTGCCTGGCCGAGGGCGAGCACCATCACGTTCTTGCCTTCACCCAGCAGGATCTGCGCCGTCCACGCTCTTTCCTTATCCGGCGTCAGCAAGTGGAACTCTCGCAGGCGCTGCAGCTCCTCGCGCGCCTCGTCCCACTGTTCAGCTTCGCACAACGTGCGGAGCAGCGACAGCGGCCCTCACCCCGCTCCTACCGCACAGCCCTTCATGGCGTCACGCAGGAATTGGGATTCAAGTGGCTTCGCCAGAACAAATGAGACGATTGACTCCCTCCAGTAGCGCCGTGCTAACTCTGAGGTCAGGACCGCTCCGGCGAACGCCAACGGGAAGTGGAGCGGGATTGCCCCGGCAGCGGCGACACTGATCAGAGCGACAATCAGCGCGTTCGGGCGTTCCCTGCGGCGGGTCCGCGGCCAGAAGAGCGGGACCGCGGCACTGACGCTCAAGTAGGAGTACCCGAACAGGTCAATCCGGCCCAGAACGAGGCAAGCCAGAGCGCCGAACCCGGCTAGGGCGGCACATAGCATAAGGCATGCAAAACGGGGGGCCACAGTCTGGGGCCTGGCTCTCGTCGCCGCTCGGACTACCCAGGAGATGAAGAGGGACAGCATGGAAAGAACCAGCAGCATCAGTCCACCACATATCCGGAGGGGTATCTGGACCTCAAGGGGCCATTGCATCATCCAGGAAAGCACAATCAGCGCGGGGATTGTTGGCTCGGTCAGACCCGCGAGCGAGATCCACGGATGAAGTATCCGGCGCCTGAGGCGACGCGGCAGACTACGGTATCCAGACATGATTGAGATCCTCTCTGAGGTTCAGACGAGGATCTGGCGGACCACGTTTCCGTAGACGTCCGTGAGGCGGTAGTTTCGGCCGCCGTAAAAGTAGGTCAGCCGCTCGTGGTCGATGCCGAGCAGGTGGAGGATGGTGGCGTGGAGGTCGTGGACGTGGACGCGGTCCTGCACGGCGTGCCAGCCGTATTCGTCGGTGGCGCCGTGCACGATTCCACCCTTCACTCCCCCACCGGCCAGCCACATGGTGAAACCGAACGGATGGTGCTCGCGGCCGTCGGAGTTCTCCGCGGTGGGCGTGCGGCCGAACTCCCCTCCCCAGACCACCAGTGTCTCGTCCAGCAGCCCGCGTGCCTTGAGGTCCTTCAGAAGGCCGGCGATGGGCCTGTCAGTAGCGGCGGTGTTCTCACGGAGGCCGGTGCGCAGCCCGCTGTGCTGGTCCCAGAGCTGACAGCTCGCGCGGTTCGCCGTCTGCGTGTGGTAGACCTGCACGAACCGCACGCCCCGCTCCACCAGGCGGCGCGCCATCAGGCACTGCCGGCCGAATGTCTCGGTGGGCTTCTCATTTAGCCCGTAAAGCTTCTTCGTCTCCGGCGACTCCGCGTCGACCGCGAAGGCCTCGGGCGCCTGCATCTGCATCCGGAAAGCCAGCTCGAAGGAGGCGATGCGGCCGTTGAGCTGGCCGTCCTCGCCCCGCTCGGCGCAGTGCAGGCGGTTGAGCTTATGCAGAACATCGAGCTGATCCCGCTGCCGGTCCGGCGGGAGCTCCGGATTAGTGAGGTTGGCGATGGGGCTCTTCAGATCCGATACGAGCGTGCCCTGGTAGGCGGCCGGCAGAAAGCTGGAGCTCCAGAGCGGCGCCCCCTGCGCGGGCTGCGCAGGGCTGATGATGATAAACCCCGGCAGGTTCCGGTTCTCGCTGCCCAGGCCGTAGGTCACCCAGGAGCCCATGGCGGGGCGCGAGAACGCCTGCTCCCCCGTGTTCATCTGGAGGCAGGCGCCGTTATGGTTGATGTTGTCCGCCACCATGGACCGGATGACGCAGAGGTCGTCCACGCAGGTCGCCAGATGCGGGTACAGCTCGCTCACGTCGATGCCCGATTGGCCGTACGGGCGGAACTCGAACGGCGAGCGAAGCAGGTTGCCGGTCTTGGTGCGCTCGAGCTTCGGCTTCTCGAACGGAAGCGGCTTGCCGTTGTCCGCGGCCAGACGCGGCTTGGGGTCGAACGTGTCGACGTGGGACGGCCCGCCGGACATGAACAGGAAGATCACGGACTTGGCGCGCGCCGGGAACATCGGGGAACGAGCGGCGAGCGGGTCGCCCGCCAGTCGTGAGTCGTGAGTCGTGAGTCGTGAGACCGAGGTGGCGGAGGCGTCCTCGGCGAGGAGGGCGGCGAGGCCGAGCATGCCAAAGCCGTTGGCGCAGTGGCGGAGCATCTCCCGCCGGCTCATGTACCGCGGCCGCATTCCGTGTCCGGGATCTGTTGCTTTCATGCTATCACCCTCTTCCGTCCGTCATCCGTCTTCCGTCATCCGTCTATCTCAGTCCACGTAAATGAACTCGTTGGCGCACAGGAGGACCTGGCAGTACTGCTTCCAGGCGGCGAGATCCCGCTGGGACGGCCTGGCCGAGGGCGGTCCCTCGGATACCGCCACGGCAAACGGCGGTCTGGAATAGGCATGCCGGGCCCGGGCCAGGAAGCCGAGTCCGATGCGGAGCTCCTCCGGCTTTGGCGGGCGGGCGTACAGGAGCTCATAGGCACGACCTATCCGCGCCTCATCGCCTCCCGCTGCCTCCGACAAGAGGCGCTTTGCGAGGGCAGCGGCCTGCTCCAGCACGAACACGTTGTTCAGCATGAACAGCGCCTGCGGCGCCACGGTGGAGACGGTGCGCTCCGGCACGCTGTTGGTCGAGTCCGCCATATCGAACAGAGGGCCGAATCCGGAGCGGTCCGAGCGGACCGTCATGATGTAGACGGTTCGACGCGGCGCATTGAAGTCCCGCACCGCGGGGCCGCCCACGGTCGTGTCCAGCCGCCCGGCAGCGGCCAGGAGGCTGTCTCGCAGGGGCTCGGCCTCCAACCGGAGCCTGTTCATCCTCCCGAACAGGCGGTTGTCCGGATCCAGCTTCGCCGTCCGCCCGGGCGCGACGCTCGACTGCTGATACGCTGCCGAGAGCATGATCTCGCGGTGGAGACGCTTCAGGCTCCAGGCAGCGGACGGGGGACGGGAGACGGGGGACGGCCGGAATCCGTCGGTCTTCCGTCCTCCGTCCTCCGTCCGTCCTACGAGCTCGGAAGCCAGGTAGTCCAGCAGCGCGGGATTGGACGGCCGGTCCCCGAGGGCTCCAAAGTTGCTTGGCGAGCGGACGATTCCCTCGCCGAAATGGTGCTGCCAGATGCGGTTAACCA
>CAYNFH010000307.1:0-2278 GCA_964396385.1 uncultured Chthonomonadaceae bacterium | reverse complement strand
GACCAGCCGCTGGCGATGAACCGACTGGCGAGATAATCCAACAGCTCGGGATGCGATGGCCGCTCGCCGAGGTTGCCGAAGTTGCTCGGCGTGCCGACGAGGCCCTTGCCAAAGTGATGCTCCCAGATGCGGTTAACCATCACGCGCGCGGTCAACGGGTTGGACGGGCTCGCAATCCACCTGGCCAGTTCCAGCCGGCCGCTGCCGGAGGTGATGGGCGGCTGGCGCGGCCCCGCGAGCACAACGGGGAAGTGCCGCGGCACGAGGTCCCCCAGGCGGTCGTACCGTCCGCGGATGTGGACCCGCACGTCGTGAACGCCAGCGTGAGGGCTCTCCGGCACGCCGCCCTCTTGTGCCGCATTCGCGTACTGGACCGGACTGGGCGCCTGTTTCTTCAGCGTCTCCAGGTCCGCAGCCAGCCTCGCAAGCTGCTCCCGCTCCGCCGGCTCCAGGAACCGCTCATCGGCGGAATCGCGGATCCAGAAGGGGCTGCGGCCGTCCGTCAGGGTGAGCTCGCGCTGAAGCTGCGCCGCGGCCTGCTCCAGGGCGTCACGCGGCTGCGTACCGGCCGCCACGGCCTCCGCGGCGCGGTCCCACGCCTCCCATGAGCCGGCGGCAAACGCATCGTGCCGGCGGGAGCGCCTGCTCTCCGCCATGTCGTAGAACCGCCACACCCCCGGGTTGCCGAATCCGTCGGCGTGTGGATTACCGGCGTGCAGGTCCGGTACGACTTCCCGCGCCAGGTTCCAGGTCCGGCCGCCGGACGCCGATATGGTCAACTCGACCACGGTCGTGTCGCACGTGTGGCTCTGCTTGGGCAGAACCAGGAGCTGGATCTCGTCGCCCTCTCGCACCTGGATCGCCGTGAGCCGATCCGCGCCTGTCCCCTGCTCGAACCCCTGGGCGCCGCCGTTGGGGAACTCGCCCGAGGCCAGCTCCCGCAGCCCCGAGGAGCCGCGCAGGTCCAGGATCCAGGCAATCCCGTCGCCGCCAGCCGGGTCCGCGTCCACCACGCGCCCGGCGACGCTTACCACTCCGCTCACCGGGCTGCGCCAGCCGACCACCACCCCGTTGGCCGGTCCGGGATGAACGCACACGCTCCGAGGAGGCAGCGTGAAGGTGAGAATGCTCTTGGGCGCATCGTTGGTGTTAACGGTGATGGACGGCGTGTCGGCCGGACCCTTGTAGACGTTGACGCCCGCGTTGCCGAGCAGGTCCTTGACCGCCGTGGTCATCAGCCGGTAGTGCCCGCCGTTCAGCAGCCCGAGCCACTGCCGGAGCGCATAGGGCTGGAGGCCCGTTCTGGCGGCGTAGGCATCCACCACCTCCCCGCGCTGGCGCGAGCAGTCCCAAGCGGCCAGGAGGTAGCGGGCGGTGTCCGGCAGCATGCGCCGGGCATGTGCGGTGTACGCAGCCGTCCGCGCGTCCGCAAGCTGTTTCTCCAGCCCGCTCACGCGCGCCTGGTACTCCGCACGCTGCGCGAGCTCCGCTTTGGAGAGCAGCGGGACGCGGAGCGGCGTCTCCCCCTGCCCCTTAGGCGTCAGTTTCGGAAGGATGTGCGTGCTGAAGAAGATGCCGGCCAGACCGTAGTAGTCCGTGGTCGGGATGGGATCGAACTTGTGGTCGTGACAGCGGGCGCAGCCGACGGTGAGGCCGAGAAAGGCACGGCTCACCACGTCCACCTGGTCGTCCGCGATGTCGGTCAGGATCTTGTCCTTGTCCGCGTCGCCGTTGCCCCAGTTCCCGATGGCTAGCAGACCGGTGGCGATGATCCCGCGCGTATTGACGCTGCCGGTGCCCTGAACGTACGCCGGCGCGGGGCCGGACGGCGCGGAGTCTGCCGGAAGGAGGTCGCCTGCGATCTGGTCCATGATGAACCGGTCATACGGCAGGTCGCGGTTGAAGGCTTCGACGACCCAGTCGCGATACTTCCAGGCGTCCGCGATGTCCCCCTCGCCTCCCAGCCCGCGCGAGTCCAGGGAGTCGGCGTAGCGAACCACGTCCAGCCAGTGCCGGCCCCACCGTTCTCCGTATCGGGGAGAGGCGAGCAGCCGGTCCACCACGCGCGCGAAGGCGTTCGGGGAGCCGTCCGCGAGGAAGGCGCGCACTTCCTCGGGTGTGGGCGGCAGGCCCGTGAGATCGTAGGTAGCCCGGCGGATGAGAGTCCGGCGGTCCGCCGGCGGCGCGGGAGTCAGGCCGCGCTTCTCCAGCTCGGCCAGAATGAAGTAATCGATTCGCGTTTTCGGCCAGGTCCGGTCCTTGACCGCGGGGAGCGGGG
>CAYNFH010000306.1:0-6199 GCA_964396385.1 uncultured Chthonomonadaceae bacterium | reverse complement strand
ATGAGGTCGCCCACAAACCCGGTCCGGCCGATCATAGCGCCGGACGTGATGGTGGAGCAGGTGTCCGCGAACGCGAACTGGAACAGCCAGAATGCCAGGAAAGCCACGCCGGTGGACTCATAGGTGGCCGGCGCTCCCTGCAGGAAGAACCAGTGATACCCTATGAAGCCGTTCCCGTGGCTGAACATGAACGCGAAGCCCCACGCATAGAACAGGAGCCCGCACAAACAGGTGTCGACGATGCACTCCATGAGCACGTTCACCGTCTCGCGGGAGCGGCAGAAGCCGGCCTCCAGCATGGTGAACCCAACCTGCATCCCGAACACCAGGAACGCCGCGAGCAGCGTCCAGACGGTGTTCAGGGGGTTGACGACGTCGTTGCCCTTGAGCGCAGGCGTGGTGTCCGCCAGCGCTCCGCCTCCGGTGAACGCGGAGAGCAGGGCGAAGATGGTGAAGAGCAGGATGACGCCGATGACTTTGCCGCCCAGCAGGGCGTAGCCGTACCGCCGCCATTCCGGTTCGCGGAGCCGCTCGGCGAGCCGTTTGATCTTGCTCGTCCGCACGTTCCCGCAAGTACGAGAGGGTGCGATCACTGGGGTATTCTCCTTCCTCCAGATGGGTTGAATCGGATCTCAGTGACCATCCGCGCCATTGGGGGAAGTCGAAGAGCTGGGAGAGAGGCGTAATCCTAGGCGATTACGCCGGGCCCTGCAAAGGGCCCGGACCTTCGGCGTTGTAGGGCGATGCTGGACGCAGCATCCGTTGACCTTCAGGGAAAGGTCGGGCAACGGCGGCGTCACCCAGAAATCGGAACCCGGCGCCAACGCACGGGAGTTGCAGAGGCTTCCATTCTAAGGGACGGTTGCGGGCGCTGACAACCCGTCCGAAAGTTATGTTTTTGTCCCCTCCGCAGGTTGGGTGGCGGTTTCAGAGCGGAGTTCTCCTGGACGGGCTTGCCCATTCCATCCGGCCCGCAACCCCCGTGGTATCCTACTGGCGACGCGGCCCAACGCCTTACGTACTCCGCTCCGCACGAACATGGCTACTCAACAGAACCGCTGGTCTCGCTTTGCTCAATCCGGGAAGCCGCTTGCCGCAGGCATGAACTACCTGCTGGCGGTCGGCGCGGCCGCCATCGCCGTCTCTATCTGCCTGCTCGTCTACCGCCGCATCGCGGAGGCCCCGGCGCTCCTGCTGGTGCTCGCCATCCTGTTCAGCGCCTGGGAGGGCGGATTGGGACCGGCCTTGCTCTGCGCGGCACTCGGCGCGTTCGCCATCGATTTCTGGTTCATCGAGCCTTCTGGACAGATCGACCTGACTCCCGGCACACTGCTGCGTGTGGCGGTCTTTATGGCCATTGCCTACGCCGTGAGCTCCCTGACCATCGCACGGCGGCGTGCCGCCGACGAGCTTGCCAGAACCAATCTGGAGCTGGAGCGGCGAGTGGCGGAGCGGACGGCGGAGCTCCTGGAGGAGAGGAACCGGGTCGCCCGCGAGATCCACGATAACCTGGCGCAGGGGTTCACCGGCATACTGATCCAGTTGGAGGCGGTGCGAATGGCCCTGGATGAGCCGGAGGAGGCTCGCCGCCACATCCAGACGGCCCGTACCCTGGCCAGGGAGTGCCTGGAGGAGGCCCGCCGGTCGGTCTGGGCAATGCGTCCGAGGGCGCTGGAGGAGGCGACCCTGGCCGCCGCTATCTCGCGCTCCGTGGAACCCATTATCTCCAGCGCCGGCGTCGCACTGCAGGTGGAAGTGCAGGGGGAGCCGCGCCCCCTCCCTCCAGGCTATGAGGAAGAGCTGCTCCGGATCGCGCAGGAGGCCACCACCAACGCCTTGCGGCACGGCAGACCGGGCTCTATCCGCATCGCGGTCGAGTATGGAGAGCGCGATGTATCGCTCCGGATAGTGGATGATGGAAGCGGCTTCGATGTCGGCGGACCGCTTTCTTCCGGCTTCGGCATGCGCAGCATGCGGGAGCGCGCGGCCCGAATCGGGGGCGAGCTGCGCGTTACCGGCCGGTCCGGAGGCGGAATCGAGGTGCTCGCCATTGCGCCGGTTGCGGAGAGGGACGCCCGTGTCCGCTGAATCCGTGGAGACATGCATCCGCGTGCTGATTGCGGATGACCATCCCGTGGTCCGGGAGGGGCTGGCGGCCATCCTTGCGCGCCACGGCCGCATCGACGTGGTGGGGGTTGCCGCAGGGGGCCGGGAGGCGGTGGACCTCTATGCGGAGCGCCGGCCGGACGTCACGCTGATGGATCTGCGGATGCCGGATATGAGCGGCGTGGAGGCCATTGCCGCTATCCGGCAGGAGGACCCCACCGCGCGGTTCGTGGTGCTGACGACCTACAGTGGGGACGCGGACATACACCGCGCGCTCACGGCCGGCGCGCAAGCCTACCTCCTCAAGGATGCGCAGGTGGAGGAGCTGGTGGAGGCGGTGGAGGCGGTTTACGCGGGCGAGCGCCACCTTCCGCCCGGCGTCGCGGCCAGGCTTGCGGAGCACCTGAACAGCCCGCCCCTCACGGCGCGGGAAATGGAAGTGCTGGAGCTTATCGTGGCCGGGCGCAGTAACCTGGAGATTGGGGACGCGCTCTTCATCAGCGAGGGCACCGTAAAGGGCCACGTCAACAGTATTCTCGCCAAGCTGGGCGTAACCGACCGCACCCAGGCCGCCGCCGCCGCCATCAAGCGCGGCCTGGTCTACCTCGGCTAGTCTCTACCGGATCGCCTGCTGGAGCGGGGAGCTCCCGGCGCTGCCGGGCTTACGCTGGGCGCTTTGGCCAGGCGGCGGATGGAGTGCACCGGGTGGATCTCCCATACGGTGCTGGGCTGCAGCCCCCTGGGCCCTATCGCCCCGGCCGCGTGATCCGCGTCGAAGTAGAGGGAGCCCGTGACCTCCACGGGGATGGGCGGGTCGTACTTCCGGAACCGTCCGGACCGCAAAGATCCCTCTGGCGCGAGCATGGCGATGAGCTGCTTCCTCACGAGGATAAACGGATCGGGGTCTGCTTTCGGCACACCGCTAACCTCTACATTCATCAGCTCCCTCGGGTTGGGCGAATCCCCGATGATGAGATGGAAGTCGTTGTCGCCTGTGCGCCCGGTCTCCGGTTTGGCCGCAAAGAGGAGCGCGTGGACGGTGACCACGCGGTTCTCCTCCGGCAGCCGCACGTTGTATTTCGCTTGCCAGGCCGGATCCGGGTTGTAGGCGGCGATGTCCGGGTCGCTGTACTTGGCCCGCATCACCTGGTCCGGCGGAAAGCTTGCCCGCAGCGCCGCGATGCTCGCCATCTGCTTCGGCTCGCGGTTCAGCATTGTCGTCTTGGGCCCCGCTCGGTAGACGCCCTTAAAGGGCATGTGCGCGCGGTCCTGGCCCCGCAACGCGGGCGCGGCCAGCAGCAGCAGGACGGCAAGACCGGAGAGGCAGCGCATGAGCCGGGCTTCGCGCACTACCGAACGGAATCCTCTCCTACGTCCCCGTAACGTCCGTGCCCACGTCGTTCCCCGCGCCAACTCCCAGGCCCGTGCCGAGGTCCAATCCTGTCGTGGGGCTCACGTCGATGTTGGTCACCGTCTCGTCCGTGAGGTCCAGGTTGTGCTCATGTTCTCGCGCCCTCACGGCCGGATCCGGGTCGGCCAGCCCCTTGTTGGTGCCGCGACCTTCTCTCAGAAGCTCCCTGCCGGACGGCGGCCGGTCCGGATACGGCTCCTTGCGCGTATAGCTCACTCTTGCTGCCATGTTTTCACCTCCACTCATGTCCAGGCTACAGGCGGCAGTCAGCAGGTAGCGGGATCCCTCCCACTCACCACTCACCTCTCACCTCTCACCTGCTTGCACAGAGACGCCCGGCGGACGGGCGGTGTTCCGTTTGGAGGTGCGCCCGCCCCGGCTTGCTGCGGGCTTCGGGGAGGGATCTTAGCTGCCGACCATTGTCGCCACGAGGCGGCCCACCTGCGCTACGGCCTCTTCCGTCGCCGCAGACCAGTAGGCGGCGTGCAGGCGGATGCAGCGGCCGTAATCCAGACGGGGCGAGAAAATAGGGCCGGGCGCGATGCCGATACCCTGCGCCGCGCACGCCTCGTACAGCTTCAGGGCATCCAGCCCTTCCGGGCACTCCACCCACAGCACGAACCCTCCCTGTGGCCGAGTCATCCGGGTGCCGGCTGGGAAGTGGCGCCCCACGGCCTCCGAGAGCTGCTGGACCTGGCGCGCATAGGTGCGCCGGACCCGGCGCAGATGCCGGTCGTACGCGCCGGTCTCCAGGAACTCCGCGATGGCGAGCTGCGGCAGGGTTGGACAGGCGATGTTCTCGGCGGCCTTGAGGCGCGAGATGGCTTCATGGTATCGTCCGCCGGCCACCCACCCTACCCGATATCCCGGCGCCAGCGTCTTGGAGAACGAGGAGCAGAGCAGCACCAGGCCAGCGCGGTCGTACGCCTTGGCCGCCCACGGGCGGTCAGCGCCAAAGCCGAGATCTCCGTTCAGGTCGTCCTCTATCAGCGGCACCTCATAGCGCGCCAGCAGGTCCACCAGCGCCCGCTTCTTCTCCTCCGGCATGAGGCTGCCCAGCGGGTTGCTGAAGTTGGTGCTCAGCAGGCAGGCGCGGACCGGCTGCTCCCGGAGGGCGCGCTCCAGCGCCTCCAGTTCCATCCCCTCCCGCGGACTCGTGCCGACCTCCAGCGCGCGCAAGCCGAGCACCTCAATGACCTGGAGAAAGTTGAAGTAGGTGGGCGACTCCACCGCCACCACGTCGCCGGGCCGGCAGACGGCCCGCAGCGAGAGCCCGATGGCCTCCTGACACCCACCGGTGATGACGATCTCGTCCGGCGAGAGGACGCATCCCATGGCGAGGGAGCGGCGCGCAAGCTGCGCGCGTAGCGGCTCGCAGCCGGGCGGCACGTCGTACCGGCCGCCGGCGAGAGGGTCCCGGCGGGCCACGCGGGCCATCGCGCGGCTGAGGGCATCCAGTGGCAGGTTGCTGGGGTGCGGCACCGCCGCGCCGAGCGGGACGAGCCGCGGGTTCCGTGTATCCCGCAGCACGCGCAGGATCCAGTGGCCGGCGCTCACCTCTTCCGGGATGGCCGCGGTCCGCGTTACCGGTGGCTCCTCCGCGGGCCCGGCGTAGCGGGCTCGTACGTAGTGGCCGGACTGGGGGCGGACCTCCGCGAGCCCGCGGTCCTCCAGCAGGCGGTAGGCCTCCATCGCTGTTGCGGGACTGATGCGCCGCTGCCGGCACAGCTCACGAACGGAGGGGAGCCGGTCGCCGGGCTGGAAGGCGCCGCGCCCCACGAGCTCCTCGATCTGGTCGGCCACCTCTTCGTAAAGTCGCTCGCGATGCATTGTCAGCCCCTGTCCGCCAAACTGTTATGGGTAAAATTCGTAAGTGCTGCATCTGTTACTAGCCGCGAATATACCCTAAAATGGCAACCTGCGATAAGTCCGAAGTGGCCGGCGGTCCGTAGAATGGGTGAGGGCCATCTGGCCATGTCGTTTGTAGGAGGCAAGACTGTGCGGGAGGCAATGTCTACAGCTACAACCTGCCCTGAGCAGGAATCCCAGGATCGGTTCGCCCTAGTCTATGAGGAGCACGGGCGGCACGTCTTCCGCTTCGCCTACCATCTGCTGGGCGATGCGGACGACGCGGACGACGTGAAGCAGGAGACGTTCCTGCGAGCCTTCCGCGCGCGGCATGGCTTCCGGTCCGACAGCAGCGTACGCACCTGGCTGTTCCGCATCTGCGGCAACATCTGCCGGGACCGGGCGCGCGCCCGGTTGCGCCGGCCTGAGACGCTCTACGACCCGGTGGCCGCGCCGGAGTGGTTGGGGGACCACGGACCGGCCTCGGACCCGCACGAGGCCGCCGAGCGAGGGGAGCTGGCCGGGCTCTTACGGCGCGCGCTCTTCGGCATGCCGGCGCACCAGCGCGAGATCCTGATTCTGCGCGAGGTGGAGGAGATGAGCTGCGAGGAGATTGCGGACGTGCTGGGTACCACCCGCATCGGGGTAAAGCTCCGCCTCCACCGCGCCCGCGGCCGCCTCAAGGAGCGGGTCCAGGCTCTATCGGCGGAGATCTGAACCACAAATGCACGAAGGCACCAAGCTGGAATCGCGAGTCTCCGATCCCCACGCCGGGCTGAAACCCCGGCGCTATTGAAAGAGAACCCGGCTGAAGCCGGCTCCCCAGCCCGAAGG
>CAYNFH010000305.1:0-6208 GCA_964396385.1 uncultured Chthonomonadaceae bacterium | reverse complement strand
GGCCGGGGGATGCGGCTGGTGGAGTCCCTGGCGAATCTGGAGCCCTTCCTGGACGAGGCCCGGCGGGAGGCCCAGAGTGCCTTCGGCGATTCCCGCGTGCTGCTGGAGCGGTACGTCTCCAACCCGCGCCACGTGGAGGTCCAGATCTTCGGCGACGCACAGGGCAGCGTCATCCATCTCTTTGAGCGGGAGTGCTCCATCCAGCGCCGCCGCCAGAAGATCATCGAGGAAAGCCCCTCGCCCATCCTGACCCCGGAGTTGCGCGCCCGCATCACGGAGGCCGCCGTGCGCGTGGGCCAGGCGGCGGGGTACGTAAACGCCGGCACCGTAGAGTTCCTGCTGGAGGAGCGCCCGGACGGCAACCATCGCTTCTACTTCCTGGAGGTGAACACCCGCCTCCAGGTAGAGCACCCCGTAACGGAGATGGTCACCGGCATCGACCTGGTGAAGCTCCAGCTCCGCATCGCCTCCGGCCACCCCCTGCCCCTTACCAACGGGGGCCTCGAGCCTCCGGTCCAAGGCGAACCCGAACTTCGGACTTCGGACTTCGGACCGGCAGAGTCCCGTCTCGCCGCGTTGCCTCCTCGCCGCTTCGCCACGTCGGGCCATTCGATCGAGGTCCGCATCTACGCCGAAGACCCTGCGGCCGGCTTCCTGCCCTCCATCGGTTCGCTGGAGCAGTGGATCGAGCCGCGAGGCCCGTGGGTGCGGGTGGACTCCGGCGTAGAGCGGGGAAGCGAAGTATCCCCCTACTACGATCCCATGTTGGCCAAGCTCATCGTACGGGGCGAGACGCGCGAGGAGGCGCTCCACCGGCTGGAGCGCGCCCTGGAAGAGTTCTGCGTTCTGGGCGTCCGGACCAACATACCATACCTGCTGGCCATCGTCCGCCATCCGGCCTTTCGCGAGGGCCGCACGCACACCGGATTCCTGCCACAGCATTTCTCCGGCTGGCAGCCGCCCTCGCAGATCCCACCGGAGGTCCTGCTCGCCCTCGCCGCCGAGACCCTGACGCGCCCCACCGCAGCCCGCTCCACTGCGCCCGTGGAGGGAGACCCCTTCAGCCCGTGGAGAACGGGAGGTGGGTGGAGGAATACGTAAGAACAGGTGTTTAGGTGTTCGGGTATTCAGGTGTTTCGGATTCCGAACCTGAACACCTGGACACCTGAACACCTGAATACCTGAACACCCGAACGCCTGAACGCCTATGCTCTTGCGATTCCTACACAACGGCGAACCCCTCTCCCTCTCCTCCGAGGCTGAAGGGGAAGGGTGGCGGGTACGGCTGCCGGATGGATCCGAGCGGCGCATCCGCGCGCGGCTCCTGGAAGGCGGCATGCTGGAGATTACAGAGGGCGCGCGGACCTTCCGCGTGCCGTTCGCCCGCGGTGAGCAGGGGCTGGAGCTCTCCTGGATGGGCCAGACCTACCGTTTTGAGCCGGAAGAGGGCAGGGCCGCATCCCGAAAGGGAGTGGCGGCCAGTGGGATGCTCGCCGCGCCCATGGTAGGCGTTGTCGCGGACGTGCTGGTGCGAGATGGCCAGGAGGTCGAGGCCTATCAGCCACTGGTGGTGGTCGAAGCCATGAAGGTGCTGGCCACCCTGGAAGCCCCGTTCGCCGGAACCGTCCGGCTTCACGTGGCCAAAGGCGACCGCGTGCAGCACGGCGCCACCCTCGCGGAGGTAATTCCCCTTACTCCGGAATCCGCTGCGTAGCTGTCGGCGTATACTGAACCGAGACCACAGGCCACAAACGACAGACGACAGACGAACCCCGGAGTCAGTGGTCCGTGGTTCATCGTCGGTGGTCTCCGCGTCGTCCGTCGACCGTGGTCTTAACTGATAGGAGGCAGCTTCATGCGCTTGTTCCTGATCGGCGTCCTCATACTCTTACTCGTTCCGGCCGTCCACGCGACCGGATTTCGCGGCTACTATCGCTATCCCGCGCTGCACGGAGAGACCGTTATCTTCACCGCCAACGGCGACCTGTATAAGGTGAGCATCAAAGGCGGTGTAGCCCAGCCCTTCACCACCCATCCCGGCGAGGAGACCCACGCGTCCCTCTCGCCGGACGGCACGATGGTCGCCTATTCGGCCCAGTACGAGGGCCCCACTGACGCGTACGTGATGCCCGTGGAGGGAGGCGTGCCCACGCGGCTCACCTACGGCGAAGGGGCCGCCGTGGTCGGCTGGACGCCGGACGGCAAGGTGCTCTACAACACCTACCGCTACTCCACCCTTCCCAGCGCACAGCTCGTGGAGGTAGACCCGAAGACCCGCTCCCATACCATCATTCCGCTCGCCCAGGCCAGCGACGGGTGCATCGCGCCGGACGGAACCGTCTACTTCACGCGTCTGCCGTTCCAGGGCAGCCACACGCGCCGCTACCAGGGCGGCACCGCCCAGAACATCTGGAAGCTCGCACCCGGCGCGGGCGAGGCGGTCGCGCTCACTTCGGACTACGCGGGCACCAGCAAGACTCCCATGTACTGGAAGGGCCGCGTCTACTTCGTCACGGACCGCGATGGCTTCATGAACATCTGGTCCATGGAACCGAACGGCAAGGGCCTCCGCGAGCTCACCCACCACACCGGGCTGGACCTCCAGACGCCTGCGCTGGACGAGGGCCGCATCATCTACCAGTTCGGCGCGGACCTCTACGTTTACGACGTCGCTTCCAACCAGGACCGGCTGCTGGACATCACGCTCGCCTCCGACCTGGACCAGACCCGCGAGAAGTGGATCGACAAGCCGATGGACTACCTCTCGGCTGCCCACATCTCCCCGAAGGGCGACCGTGTCGTTCTCACGGCACGCGGCCAGGTCTTTGTCGCGCCCGCGCAGCAGGGCCGGCTGGTAGAGGCGACGCGCAAGTCCGGCGTACGGTACCGGAACGCGCGCTTCGCCCCGGACGGGAAGACGCTGGACGTGCTCTCCGATGAGTCCGGCGAGGTGGAGTGGTGGACGCTCCCGGCCAATGGGGTCGGGATGGCAACGCAGATATCCAACGGCTCCAAGGTGCTGAACGTGGACGGAGTGCCTTCGCCAGACGGCAAGTGGATAGTCTACTCCAACAAGGACCAGGAGCTCTGGCTGCTGGATACAACCACGCACCAGGCCAAGAAGCTCGCCTTCAACCCGGACGGGGAGTACGGCGACTTCCGATGGTCCCCGGACAGCAAGTGGATCGCTATGGTGGAGCCCACCTTCACCTTCTCGCGCATCGCCCTCTACGGAATCGATGATGGCAAGATAACGCCGGTCACTACCAACCGGGAGGATAACTACAGCCCCGCCTGGAGCCCGGACGGAAAGTGGCTCTACTTCCTCTCGGACCGCAACCTGCACAGCGTCGTCGGCGCCCCGTGGGGTCCCCGACAGCCGGAGCCCTTCTACGAGAAGACCACGCGTATCTATCAGATCGCGCTCGCCAAAGGCCAGCGGTCCCCATTCGAGCCCTATGACGAGCTGCACCCGCAGCCCGAGGACGAAAAGAAGCCCCCAGCTCCGGCCAAGCCGGCCGAGGTGAAGATCGACCTGGACGGCATCCAGCAGCGTCTCTACGACGTGCCCGCGCCTGCCGGTGACTACGGCAGCCTATCCGCCACGGGCAATCGGCTGATCTACGTCTCCCGCGAGAGCCGGGCCTCTCCCAAACAGAGCCTGATAGTGCTGGACATCCAGAACCACGACATCGCCGCCAAGGCGCTGGTGGACGACATCCGCGGCTACGAGCTCTCCGAAGACCTCAAGCACCTCCTGGTGAGTAAGGCGGGCACGCTCTACGTGATCGACTCCACCGCCTCTGCCCCGGCGAGCCTGGACAAGAAGAACGTGGACCTGTCCGGCTGGAGCTTTCCTATGCAGCCGCGCGAGGAGTGGCGGCAGATGCTGGTGGAGGCATGGCGCCTGGAGCGCGACTACTTCTACGACCGCAACATGAATGGCGTGGACTGGTCCGGCACCCTCAAGCGCGTGCAGCCGCTGGTGGACCGCGTCACGGACCGTGAGGAGCTGAACGATCTGCTCGGGCAGATGGTGAGCGAGCTCTCCGCGCTGCACATCTTCGTGGTCGGGGGCGACATCCGGCAGGGCCAGGAGCACATCGCTCCGGCCTTCCTGGGCGCGGAGCTGAGCCGGGACGAGGCCCACGGCGGGTATCGCATCGACCGGCTCTACGAGGGCTACGCGGACGACCCGGACGCCCGCTCGCCACTGGCCAACCCGGACGTGGATGCGAAGGAGGGTGACGTCATCCAGAGCATCAACGGCGTGAGTACGCTGAGCGCCCCCGATCCGGTGTCGATGCTCCGGAACCAGGCCGGCAAGCAGGTGCTCGTTCACCTGCGCTCCGGCGCCACCGGCCAGGAGCGCGACGTTATCATCAAGCCGCTCTCCGCCGGGCAGGCCGGCGACTTGCGCTACAGCGACTGGGAGGAGAGCCGCCGCCAGCGGGTGGAGCAGGAGGGCAAGGGCGAGATCGGCTACGTTCACCTGCGGGCCATGGGCTCCGGCGACATCGACCGCTGGGCGCGCGACTTCTACCCCGTCTTTGACCGGCAGGGCCTCATCGTCGACGTGCGCCACAACGGCGGCGGCAACATCGATAGCTGGATCCTGGAGAAGCTGATGCGCAAGGCCTGGTTCTACTGGCAGCCGCGCATCGGCAACCCCTCCTGGAACATGCAGTGGGCGTTTCGGGGCCACGCCGTGGTGCTTTGCGACGCGAACACCGCTTCGGACGGAGAGGCGTTCACGGAGGGCTTCCGCCAGCTTGGGCTGGGTAAGGTCATCGGCACGCGGACCTGGGGCGGGGAGATCTGGCTCAGCTTCGATAACCGACTGGTGGACAACGGCATCGCCAGCGCCGCCGAGACCGGCGTGTACGGCCCCAAGGGCGATTGGCTCATCGAGGGCCATGGCGTGGAGCCGGACATCGTGATCGACAACCAGCCGCACGAGACCTTCGAGGGCAAGGATGCGCAGCTAGACTTCGCCATCCAGTACCTCCAGAAGGAGATCCGGGAGCATCCGGTTCCCATTCCGCCCGCTCCCAAGTACCCGAACAAGCTCTTCGTGCCGAAGGCGCCGAGGGTAAAGACTGAAGGGGTGAAGGGGTGAGTTCGCAAAGCAGAAGGCGAGCGGGCGAGCGGGCGAGCGGGCGAGCGGGCGAATCCGGAATCCGATCTCACGACTCACGACTCTCTACTCTCGACTCTGAAGTCACCCCTTCTCCCCTTCTCCCCTTCTCCCCTTCTGCCTTTCCTCCCGCCGTTCGCGTCTTTGAGGTCGGACCGCGGGATGGGCTGCAGAACGAAGCGGCGGTGGTACCGGCGAAGGCGAAGGTGCGCTACGTGGAGATGCTGGCGGACGCGGGCTTCTCGGACATAGAGGTCACCTCCTTCGTCAGTCCGAAGCGGGTGCCGCAGCTCGCGGACGCGGAGGAGGTGCTGGCTGACCTCAAGCCGCGGGAGGGCGTGCGCTATTCCGCGCTCGTCCCGAACGAGCGGGGGCTGGAGAGGGCGCTCGCGGCCGGGGTCCGGGCAATCGCCCTGTTCACCGCGGCCAGCGAGACCTTCACGCAGAAGAACATCGGCATGAGCATCGCGGAGTCGCTGGAGATATTCCGGCGGCTCCTCCCCACGGCCCGCGTCCATGGGCTCTGGGTGCGCGCCTACGTCTCCACCGCCTTTGTCTGCCCTTACGAGGGGCCCATCGCTCCGGGGCAGGTCCTGCCGGTGGTGGAATCGCTCCGTGAGATGGGCGTAGACGAGATCTCCCTCGGAGATACCATCGGCCACGCCGTACCCACGGACGTGGCACGGCTGACGGAGGCGCTCCTGTCGGAGACCGAGGACCGAGGACCGGGGACCGATGCTGACCTAAATCCGGAATCCGGTCTTACGACTCACGACTCACGACTCACGTCTCTCGCCTTTCACTTCCACGACACCCGCGGCACTGCGCTGGCCAACGTGCTCATGGCGCTCCAGCATGGAATCGCGGTGTTCGATTCCAGCGCGGGCGGCCTCGGCGGCTGTCCGTTCGCGCCCGGCGCGTCCGGCAACCTGGCCACGGAGGACCTGCTGTACATGCTCCACGGCATGGGCGTCCGCACGGGCGTTGACCTGGACAAAGTCGCCGCCGCCTCCCGCTACCTCCAGTCCATCCTCCCTCACCCCCTCCCCAGCAAGTACCTCCAAGCCTGCA
>CAYNFH010000304.1:0-6211 GCA_964396385.1 uncultured Chthonomonadaceae bacterium | reverse complement strand
CTCCATGGTCTTCGGCTTCGCCTGCTGGAGGCACTGCGTGGCCAGCACGTGCTCGACCTCCGACGTGCCGATGCCGAACGCCAGCGCCCCAAACGCTCCGTGCGTGGAGGTGTGGCTGTCGCCACAGACGATGGTCATCCCGGGCTGCGTCAGGCCCAGCTCCGGTCCGATGATGTGGACGATGCCCTGCCGCGGGCTGTGGAGGTCGTACAGCGTGATGCCGAACTCCCGGCAGTTCTCCTCCAGCACCTCGATCTGCCTCTTGGAGATAGGATCCTGGATGGGGATGGAGCGGTCCGTGGTCGGGACGTTGTGGTCCATGGTGGCGAGGGTGAGATCCGGCCGGCGCACCTTACGGCCGCTCATGCGCAGCCCGTCGAACGCCTGTGCGGAGGTCACCTCGTGGACCAGGTGCAGGTCAATATAGAGAATCGCGGGCTTGCCCTCGTCGGCCTTCACCACATGGGCGTCCCAGATCTTTTCGAACATCGTTCTGGATTGCATTTGGCTCAACTTCCTATGGTATTCACACGTGCTCCAGCGTCTTCTCCTGGGCGGCGTGGGTCACGCGGTCCAGCAGCCGGTTCAGCGCGTGCATGTAGGCGCGGGCGCTCGCGACGCAGATGTCGGTGTTCGCCGCCCGGCCGGTATAGATGTCGTTGCCCTGGCGGATCCGGATGGTCACCTCCGCCAGCGCGTCGATGCCCTGCGTCACCGCCTGGATGGAGAACTCGATCAGGTCGTTCTCCACGTTCACAATACGATTGATGGCGCGGTAGATAGCGTCCACCGGACCGGTGCCGTGGTCCGAATCGATCAGCACCCGGCCGTCCGGGTCCCGGAGCTGCACCGTGGCGGTGGGGATGCTGTGGTCGCCGCAGCTCACCTGCACGTGGAGCAGCTCGTAGCTCACGTGGACCGCCGAGGTCTCGTCCGCGACTATCGCCTCCAGATCCTCATCGTAGACCATCTTCTTCTGGTCAGCCACCTGCAGGAACCGCTCATACACCTTGTCGAGCTGGTTCTCGTTCAGGTGGAACCCCAGCTCGCCCAGGCGGTGCTGGAGCGCGTGACGGCCCGACCGGGCGGTGAGCAGGATCTTGCTCTCCGGGATGCCTACCTCACGTGGGTCGATTATCTCGTAGGTCGTGCGCTCCTTGAGCACTCCGTCCTGGTGGATGCCGGAGGAGTGTGCAAAGGCGTTCGCCCCAATGATGGCCTTGTTGGGCTGCACCAGGATGCCGGTGAGATTGGAGACCATCCGGCTCGTGTTGTAGATCTCCTGGGTGACGATGCCGGTCTCCATGCCGAAGAAGTCGGACCGGACCTTCATCGCCATCACGACTTCTTCCAGGCTCGTGTTGCCAGCCCGCTCGCCGATGCCGTTCACGGTGCACTCGATCTGCCGCGCGCCGTTCAGCGCGCCGGCAAGCGAGTTTGCGACCGCCATACCCAGATCGTTGTGGCAGTGGACCGACACGATGGCCTTGTCGATATTGGGCACACGCTCCATTACCGCACGGATCCGCGCGCCGTACTCCTCTGGCGTGGTGAAGCCTGTGGTGTCCGGAATATTGATGACGGTCGCCCCTGCCTTGATCACCGCCTCGATCACCTGGCAGACGTAGTCCAGATCGGCGCGGCCGGAATCCTCCAGGAAGTACTCCACGTCCTCCACGTACTTCTTGGCGTGCTTGACGGCGTTGACGCCGCGCTCCATGGCCTGTTCACGGGTGAGCTTGAGCTTGTGCTGAAGGTGGCTATCCGACACGCCCAGCCCCGTATGGATCCGCGGCCTCTTAGCCCTCTTCAGCGCGTCGGCGGCCACATCGATGTCCTTCGGCACGGCACGCGTGAGACCGCAAACAGTGGCGCTCTTCACCACCTTGCAGACCTCCTGGACCGCCTGGAAATCGCCGGGCGAGGAGATGGGGAAGCCCGCCTCGATCACGTCCACGCCCAGCCGCTCAAGCTGCCGCGCGATCTCGATCTTCTCGTGGACGTTCAGGGACGCCCCCGGAGACTGCTCCCCATCGCGCAGGGTGGTGTCGAAGATATAGATTCGGGTTGCCATGGTTTCGCCTGCCTGTGGATGAGGCCTACTCCCGGTACTCCAGGTTCTGCACGCGCAGGTTGACCGGGGTCTCTTCCTTCTGCTGCACGGCCACGGAAGGCTTGACCCAGCTCATCATGGCGCGGAGCTGCCGGCCGACCTGCTCGATAAGGTGGTCTCGGTCGCGGGCCGCAAGCGCGTTGAAGACCGGCCGGTTGGCGCGGTTCTCCAGGATCCACTCGCGCGCGAACTCGCCCTGCTGGATCTCCTTCAGCAGCTCCTTCATCCGGCCGCGTACGGAATCGTCAATGAGCCGCGGGCCGCGGGTCATGTCGCCGTACTGGGCGGTGTCGGAGATGGAGTACCGCATGCCGGCGATGCCGGCCTCGTACATGAGGTCCACTATCAGCTTGAGCTCGTGGAGGCACTCGAAGTAAGCGATCTCCGGCTGGTAGCCGGCCTCTACCAGTGTCTCGAATCCCGCCTTCACCAGGGCGGTCGCGCCGCCGCAGAGCACGGCCTGCTCGCCAAAGAGGTCGGTTTCCGTCTCCTCCTTGAAGGTGGTCTCAAGCACGCCCGCGCGCGTTCCGCCGATCCCGCGGGCATACGCCAGCGCCAACTCCCTCGCATGCCCGGTGGCATCCTGCTGGATGGCGATAAGGCACGGCACGCCTTTGCCCTCCGTGTAGACGCGCCGGACCAGGTGCCCAGGCCCCTTGGGGGCGACCATGAACACGTCGATCTCCTTCGGCGGCACGACCTGCCCAAAGTGGATATTGAAGCCGTGCCCAAACGCCAGCGCGTTGCCGGGCCGCAGGTTGTCCTTGATGCTCTCCTGGTAGAGGGCGGACTGGAACTCATCGTTGACGAGCACCATGGTGATGTCTGCTTCGTGGACGGCGTCCGCCACCGAGAGCACCTTGAGCCCGTCGTTTTCGGCGGCGTCCCAGCTCTTGCCGCGCCGCAGCCCCACGCGCACGTCCATGCCGCTGTCCCGCAGGTTCAGCGCGTGCGCGTGCCCCTGGCTCCCGTATCCAATCACGGCGATCTTCCGGCCCTTCAGGAGCCCCAGATCGGCGTCGTTATCGTAGTAAACCTTCGCAGGCATCGAGTTTGCCTCTCCTTTGTTATGTTGCTCCGCCTGAACTGACCGTATCCAGGATCCGGTTTACCACCGTCACCAGCTCCTCCGGGCTGAAGGGCTTTGTGATATAGCAATGTGCGCCCGCCGCCCAACCGCGTGCGATGTCCGCGTCTTCGGACTTGGCGGTCAGGATCACAACCGGCAGCTCCACCGTTCGCGGATCTCCCCGCAGGATCTCGATGACCTCCATGCCGTCTATCTCCGGCATCATGATGTCCAGCACAATCAGGTCCGGGCCCCAGGAGTCCAGCAGCTTCAGCGCCTCCCGGCCGTCCGGCGCGGTCGCTGTCTCGTATCCGGACTGCGTCAAGTTGCGGGCGACCAGCGTCGCCACGTGCGGCTCATCGTCGACAATCAGCACCCGCTTCCGCATGGGAACCTCCACTGCGGGCGCGCCATCGCGCCGCCTACTGCTTAGTGTCCGTTGTGTCTACCTCATCGTGCAAAGGGTCCGGAATCGGCTTCGCGTCGGCGGCCGGCAACCCCGGCAATGGAGGCCGCGTCCGGCACGGCACAGGCGCTCCGCCATCCCCTTCCGGGGCGTCCTCATCGGCACGGTGCGCTTGCCCCATGTAGTAGACAGGAAGCCCGAATGCTCTAGCCTTAACTACGGCAGTGTCCCGCGACACCTGGATAACCTGCGTCAATAATGGGTTCGACCGGCCCCCCTCCATCGACGGAGCAAGCCCGTGCAAACTGGATGTACGAGTGTCGAGGTCCATCAGCATTCCCTCGACTCGCTCCATCTCAACCTCGCCGGGAACCGCGTCCACGAGCTTGCGCACAAAGCGTAAGTGCTCCTGCAAGACCATGCGGACCGTGTCTTCCACCGGGCGGCCCTCCGAAAGCTTCTAGCGCGGCCTGTAGCCAGCCAGAACGGCGAGCTCGAAGTACTTCCAGTAACAGTCTACGTTGGCAAACCCAATCTCGCGCATCCATTGTAGCTGCGTGCCGACCGGAGCGAGGCGGTTCGCCGCTTTGTCGGGACGGGAGCGCAGCTCCTCGAACACCTGCTCGGCCGTTACCTCCTCGCCTATGGACTGGCGGTACCTGGCCACGCTCTCCGCGTAGGCCGTCTCGAACAGCTCCTCGCCCAGCGGTGATGCGCTGGCGACGTGCTCCACGTTTACAAAGAGGCCGCCGGGATTTAGCAGCCTGAAGACCTCCCCGTACAGCACCGGCTTCCGGGCGTCCTCACTGTGGTGGATGGCGAAGCCGGAGACCACCGCGTCGAACCGCTTCACCGGCAGCCGCTCGGTCCACCCGGGATCGTTGAAGTCCGCCTCCACGAAGTCCACCAGGTCGCTGAAGAGGCCGAGGTCCTGGAACCGGACTTCGGCCTTCTCCAGCATCGCGGGCGAGCCGTCCAGCGCCACTCCGCGCTGCACAGGGTAGGCGCCCATGATGGTCTGGAGCAGGATGCCGTCTCCGCAGCCCAGGTCCAGCACGTTAAGCTGCGGTGCGTGCACGTGCTTGAGCAGCCGGAGCATCACCTCCAACTGCTCCTGCGCGCCCGGGAGTCCGCCCCGCCGCATGCGCGTGAACCGCCCGGCTACGTCCGGGTCCTGCCATACCTGCCAGCCGGCCTGGGTCATGCGCGCACCAATCCCTCCAGCTCCTCCGGCCGCCACAGCACGCGGTCCGGCTTCTCCGCTATTACCGCTTCCGCATCCAGCGTGCCCCAGAGCGCCGCGACCGTCACCGCCCCCGCCTCCCGGGCCGACACGATATCGTGCGGGCTGTCTCCCACGCCCGCGCACTCCTCCGGCTGCACTCCGAGCCGCTGCGCCCCAGTTATGTACGGCTCAGGGTGGGGCTTGTAGCTCCGGCACTGGTCGCCGGTCACTACCGCGTCCAGCAGCCGGTCCAGACCGGTTCTATGGAGGGTGCGGGTCGCCGCTTCCACGTGCTTCGTCGTGACCACGGCCAGCTTCACGCCCCGTTCGCGCAGCCGCTCCAAAGCCTGTAATACGCCCGGAAAGAGCCTCACTCCGTGGTCCCGCTCTCGCTGCAGCGCGCGGTAGTGCGCCGTCAGCAGCTCATTCGCGGGAAGCAGGTCCGGGTGCTCGAGCTGGCAGGCCGCGTACACCTCGTGCAGCGGAAGCCCGACCATTCGCTGCCAGTGACCGCGCGTAAAGTCGAACCCTGCGCGCTCCTGGAGTGTGTCCCGCACGCAGGTGTAGATCAGCTCATGTGTGTCGCAGAGCGTGCCGTCCAGGTCCAGCAGCAGCGCCCGGATGGGCCGTTCACGGCTCACGCGGCGGCTCCTCCGATTCCTCAACCCTCCTCGCTGCGCCGGATCCAGCACGCGGCGCCGACGGCGCCGCGTGGACCGGTGCCCCACCGTCTTCCGCCGGCCCGCTGCCCGGCTCACCGCCCCCGGACACGAACCCCACCCTGAGGCGCGATGCGTACCCAAACGCGATCCCGGCTGCCGCGCCGAGCCCCACGAAGAGGACCAGGTTCACCACCAGGTTCTTAACGGTGTCCAGCCCCAGATGATCCGTGATCGCGTTGTACACCTTCCACAGAATCAGGTTCAGGACTCCAAGCAGCCCGATAGAGAGCCCTTTGAGAGCGGCCGGTCCCGTCCGCCCCTTCCGCGCGCCGGCGATGGCCCCCAGCGCGGCGCCCACGATAGGACCCGCGATGGCCAGGAGCAGGAACAGATGCTCCGCTTGCTCCATGGTGACAATCTCGCGCATCTCTTCCATAGGAGGGTTCATTCACCACAGAGTTCGCAGAGGAAGCAGAGATTCTGATGAGGGGATGAGACGCGACAAGAATCCAGACCCCTCAAAAGCTCATCTCCTTGTCCCCTCAGGCGTTTTTCTCTGTGCCCTTTGTGTGCTCTGTGATGCATCTACGCGGTTCGTGCGCCGCGGGCCATGGCGATGACGCCCGTGCGGACCATCTCCTTGATGCCGTAGGGGGAGAGTAGGTCCATGATCTTGTCCAGCTTATCCGTGCTGCCGGTCACTTCGACCACGAACGTCTTCTCGCTCATATCGATT
>CAYNFH010000303.1:0-6225 GCA_964396385.1 uncultured Chthonomonadaceae bacterium | reverse complement strand
CCACCTCCTGCATAATGAAGGCGGCGTCCGGAACGGCTGGCTCCGCATACGGCTCGTGGGGCGCAAGAGCAACCGGGACGGCCTGGGCGCGGAGGTGCGCGTCACGGCCAGTGGCCGCACCCAGCGAGATCAGGTTCGCAGCGGCTCCAGCTACCTCTCGGCCAGTGACCTCCGCCTCCACTTTGGGCTAAACTCTGCCAGATTGGTGGACCGCGTGGAGGTCCGCTGGCCCAGCGGCATCGTGGACCGTCTGCAACACATCCCCACCAACGAGGAGCTGGTCATCCAAGAGGGAATCTCTACGCGGTAGCTTCTTGAACTCCGCGTCGTTTGGACATTCGTTCGCTGGTACGGACGGACGACAACAAGAACGAAAATGGGTGAGACTCCTACAAAGACCGGCTTCAGAGGTATGGCATAACTGCGCGCGGAACGGCAGGGTGAGGCTCCTGCCGAACCTCTCTGTGATGATTCCCGGACCGTACCACCAGAGTTAGGCACCATGGCCGTGAAGTACGTTCTGATCCTGTCATTCGAGTGGGGTGGAGGCTGCGTGTGGTGCGGTAATGACGTTGCCCGCAACGCCTTCGACGTCGGCCCCGTGGAGGAGGTGCTGCCGTTGAGTCCGGCGACTCGCAGCCGGCTCGATGAGCTGTCCGAATGGCATGACACGGCCCTCAATTGGGACTACCCACCGGATCCGGGTCCGTGGTCCTTGGATGAATACGACCGGTTTGATTCCGCCGCGCTTGAACTGCTCTCCGCAATCCAGTCTGAGCTCGGCGCGGAATACGAGGTCACGTACAAGAGGCTCGGTAGCTATGGCCCCTGAGTTTGACTGCATCGTCCTCGGCCTCGGCGGCATGGGCAGCGCCGCCGCATACCACCTCGCCAAACGGGGTCAGCGCGTCCTGGGCCTGGAGAAGTACACCTCGCCCCACAACCGCGGCTCCAGCCACGGCCAGACCCGCATCATCCGCCAGGCCTACTTCGAAGACCCCGCCTACGTGCCGCTCCTGTTCCGGGCGTACGAGCTCTGGCGCGAGCTGGAGGGCGAGTCCAACTCGACCCTCCTCACCGAGACCGGCGGCCTCATGATCGGACGCCCCAACTCGGAGGTAGTCACCGGCAGCCTCCGCAGCGCCAAGCAGTACGGCCTCGCCCATGAGATGCTCGACGCCAGGGAGCTCAGACGCCGGTACACGCCCCTCCGGCCGGACGCCGACACCGTGGGGTTGTACGAGGGCCGCGCCGGCTTCCTCCGCCCCGAAGCCTGCGTCAAAGCGCACCTGGACCGTGCCGAGCAGTGCGGCGCGACGCTGCGTTTCGAGGAGGAGGCGCTGGACTGGTCGCCCCACGGCGGTGGCGTCCGGGTCCGCACCGCGAGCGGCACTTACGAGGCCGGCCGCCTGATCATCTCGCCCGGCCCCTGGGCGCCGCACGTCCTGGCCGGCCTGAATCTGCCCCTGGAAGTGGAGCGCCAGGTGCTCTACTGGTTCGACCCCGCCGGCGGCGTCGAGCCCTTCCTCCCGGAGCGGTTCCCCATCTTCATCTGGGATAGCGATGACGGATACACGCCCTACGGCTTTCCTGCAATCGACGGCCCGCGGGGCGGCGCGAAGATCGCCTTCTACCGCGCCCCCTACTCGCCGCTCTGCACGCCCGAAACGTGCGATAGGACCGTCCATCCGGAGGAGACGGAGGTGATGCGCGCCGCCATCGCAGGCCGTATCCCGTCCCTGAACGGTCCCTGCCTGGCCGCCGTGACCTGCCTCTACACCGTCACGCCGGACAAGAACTTCATCATCGCCCCGCACCCGGAAGCGCCCCAGGTGGTCATCGCCTGCGGCTTCTCCGGCCACGGGTTTAAGTTCTGCAGCGTCGTCGGAGAGCTCCTCGCGGAGCTGGCCATTAACGGCAGCACCCGGTTCGACATCGGCCTGTTCAGTCTGGATCGCATCCAGGGTCGGGCGGCATGAGCCGCCGCTTGAACGTGGCCGTCATCGGCATGGGCGGCTTCGCGGGGGAGCACCAGCGGGCCATCCGAGACCTGGAAGCGGCGGGGGAGTGCCGCCAGGTCTGCGCGTGCGACCCGCGCCACCATGAGTTTCAGGACAGGATGGTCCGGTGGGAGTTTGCCCGGCGCGGCGTCGCCATCTACGCGGACTACACCAACATGCTGGAGGCCCATCGGCACAATCTGGACCTGGTGACCGTTCCCACGCCCATCCCCCTCCACGCGGAGATGCACCGGGCCGTTGTGGAGCGCGGTCTCGCCTGCTATCTGGAAAAGCCGCCGACGCTCTACCATGCCGAGTTGGAGGAGATGATCGCGGCGGACGCGGCCGCCCCGTGGCAGACCATGGTCGGCTTCAGCTTCATCGTGGAGCCGGAGCGCCAGACGCTCAAGCAGCGGCTCCTGTCGGGGGAGTTCGGCAAGCTGCGCCGGGTCTGCTTCCTCGGGCTCAGCCCCCGAGCGTCCAGCTACTATGCCCGCGCGCCGTGGGCGGGCCGCCTGATGCTGGATGGCCGCCCCGTCCTCGATTCCTGTATCGGCAACGCCATGGCCCACTACATCCACAACCTGCTCTTCTGGGCGGGCGACCGGGACCTCTTCGCCTGGGAGGACGTGGCCTCCGTAGAGGCGGAGCTGTACCGCGCCCACGCCATCGAGGGGACCGACACGGTGTTCGCCTCGGGCCGGTGCGCAAACCGTGTGGAATTCCGGCTGGCTGCCACGCACGCCTGCGTTGGGGAACAGTTCAGCCTGGAATGGCTGGAGTGCGAGAAGGCGAGACTGGTCCGGAAGTCCGGAGAATCGTTTCGGATCCTATGGAAGGGAGGTCCATTTGAGACGGTGACGGCTCAATCACGGGACCTGCTCCGCGAGAACCTTCAGACCTACTTCCGCTACGTGCGGGGCGACACGGATCGGCCGCTAACCACGCTCACAGACTGCCGGCCGTTTGTCGCCCTGAATGACCTGGCCTACGTCGCGGCCGGCGCAATCGCGACCATTCCTCGGGAGCAAACACGACGCTCGTCGCCAGATGGAAGTACCGGCGAGAATGTCGCGATATGGAACATCCGGGACGTGTGCGAAGAGTTCCTCGCCTCTGGCCGGTTCCCCAGCCGGCAAGGCGTTGCATGGGGTCGCCCCGGCGGTCGGGCCGCCATCGACTCCCTGCCAAAACTGCTGGACGTGGTGCGGCAGATGGCTCGCGCCGCTAACGTAGGAGAAGCGACATGATTCGCGTAGCCGCCGCACAGCCGCGCGCCAGGCTGATAGACCACTCCATACCGCCGGGACAGGTGCTGGAGCGGCTGGAGCCCACCCTGAACGCGCTGGAGGCGATGGTCCACCGGGCGGGAGAGTCCCGCTGCGACGTATTGGCGCTGCCGGAAGATACGCTGGGGCTCGGCCACTGGGAGCCGGCCCACAAATCGGAATTGAGCGACGTCCTGCCGCGGGCGGTGGAGCGGATGCTGGACCGCCTCGGCCGGGCCGCCGCCTCCCACAGCATGTATCTCGTCTGCTGCAACGCCCTGGTTGAGCCGGACGGCGCGCTCTACAACACGGCCTTCTTCCTGGGCCGCGACGGCAAGGAGATCGGCCGCTACCACAAGGTGAACATGCCGATCCATGAGCTCGACAAGAAGCGTGGAGACGGCTTCCCGGTCTTTCCGACTTCCGACCTCGGGACCGTCGGCATGCTGATCTGCTACGACATGGTCTTTCCCGAATCCGCCCGCTGCCTGGCTCTGGCCGGAGCGGACATCCTCTTTCATCCCACTCTCGGCGGCGCGGCCATCGGCGGAGAGGAGATCAGCCTCGCAGCCTTCCGCACACGGGCGGTCGAGAACTTCGTCTACATCGTCGTCGCTCAGCGCGGCTCGGGCTCTATGGTCATCTCGCCTGCCGGAGACGTGCTGGCCCGAGCGTCGGGTCCCGACGACATCGCGATGGTCGACATCAACCCGTTCGGCGGCCGGCAGGGCGGCGATGCGCTCAACCACCAGGCCGACATGCGGGCGCGCCTCTTCCGCGAGCGCTCTCCCGCTGCGTTCACGATCCTGACCGATCCGCAACCTCCCGTGCTGGCGAAGATCCCTGAGAGCATTACGGCGAAGGAGGCGGTCGAGATCGGCTCCCGGACGCTCACCGTCGGTAACCAGCGCTTCCAGGCGGCCGAAGAGCTGCTCCAGGCCGGCCGGCTTGACGAGGCCGCCCGCGCCTTCCAGCGCCTCCGCGCCGAATTCCCGCACACCTGGATCGACCGCGAGGCCCAGGCAAGGCTGCGCCAGCTCCCTCCGGAGGCTCCCGACCCCCCACTGTAGTCGCGCCCGCCCCGCGCAGACGGTAGAATGACGGCTGATCCGGCCCATCAACCTTCAACCATCAACCTTCAACCAGGGAGCACTTCATGGACCTCAACGGCAAGATCGCGCTCATCACCGGCGGCACCAGGGGAATCGGCGCCGCCACGGCCATTCGGCTCGCCCAGCAGGGCGCAGACGTCGCCCTCGTCGCCCGCAATATGGACGAGGAGGCCCGGCAGACCGCGGACGCCGTCCGGTCACAGGGTGGCCGCCCCGCCCTTATCCAGGCCGACATCGGCCGGCCGGAAGAGTGCGCACGGTGCGTGGAGGAGACGGTCCGGCAGCTCGGCGAAGTGGACGTGCTGGTCCACTCAGCGGGCGGGCCGGTGAATGGGGGACTGCTGGAGGTGGCGCCGGAAGCCTGGATGCGCGCCTTCGACGTGCACGTCCACGCCGTCTACCACCTCTGCCGCGCCGTGGTCCCGACCATGCAGCGGAAGCATGAAGGCGCGATCATCCTCATCGGCTCCACGGCGGGGATCCGGGGAATCAAGACCAACGTGGCCTATCAGACCGTAAAGGGCGCTATTCCCCAGCTCACCCGCGCCCTGGCCTACGAGCTCGCCAACGACAACATCCGCGTCAACTGCGTCGCCCCTGGCGTGGTCCGCACCGCTTTCCACGCCACCATGACGGACGAGGTCCGCCGCAACAACCTGGAGAACCGCATCCCCCTCCACCGCGAGGGCACGCCGGACCAGGTCGCCACCGTCATCCGCGAAATGGTGACCAACGACTACGTCACCGGCGAAACCTACGTCATAGACGGCGGCCTCACCATGCGCATCGCTTAACCCCTCGACTGGGCTGAAGCGAGTCGTAATTGCTGTAGGGGCCGGGCGCCGTCCCGGCCCGCCTCTGTTCCGTATGCGATTCTGCTCCAGGAGATCTGGCGCCGTCCCGGCCCGCCCCGTGTGCGCCTGAGTTGCTGCGGTCGTCATCACGCCGCCTTCCGGTCCTCGCCCTCCAGCTCCTCGCGCGGAGCCGCCGGGCTGACCGCCGCGCCCGCCGTATCGTCCGAGATCCCTCCCGTGCCGCGCAGGTTACCCGCGCCCGCGATCCGGTTCGGCTCGTCGCCCGGCAGCCCCTGACCCACCGTCCCTGGGCCGCCAACATTGTCCGGCCGACCCAGTCCCGCATTGTCTCCCGCCAGGTCGCCACCAGCGCCGGCCGCGTCGCCACCCAGGCCGCCGCTTACGTCTCCGGCCGTCACACTGCCTGGCCCGCTGGAGGGCGAACCGCCCATCAGGTTCCCCGCGCCGGTGGTCGGCACGTTCACGTTCGGCCGGCCCGCGGCCCCGATACCCGGGCTCGATCCGCCACCCACGCTGCCGCCCGCGCCGCCCTCCGGGTCCAGCCCGATGCTTCCACCGATCCCGCTCCCCACGCCACCTTCGGAACCGCTGCTCTCGCCGGCGGCACCCCGTGCCTGCGCGGTGCCCAGCACGCCGCCCGTGGTGGGACCGCCCGCTGTCACGCCCGGCGTTCCGCCGCTCAGCCCCGCTGGAATGTCGCCACCCTTCCCGATTCCCTGTCCGTTATCCCTCTGGTTCCCGTCACGCTCGCCTGCCATCGTCCCTACCTCCTCCCCTGGGGCGGATCACGGTCCGCTCCGACCAACAGACGCGCCGCCCCCCGCACGATGTTCCCGCCCCGAGGCGTTGCCGAAACCGTTGCCCAAACCGGCCCACTTTCCGTAGACGCCTTCCACGCCCGGAATCCAGCGAGGAGTCCCCCCATCCCCACCCGAACTGCACCGCAACCTGCCGTCTGGAATGCTTGAATCTCAAACGATGTTGATCTTCTGTGCAGTTCCGCCCACGTGTTGGGCCACGCCACATGTGT
>CAYNFH010000302.1:0-6256 GCA_964396385.1 uncultured Chthonomonadaceae bacterium | reverse complement strand
AAGGGGAATCAGGCTCGGAACTTAGAGGAATGGCAACGACCGAGGATTTCGCATGGCGCAAATTGAGCTGGAGACGTTAACCAAGACGTATCGCGTCCACGAGCGCGAGTCCGGCATGGCGGCGACGGTCCGGAGCCTCTTTCGACGGCGGTACAAGGACGTGGAGGCGGTAAAGCAGGTCACCTTCTCCCTGGGCCAAGGCGAAGTGGTCGGCTTCCTGGGCCCCAACGGCGCCGGAAAGACGACCACGCTTAAGATGCTGGCGGGCCTCCTTCACCCCACCGCCGGGGAAGCGCGCGTGATGGGGCACGTCCCGTGGCGACGAGAGAAGGAGTACCTCAGCAAGATCAGTCTCGTGATGGGCAATCGTAACCAGCTTGCGTGGGACATCCCGGCCATGGACTCGTTCCTCGTGAATCAGGCTGTATACCAGATACCGGAGCGGCAGTTCCGGGAGACACTGGACGAGCTCGTGGACCTTCTGGACCTGGGACCGCTCTTGGGCAAGCAGGTCCGCGGCCTCTCGCTCGGAGAGCGGATGAAATGCGAACTCGCGGCGGCGCTGCTCCACCGGCCGCAGGTGCTGTTCCTGGATGAGCCCACCCTGGGCGTGGACGTGACTATGCAGGGGCGCATTCGCCAGTTTGTAGCGGAGCACAACCGGCGGACTGGCGCCACGGTGCTGCTGACCAGCCACTATATGGCGGACGTGACCGCCCTCTGTAAGCGCGTGATCGTTATCCACCACGGAAGCCTGCTCTACGACGGAGACCTCAATGCCCTTTCGGATCGGATTGCGCCGTTTAAGCTGGTGGAGATCGACCTGGAGACGGCGGAGGATGCCGAACGCGCGGAGCGGTACGCCGACGTCATGAAGCGGCAGGACGCCAAGGTAACGCTCAAGATTCCGCGAGCGGATACCTCGACCACCGTGGCCCGCCTGCTGGCGGAGCTGCCGGTGGTAGACCTCACGGTCCAGGATCCGCCCATCGAGGAGGTCATCGACCAGTTATTCCGCGGCGAAGTAGGGGAGCCTGTGCTCAGGTGAGAGGTGAGACGCCCGAATCCGGGCTCGCCGCGTCGCCGCCTCGCCGCGTCGCCGCGTCTGTGGTACGCTCGGCCGCATACTACTACGACGTCTACCGGGCCAATCTGCGCATGACGACGGCGCTGATGGCGCAGTACCGGTTCGCCATCCTCATCTGGGCCGTTTGGGGCTTCGTGGGACCGATGATCTCGCTCGCGGTCTGGGCCGCGGCCACGTCGGCACGCGGTGGCGCGGTGTCCAATCCGGCGAACGGCGCCACGTACAGCCGGTCGGACTTCGCCGCTTACTTCCTGGTCTTCATGATCTTCAGCCACCTCACCATGTCCTGGGACGCCTTCGAATTCGCGCAGCGGGTGCGTGACGGCAACCTCTCCCCTCACCTTCTGAAGCCGATCCACCCGATTCACCGCGATGCGGCATACAACATCAGCTTCAAGCTGCTCACCAGCCTGATGATCTGCCCGGCGTGGATCCTCCTCTTCGTGCTGCTGCGTCCCACGCCGCCCCGGGTGTGGTGGGGGCCGCTCGCGGCTCTCCCCGTGCTGGCGCTCGCGGGCATCATGCGATACGTGTGGCAGTACAGCCTGGCGACAATCGCCTTCTGGACCACACGCGTAGAAGCGATCAACCAGCTCTACTTTGTGCTGGATGGGTTCCTCTCCGGCCGGTTCGCGCCTCTTTCGCTGCTTCCCGGCTGGTTGGGCGTGCTGGCCGGGTTCTCACCGTTTCGCAGCATGGGTGCGTTTCCGGTGGAGGTGGCGCTTGGCCGTGTTCCGGCGGCCCAGATCCTGCCGAACGTGGCGCTCCAGCTCTTCTGGCTGGCGGTGGGCATTCTGTTCCTGCGCTGGATCTGGGCCGCTGGCGTCAAACAGTATTCGGCGGTAGGAGCGTGATGAGCTACCTCAGGCTGCTGGCAGTTTTCTACCGCACCAGCGTCCAGACGGACATGGAGTATCGCGCGGACTTCTTCACGCGCATCGTCGCCAGCCTGCTCGGCCTGCTCACCACCATTGGCGCGCTGGCTATTGCATACAGCTACACCACCAACATCAAGGGGTGGACCTTTGCACAGGCGCTGGCGCTGCTCGCCGTCTACTACCTCATGGACGGCCTGATCGAGATGTTCATCGCGCCCAATATGCGGGAGGTGATGGTCAAAGTCCGCGACGGCACGCTGGATTTCCTGCTCCTGAAGCCCGTCAGCGCACAGTTCATCGCCTCCTTCCGGACGATCAACGTGTGGCGGATCGTGAACGTGCTGGTGGGTTTCGGGCTGTGCGGGTACGCTATCTGGAGGCTCAGTCTGTCGGTCGGTCCAGGGCAGGCCGGCGCCTTCCTGCTTACTCTAACTTGCGGAGTGGCGGTGGTCTACTCCTTCTGGCTGGTGCTGGTCACGCTCACCTTCTGGTTTGTGAAGATCGACAACATCGAGCAGCTTGTGTGGCAGGCGTTCGAGGCCGGAAGATATCCGGTGGAGATCTATCCCGCGTGGCTGCGCATGGGGCTCACGTACGCCGTGCCCGTGGCGTTCATCATCACCGTACCGGCACAGGCGCTGGCGGGCCGGCTGGCTCCCGGTTTCCTGCCCATCGCGGTAATCGTTGCCACGGCGACTCTCGTGCTCTCCTCCTCCTTTTGGCGCTTCGGGCTTCGCCACTACACCGGCGCCTCCGCGTAGGGGAGCGAGAGTGTGGGAGTGTGGGAGAAGCCGGAATCTGGACTCCCATCCACCCACACCCCCATACTCCCATACTCGCTCCTATCGCCGGGTACAATCCCCGCATGACCGAGCTCAACCTCTCCATGTTCCGGGCGTACGATATCCGCACGCCCTCCGAACAGTTACCGGAGCCGCTAGCGCGGCGGCTGTGCCGCGCGGAGGCCATTTACTTCCGGGACGACCTGCGGGTATCCGGGGTGCTGGTGGCGCACGACGCGCGGGACACGGGGCCTGGGTACCTCCAGATGGGCGCGGAGGAGCTGTCGCGTGCCGGTCTGGACGTGGTGGTGATTCCAGGCGTCTGCTCTACCTCGGAGTTCTACTTCGCCGCCATGCAGCGGCCCGCGCTGGCCGCCATCATGTTCGGCGCCTCTCATAATCCCGCGTCGGATACGGGACAGAAGGTGCTGGGTCCCGGTGTGCGCCCCATCGCGGAGCACATCGGTCCGCTGGGAGGGCTGGACCGGATCCGAGAGCTCTACGAAGCAGGCGCGGGTGGCCACGCCGGACCCGCGCGCGGCAGCATCAAGGCGTACGATCCGACGGATGAGTACATCCGATTCAGCCTCGCCCTGGCCGGTGTAGAGCCGGGGGGCCTGCGTGGAGCGCGCTTGCTGCACGATTACCTGAACGGAGCCGCCGGTAGGGAGATGATGCTCGCGTTCGGCGCGGCCGGCGCCGACCTCACGCCCCTTCACTTTGCCGCGGACGGCCGCTTCCCGCTGGGAGACCCAAACCCGGTGAAGCAGAACGTGATCCAGGAGGGGCTGGAGCGGCTGAAGTCCGGCAGCTACCTGCTGGGGACCTTCTTCGACGGCGACGGAGACCGCGTCGACTTCTACCGGGGTGACGGCGTATACCTCTCGTCCAGCTTCGTGTACGCGGGCATACTCCCCCATATTCGTCCGCGGTTCCCGCAGGATGGCGCGGGCGTGTTCGCGGACCTCAAGAGCAATCCGCTGGCGGTGATGGAGATGGCACGTACCGGGTGCTCCGTTCAGGTCATCCGCAATGGGCACTCGCAGATCAAAAACGCCCTGTACGAGGATCCCCGCATGTTCGGGACCGTGGAGGAGTCCGCTCACTTCTACGAGGCTTTCACGCCGTCGGCAGGAGGGCGGTTCTGCACAGAGAACACTCTGTACATCGCCCTGCTGACCACCCGCGCGTGGCTGGAGCGACCAGAGCGGTTCGCCAGACTCTTCGAGATCCAGGCTCAGACCAGCCGTGAACGGGAGTGGGGGTACAGGTTTCCGTCCGATAAGGACCGGGCAGCGGCGCTCGACGCGGTGCGAGCCCACTTCGAGAAGCTCGGCGCTCGCTCCATGACCCGGATGCCGAACGGCTATGAGCTGGAAGCGACGATGATGCGCCGGGGACTGCCCTTCGTCATCGATGCCGAAACGCCGCTGCCATCAGATTGGCTTCAGGTCTGCCAGCGCATATCTCAGAGCGAGAACGGGCTGGCGCGATGGGAAGCCGTGGCAGCCTCTCCCGAGCTCGCTTCTAGCGCAAAGGAGGATATTGCGCGCATTGTGCGGCAGTATGGTCCAGGCGCGGAATATCAGGGATAAGTGGCAAGTCGTCGGTGGTCGGTCGTCAGTGGTCCGGCAGTTAGATTGGTGACGGACGGAGAGCTCGGCCGGTATAGAGCAGTGAACGAACGGGTGGCCGTCGCGCAGGTATAGCGGTTCCTGCAGAGAGGAAGGTCGGCAGTGCGGTTCCTACGCATTATTCCGGTGGTGGGAGTTGTTGGCATCGTGCCGTTGGTCTGGGTAATGATGCCGCGGGCCGACATCAACCCGGTGATGGGGAGCGACACGGGTTGGAGGCCGACTCCCGCGGAGGTGGCCGCCGCCGTGGGCCCGGGAGGAGCCGGCAGCTACCAGGATGCCCGCCACAACCAGTTTGGGGACCTGTTCAAGAAGCGCTATCGCGAGCGCGGCTTTGCCGTGGGCATCCGTTTCGAGTCCGACAACCGCATCAAGGCCATGTTCGCGCCGATGATACCCCGATGGGATATGTCGCGGGTTGCCGTGGAGGCGAGAACGGAGGCGCAGGGGATCTTCAAGCACCCATTCGACGTGGACATCTACGAGACGTACATCACGTCTCCCATGAAGAAGCTTGCGGAGGTGCGTGCCGTACCCGGCTCGGACCAGCCGCAGGTGAAGTTCGATCCCCGGTTCGCCCAGGCGGAAGAGATCGAGCGGGCCAAGGCCATCGCTCAGCGGCCGCGATTCCGTCTGCGCAAGGCAATGATGACGGGCGGTAGACCGTTCCCGTTCGGCCGGCCCATGCCGTTCGGCAGGATGGGTCCTCCGATGATGGGTGACAGACCGTTCCCGTTGGGCAGAATGGGCGCTCCGATGATGCCCTTGCAGTAGGAGCGGACATCAGCACCCAAACACCTGAACACCTGAACACCCGGCCTAATCCTCGGTCACCCGAATCGTGGGCGGCTCATTCCAGCCGATGAGGCACATGCTACTGGCGGCGGTGTGGTGCTTCCGGTGCGCTACGAAGTGGGTGATCTCGCCGTAGACCGTGATCTCGGCGTCCTCGAAATAGGTACCTTTATCCCTGCCCGGCTCCGTTACGCTGAGCGTTCCCCGCCCCTGGATGATGACCATATCCCCTCCTTGCTCCGCGGGGCTATTGTGGCGCTCCCATCGGATCTAACCAAGCGGGATTATATCAGGTTCGCCCGGCCCCTTCAAGGAAGACCGAGGACGGAGGACGGGGGACATATCCGGAATCCGTCCGTCCTCCGTCTCCCGTCCCCCGTCCAGACTACATATCGTAGTCCATGTGGTCGCCGCCGCCGCCAGCCGGGGCCTTCTTCTTCTCCGGCTTCTCCACCACCAGCGTCTCCGTGGTGAGGATCATCCCGGCGATGGAGGCCGCGTTCTGCAGCGCAGAGCGCGTCACCTTGACGGGATCCACCACCCCGGCCGAGACCAGGTCTCCATACTGCTCCGTGAGCGCGTTGAAGCCCTGGCCCTTGGGCAGGCCCTTCACCTTCTCCACCACGACGGAACCCTCCTGGCCCGCATTGGCAGCGATCTGGCGCAGCGGTTGCTCCAGGGCGCGCCGGACGATGTTCACGCCATTCTTCTCGTCATCGTTCTCGCCGATCTTGTCGAGGGCCGGAATGGCCGCCAGGAAGGTGACGCCGCCCCCGGGGACGATGCCCTCCTCCACCGCCGCGCGGGTCGCGGACAGAGCGTCCTCGAAGCGGTGCTTCTTCTCCTTCAGCTCCGTCTCGGTGGCCGCGCCTACCTTGATGACGGCCACACCGCCGGAGAGCTTCGCCAACCGCTCCTGCAGCTTCTCCTTGTCGTAGGAGCTATCCGTCTCGTCAATGGCGCGGCGGATCTGGTTGATGCGGCCCACGACCGCCTCGTGCGTCCCCGCGCCCTCGATGATGGTCGTCTCCTCTTTGCCCACCACGATGCGCTTGGCGGTGCCCAGGAAGGAGAAGTCCA
>CAYNFH010000301.1:0-6259 GCA_964396385.1 uncultured Chthonomonadaceae bacterium | reverse complement strand
GGACACCAAGCACCTGTTCGATAACCGCTACGGCACCGGGCAGAGCACCATCGACGGCATCATCCGGGCTACCAATAGGCTCCTGGCGGGCAGCGCCTTCGTCGTGGCAGGCTACGGCTGGTGTGGCCGCGGCGTAGCGATGCGGGCCCGGGGCCTCGGTGCGCGCGTCATCATCACGGAGGTGAACCCCGTCCGGGCGCTCGAGGCCGTAATGGACGGATTTGAGGTGATGCCCATGGAGCAGGCCGCTCCCTTCGCGGACCAGTTCTGCACCCTCACGGGTGATATCCACGTGCTGCGCGCCGAGCACTTCGAGAAGATGAAGGATGGCGCAATCATCTCCAACTCCGGCCACTTCAACGTGGAGATCGACCTGGAGGCGCTGCAGGGAATGGCGCGCGCTTGCCGCCAGGTGCGGGAGTTCGTGGACGAGTACACTATGGTGGACGGCCGCAGGCTCTACGTACTGGGCGAGGGCCGGCTGATCAACCTGGCGGCAGCCGAGGGCCATCCGGCCGCCGTAATGGACATGTCCTTCGCCAACCAGGCGCTCTGTGCGGAGTACATGGCTAAGAACGCCTCCACGCTCCAGAAAACGGTCTACCCTGTGCCCAGGGAGATCGACGAGGAGATCGCCAGCCTCAAGCTCACCGCCATGGGCATCGCCATCGACAGCCTCACCGAGGAGCAGGTCAAGTACCTCGCCTCCTGGGAAATGGGAACGTAAGTAGTCAGTAGCCAGTAGTCAGTAGCCCGGAGTCCGGAGCCGTTCTACTGGCTACTGGCTACTGGCTACTGGCTACTTCCCCTTGACTTCCGCCCGCTCGCTCCGGGATAATAGCGGGCGAAGGAGCCCTGAACTCGTGGTGTCCGCCCAGGCACTGGATAGCATTCCCCTTCTCGGTGTCCAGGTGCATCGGGTCACAATGGAGCAGGTGCTGGAGATGATCGACGAGTTCATCCGCGAGGGCGGAGCGCACCACGTCGTCACTCTGGACGCCTCGATGTGCGTCATCGCCCGCGAGGACCCCGACCTCCGCCAGGTCATTCTCAACTCCGAGCTCGTAACCCCGGACAGCACGGGCGTGCTATGGGCGTGCCGCAGGCTCGGGCGGCCGCTTCCAGAGCGCGTTTCCGGCGTGGAGATCGTCCAGGAGCTGTGCCGCACAAGCGCCGAGTGCGGGCATACCCTCTTCTTTCTGGGCGCCGCTCCCGGAGTCGCGGACGCTGCCGCCGAACGGATGAGACAGCGATACCCCGGCTGCCTCATCGTTGGCACGCATGACGGCTACTTCACTCTGGACAACGAGCCGGAGGTCCTGCACGAAATCCGCCTCGCCCGGCCGGACATCCTCTGCGTAGCCATGGGAATCCCCAAGCAGGAGCGGTGGATCGCATGCCGAGGGCGGGACCTCGGCGTACCCGTGATGATCGGTGTGGGCGGCACCTTCGACGTGCTTTCCGGTAAAGTGAAGCGCGCCCCCGGGTGGGTGCAGCGGCTCAACCTGGAGTGGCTGTACCGCCTGGCCAGGAACCCCCGCAAAATCGGCAAGGTCCTGACCCTCCCTCGGTTCGTCTGGCTCACCCTGAACGCGGGTCGAGAGTCCAAGGTCTAGAGTCTGGAGCAGAGGCACGGATTCCGGCTCGACTCTCCCATGTAACGCTTTCTCCCCTCCACCGTCACGGCCCCGTCACGCCCGGCGCGCATAATGGGGTCAATAGGCGGCTCGAAAGGCGAACTCGCTGGCCACGATGCCCCACGAGAGGAGACGAAGCGCTGATGTGCCCCGTATTGGCGGCAGCCGAGAGGCCCGCCGCCCGTAACCCACGGACCCTTGCCATGCATTCCACCTTTACGGAGATGGATCGCGAAGCCCTGTATCAAGAACTCCAGCCCCTGGTGAAGAGACTCATCCGCCAGTACGGCGAGTCCCCCGAAATGCGGCAAGACCTCCAGGGAGAGGTCTACTGTCGCTTCTGCGCGCTGCTGGAAGCGTATGACCCCGGTCGGGGCGTACCTTTGCGGCCCTACCTGGTCCGCCAGCTCACGGCCAGCGTCTACACCTTTGCCCGCTCCGGCTGGCGCAGCCGGCAACGCGAGGTGTCCATGGAGGCGCTCTGGGGCGTAAACGAGGCGCGATCCGGGCTAGATCCGGCCGATGGCTGGATCGAGCGGCTGACGCAGCAGGATATGCTCAAGTCCCTTCCGCAGGCCGTGGCAAGCCTGCCGAAACGGCAGCGCCAGGCCCTGATCTGGCGATACTATGATGAGAAGTCGCACGCGGAGATCGCAGACCTGCTGAACATCGAAGTCTCCTCGGCGCGCTCGCTCCTGCGCCACGCGCTCAACGGCCTCCGCTCGCGACTGGCCTGCGGTCAGTGACTGATGGACACTTCTGGTAATGGGTCAATCACGATTCGATGGCCGCGCGTACTCGAGTACCCCCGGGCCTCCGTGCCAGGGGGCGGGCAGGGGCACCCACCGCTTCTTGATGCACACCAATCCGTCTCCTCTCTTCCGTCCTCCGTCCCTCCAGGGAGGGACCGCGGTCACTCGCGGCGAAGCTCTACGGCGAGCATCATGGCCAACGGGGGAAGGTACTGGTAATGCTGGTCTCGTACCACAACCACACCGGTTGGAGCGATGGGAACGCGACCCTAGACGAGCAGATTCTGGGGGCGCGGGACGCCGGGCTGGACGAGCTGGGAATCTCGGATCACTACGTGATGATCCCGGACGGTCCGCCCTGCTGCTGGTCCATGCCGCTGGACCGGCTGCCGACCTACGTGGCCGAAATCCTGGACGCGCGGAATCACACTTCCAACCCCAGGATCCGTCTGGGCGTCGAGGCGGACTTCTTTCCGGAGACCGTGGAAACGCTGCGCGAGGAGCTTGCTCGCCACCCTTTCGACTACATCATCGGGTCTGTACATTTCGTGGATAGCTTCCCCGTGGACTCCGAGGCGGAGGACTGGCAGCCGCTCACAGAGGAGCAGGTGAACGAAAAGTGGGAGCTCTACTGGACCCGGATCCGCCAGTTGGCTGAAAGCCGGGTCTATGACTTCGCCGCTCACCTGGACCTGCCCAAGAAGTTCGGATTCCACCCCACCGCCGATCTCTCTTCGCTAGAGGCCGACGCGCTGGACGCCATCGCGTCGGCGGATATGGCCATCGAGATCAACACCGCGGGCTGGCACAAGCCGTGCGAGGAGGCCTATCCGTCGATCCGCCTGCTGTGGGAGGCCCGCCGTCGCGACATCCCCCTGCTCATCAATGCGGATGCCCATGTGCCGGCGCATCTAACGCGCGACTACGGCCGGGCGTGGGACCTTGCCCGTGAGGCCGGCTACACGGAACTGGTCCGGTACGAGGCCCGCCGCCGCATCCCCTACGCCCTGTGAAACAGTCCCTGCGCGCGTTCCTCTCGCCGGAGCGGCTGGAGGAGATCCTCGCCGAGATTCCGTCTCTGCGGATTGCCGTTCTGGGCGACTTCTTTTTGGACAAGTACCTCGTCACCGACCCGGCGCTGGCCGAGGTCTCCATAGAGACCGGTTTGGAGGCGCGGCAGGTGGTGTCGGTCCGCTGCAGTCCCGGCGCCGCCGGCACGGTGACCAATAACCTGTCCGCTCTGGGCGCTGGCCTCATCTCGGCATTCGGGGTTCTTGGCGATGATGGCGAGGGCTACGAGCTCCGCCGCGAGCTGGAAGATACCCGCGTAGACACTGCCAATTTGGTCATCGGCGACCGCCGGACGCCCACCTACATGAAGCCGATGCTCCTTTCGCAGGGGGGCGAGCGGGAGCTCGAGCGGCTGGACATCAAGAACCGGGCTCCCCTCCCCTCTTCGGACGAGGCTGAGCTGCTCCGCCGGCTCGCCGCCGCGTTCGCCCCTCACACGCCTCAGCCATTCCACGCGCTGGTGGTGCTGGATCAGGTCCAGGAGCGCAATCACGGAGTAGTCACCGATGCCATCCGGGCATACCTGCCGGATCTGGCGAAAGTCAATCCCAGCATTCTGCTCTACGGGGACTCCCGCGTACGGATCGGCGAATTCCGGGACGTGGTGATCAAGCCTAACCTGCACGAGGCGGCGGCCGCGCTTGGCCGGGAGGCAGAGGAAGGGAGCGTGGAGGCGGCGCGGGAGCTTTGCCGGGCCTTAGCGTCGCGCACCGGTCGGACGGTCTTCCTGACCGCGGGCGATCTTGGGATACTTGTGGGCGCCGAGGGGGCCGTTTCGCACGTGCCGGCCCTGCCGGCGGATGGACCTATCGACATCGTGGGGGCGGGCGACAGCGCGACGGCCGGGATTGTGTCCGCCTTGTGTACGGGAGCGAGTCCGCAGGAAGCCGCCGCGCTCGGCAACCTCTGCGCGGCCGTGACCATCCGCAAGCTCGGCACTACCGGCACTGCCACCCCCGCCGAATTGCAGGAGATGTTCGCGACCTAGACTAGGCCGGACGCTTGGATCCTCACCCGGGCATCAGCACCGGGGCGTTGTCCTCTTCGCGCACAACAAGCGTGTAGGGGCGCCCTGTTCGCTCGGCGGCAAGCCGCGCCATCGCGTTCAGCTCATCCTTGATGAACGCCGGCGCGTGGCGGACGATAGTATCGCTTTCGTCCACCAGGTAGATCCCCGGGACTGTCTGAAGCCCATACCGCATCGAGACGTCGAGCTTCTCATCCAGGATCTGCGGAAAGGTCGCCCCAAACCGCTGCACGAACGCCTGGGTCTCTTCCCGGTTCTCCTGGGATACGCCCCAGAGCGCGAAGCCCGGTCCGGCATAGCTCTCATGGAACCGCTGGAGGAACGGGAACGTGTACTGACAGGTTCCGCAGCGCGCCTTGTAGATGGTGAACAGCAGGAGCCCTTCGCGGCGGGCCCGGGCGGTATCGTACTCCCTGTCGTCCGCTCCCGTCAGGCGGAAGTCGACGACAGGGTCTCCCGTTGTCAAAGTTTCAGCCATAAACCTGGTCCCTTGTTGATGCAAACCGCCCGCATTATACCCCCGGTCTACTCCACCGCCGCGAGGATAGCACAGCCCAGCCGCGGATCGTCCGTGATGACCCCATCCACCCCCATCTCGCCAAGCTCCTTCATCCGGCTCGGGTCGTTCACGGTCCAGACGAACACGGCCCACTGCCTCTTCCGGATCCGCGCGATGAGGTCGGGAGTGGCTTCCGAGCCCGGGATCGCTACTCCCTGCGCGTAGGCCTCCACGGACTCCAGCCCTCTCTCTACGTCCGGGAAAAGTGCCGGAATAACCTCGGAAAGCGCCGGGACAAGCTGGAACCGGGCGATACGGGGCGCAAGCTGCCGCAGCAGCCGAAGCGCCTCCGGGTGGAAGCTCTGGACGATGGCGCCTCCATACCGGCGGTGAGGCTCCGGGTAGCCAAAGGTGCGCAAGTCGGCCGCCAGTCGACTCACTATCTGGGGCAGCCGCTCCTGGTCCCCCTCTTCAACCTTCAGTTCGACGAGGACTCCCATGCGAGGCTCGTGACGCACCGCGAGCTCCAACGCTTCCACAAGCTTGGGAACACGCTCTCCGTGGAACGCGCTACCATACCAAGCCCCCGCGTCGAGACGCTTGACCTCCACCGTCGACCAGCGTGCGACCTCCAAAGGACGGCCGGGGTACATCAGGTGGAGGTCCGTAGTCCGCTCCAGCGTAGCGTCGTGAAGGCAGACGAGGTCCCCATCGGCGGTAGCCCGCACGTCGAGCTCGATCCACTCCGCGCCGGCTTCCCGGGCCGAGCGGAAACCAGCCAGCGTGTTCTCCGGCGCGTGGGCGGAGTCGCCTCGGTGCGCGATGACCAGCGGTCGATGTGAGTTGTCCATAGTTAGTGAGATTGTGAATGCGCGTCCGGCACGGTTTCGTCTATAATGCACGTAAGACAGGCAAGGGGAGTTCCCGGGAGTAGATGACATGGCCGTCGACGAAGCCACGAAGCGGCGCATTGACTGCTGGATCAAAGAGAACAACCGCAATCCATATGGCGATGAGCCGGATACGATGTACATGGGCGGCACCCCGCTCTTCGACGAGCGGACCGGCCGTACCCGCGACAAGTACGAGTACATCCTCGACAAGCACCCGGAGCTCAGGGAGGTGCCACGATGAAGACCTCTGGACACGGTTCGTTCTGGCGGTTGGCCGCCATCGGCCTGCTCGCCATTACGGCGCTCCCGCTCTGGTGGGGCCGCCCGGACACCTCCAACAAGCCGTTTGCCGCCGCTGCCGGGCAGGCATGGGACGTGCC
>CAYNFH010000300.1:0-6293 GCA_964396385.1 uncultured Chthonomonadaceae bacterium | reverse complement strand
AGTGGTGCTGATGCGCTCTCCGGGAAAATGGACAGCCATCAGGGAGGCGGTTGCCCCACCTAGTTGCACTACTTTTTCCAGAGTACTGGCAAGCGTGCCATCAATTGCGCCGAGAACTCTGGCCCGCTGGACTCCAGCGTCTGACCACTCCAACGCCTCGCAGAGTGCCTGCCCCTGCTCGCGCATTACGGTGTTCAACTCGACCTCAATTTCTGGGTTTACGTGCGCGACGGTGACATAAAGGTCATCCTGTGCGGTTTCCTCGTCGTCGGCTGGCTCGGTGCCGAGGGGCGAGCGCGCGAGAGCGCGTTGAGACGCTCGAATCAGTTCAAGCACGGTCGCCTTGAGGTAACTGGCGGTGGCCGACTGGAGGTCGGCGTAGTCCACCAGCACGATGGTGCCTGGCTCAGGAGCATCCCCTAGCCGCTGGCGGATGCGGGCATATTCATCCTCCCCGCGCGTGGCACCGGCGGCGTGCGGGTGATAATATGGCTTGTACTGAATCAGCACATTAGCCCTCAGAAGTTTTGATGAGGAAGTATAGATCAGGCAAGTGCCAGACGTCAAGGCCTTGGGATTATTAGTGGTTGGCTGCTTTCGACCGCCCCACAGCAGATGCTCAGTTGCAGCCCAGGCGTCGGGGGTTGGGTTCGCGGCGTGGCCTCGCGCTGCCAGTTCCGCGTACGGACCCTCAGAGTCGCAGAGCCAGTGGCGAAGTGCAAGTCACCATGGAGGTCGGAGAGGGATCTATATACCTCTTCGAAGCCATTCCCGAAGGTTCGGTCTGGTCGCCGGGTCGCTCTGTTCATGACGGCAGCGTCCAACGCGTCGGCGTCACTGGAAAGCCGGGGCCAACGGTCGGTGGTGCGCAGACTCTTGAGGACTCCTACGCCAACGTCGCCAACGGCATACTCCGTACGACCTTCGGTGACATAGTAGCCCCAGAGCCCTCGCGCGGGCCGGTTGGTGGTCGGGCCGCTGTGTTGGAGCACATTGTCTACCATCTCATGGAGCGCCTGCGCGACGGCGCGTGAGATTCTTGCGCCAAAGCCTTGCTGCTGGAGTGCTCGGCGGTATTGCTCAACCAGGAGGTCCCACGAAGAGGACAGGATGAACTCGCGGGTGGGCACCCTGTGAAGTGCGAGCTTGGGCGCAGCGAACGGGTCGGCTTGGGTCGCGTCCGCAGATGATTCATCTTCTAGGAGCCTGAGGGCGTCGGCAAGCACAGGGTTGTCGGTGGCCCACCTGCTCATCGCTGGTGCTAGGTGCGCCACAACATTTGTCGGCCAGGATTTCCAGGCGCAGGCAAGCTCTACGGCCATGCCGACGGAGACGCCGTCAAACCTGAATGCCAGCAGGTCACCGATCGTGCCGCTCACGACCATGCGCTTGAGAGCGTCAAGGTCCGCGCGCTTGAGGTGGGGCATGCCGTCAAATATACCCCGAGTGCGGCATTTCGCCTAAGTGAATGGCGTGCTTGTGGGGCACGCCCGAGGACGCCGCACGTCTCATCTGTTGGCTCGCGACGGACGATGCGGCGTGGGTCACGGGCCAGGTGATCGGGTCCCGCGGCGGGCTGTAGTCAGTGAGCAGGAGGGCGATCGACCGGGATGGAATGAGCACGGCGGCGGGCCGTGAGCAGGACACACGGCCGTGTTGCGACTCGCTTGCAAGACTGCCAAACAGCTTAACAGGCCTTCTGCCAGTGTGTTAGCGTGACCGATGGTACCGGCCTACTGAGCCAAGCACGGGGTTCTAAGCAGATGACAGGTATGGTGCGCGTGTTCCCACAGAGCGGTTCGGCATAGGGAGCCGAGATGGGCGCAGGCTCCCTATCACCCTCCCGTTCTCGCCTGTTGCATCTGCTTACCTTACTGTGCTCAGGTCCATGTCACGCCGCCAAGAGCATACGAGTAAGGGTCCGAGTGAGAGCCGTCCCGCTGCTGCTCCTTCTAGGGATACCGCAAGCTCCCGCGCCGGCTCTGCCAGTGCCGCGCCCAGTTCCGGAGCCGCGCTACCTGCTGTTCTGGCGGACGCCGGAAACCGTGCCGGCGCTCGTCCGGACGATCGGCGAGAAGGGCGACGGCCGCACGCGCCTGCTCGGGTTCGGACTCCCGTGCGCCACATTTCCCCTGGAGAGTCACGTCCCATCCCTGATCCACCAGGCGTTCGCGGCGGCTCGGCAGAACGGCGTCGCCGTCATGCTCCAGTTCGACTTCCACATCGCCTGGCAGAACCGGCCGGACCTGTGGAACTGGTTCGACCCGAAGAAGCCCGGCTACAATCCGCAGAACCGCATGAATGTGGAGTGGTTCGGGTGGGACGGACCTCCGGCGAAGGCGCGCTATCTGAACTGGGGCGTTGCGGAGCGGATGGTCCCGCCCGTATGCTTCACCAGCAGGCGGATCCGCGCCGAATGGACCCGCCTCATCCGCAACGTGATCGCCCCGCCTCTCAAGGAGGAGCTGGCCGCCCTCAAGCGGGAAGGAACGGAGTTGCTTTTTGCAGGTGTGCTGGTGGGATCGGAGCCGACCTTCGACGACTACGCCCACACAGACCCGGACACCGAAAAGCTGGTAGCCCAAGACGGCGCCCCGCGCGGCCTGCTGGGATATCGCGCTCTGATGGACCGGGGGTACAGCCGCTCGCGACCGCCCACGGACATCCATCAGGCCCTGGGACAGATCATCCAGGAGACGGTAGCCTTCTGGTGCAGGCGGTTTGCCGAGGCGGGATTACCGAGGGATAAGGTCTATCCGCACGTCCCGGCGGGCGCGGCTGTGGAAGTTTCCAATTCTCCGGTCTGGGCGGCGTTCAACGCCTGGTGCCGCCCCGGCTGGTCCACCTACCCGGTCGGCCCGCTGGAAAAGGGGCTCGGCCCCATCTACGCGGAGCTCAAGCACCGCGGGAACCCGCCCTGGGGAGGCGTGGAAGCCAATGCCGGCGTTCCGGGGTCCGCCGTGGACTGGGAGACTTACCTGGGGTGGCACTACAACCACGGCGCGGTGCTGGTCGGCGTGAACACCGGGGCCACGGGCGCCGAGCTGCCGGCGATAATGGAGAAGAGCGCCTTCGGTCCCGGGGCGCTGGCCGCCTATCGCCGGTTCCTCTCGGGCCAGCCGCTTCGGGAGAAGCCGATCTCGCCCGATTCTCCGCAGGTCCTACTCCAGCGGAAGATGCAGCCCGTGCAAGAGGGTATTCGGAAGTGGCACGCGGAGGGGCGCGACCCCTCGCCTATTGGCCAGTACCTCGAGGAGAAGCTGCCGCCGCTCCTGAGGGCTAACCGCATCAACGAGGCGCTTGCCGTGCTTGACGAGGCGCTCGCGCGCCTGAAGCAGCGGTAGGTGAGCCGGAGGTGTATCCCTCCGTTTCTGGTGAACCGATTCCTGGGCAGCGACCGACCAATGGTGATGGTGCGCCTTTACCGGCCGAAGCAGGTGCCCGGCTAGTCTACACTGGAGATTCCGCGCCTGTCCACGCGCAGCCGCGCGGCGCGAATCGAGCTCCCGTGGTCATAGTACACGCAGTAGACCGATCTATCCGGAAGCTCCACTAAGCTCGGGTAGGCCCCTCCGACCGTATCAACCACAAACGGGCCGCTCCCGCTGAGATTCCAAGGGCTCTGCCCTCAGGCTCCTGATTCGCTCTCTGATTCCGAGGGCTCTGCCCTCGTGCTCCCGCTGAGGGGGCTTCATTCGCCCCCTCCGCCTCCCCTCATAACGAGCCGCTGCGCGGGCTTCGCAGGCATTGCCGGAACCGCGACCGTCCCTGCGGGACAGTTCCCGCGGGCCGGCTGCTGCCCCGCGTGTGGCGCTACTGCCGGCATGCATCCTGGCAAGCTGCTGCCCCGCGTGTGGCGGGGCTCACCTACGGTTTGCGCCGTCTTCCCGTGTGTGGCAAGACCAAGCAGGAAGGCGGCACTTGACACAACGATAGCACTCTTCGCGAAACTTGATACAGCGGCAACATCTTTCGCGCATAGAGGATTCCAGTCCGAGTGATAGCACGCAACATGGAGGACAAGAGCCAGCCTCCGCCGGCACCAAGAGCAGAAGCAAGCCGACGGCCCTATCCTTTGCATGCCCACGTGGCTCTACTACTTGTACCCATTCGAGCGCCATTCGTGCCAGGGACCTTTCCGATTTCCGCTGGCGCGCACGAGTAGTAAACAGTTATCGGGAGAAGAGAAGTGCCAGGGGCACGGAAGAGGGAAAGAGGTAGGATGACCACGCTATCACTGCCGGTTCAGAGGCCATTCGTGCTGACGGAGGAGGAGGCATACGCCCTCCTGGAGATGTGCGCTTTCTCGCAGGTTCCGGAGCGGCAGATCCACGCGTCGCTGCTCAGCCGGGTGGGCGCGTTCTGCCGGGAGTTTCTCGATCCGGCGCGGGTGCTTGACAGCGCCAGCCAGGAGCGGGAGGACTTCGCCGCCGCGGCCTAGAGCCCATCGGGAAGGCGCTTTGAGGCCACGGTCCGCAGGAGTTCAGCCTGGGAGTGCTGAACGGTGAGAGCGTTTACGGTGGGCGGGGCGGGGTAGCAGTTGCGGCTCCTTGCGGGCCGGCACGGCCCGCACCCCGGCGACTAAAGTCGCGGGCAACAAGTACGCCAAGTCCGCCTTCGCGGACTGCCAGAGAGCCGCGACGGCGCCCGGCCCCTACAGCCTATGGGGGCCGGTGTTCGCAAGGCATGGCGCATGCGCCATAGGACCACTGGTCAGTTAAGCGCAGTAGAAGTTTGAACCGGAGCTTGGTCTCGGATATCCCATGGAAGACTCGCACTTGGAAGCCTGGCTGCGGCTGGCGAACTTACAGCTACCCGCCCGATTGGCCAACGCCCTGCTGGACCACTTCGGCGGGCCGGAGCCCCTGTTCGAGTCGAGCCTCAACGATCTGGCGGCCGTACCGGAGATGAACTCCAAGTGCGCCGCCCGGCTCGCGGACCCGTCCTACATCGCCACGGACGACCAGCGGCGCTTCCTGGACCGGCCGGACGTGCGGGTAGTCGCACGCACGGATCCCGACTATCCGCGCAACCTGCTGGAGATTCCGGATGCGCCGCCGGTCCTGTTTGTGCGCGGCGCGTTGGACGAGCGTGACCGCTTCGCCGTGGCGCTGGTCGGGTCGCGATCCGCCACTCCCTACGGGCAAAGTATCGCGCTGAAGCTGGGTCGAGACCTCGCCGCCGCGGGGCTCACCATCGTGAGCGGCGGAGCGATCGGGATCGATACGGCGGCGCACAAGGCGGCGGTGGCCGCCTCCGGGCGCACGCTGGTGGTGTTGGGCTGCGGACTGGACATCGACTATCCCCGGGAGAACCGCGGCCTGTTCGGCCACATCGTGCGTGAGGGGTTAGGCGCCATCATCACGGAGTTTCCGGTGGGCGCGACCCCGGAGCACTGGCGCTTCCCGTTGCGCAACCGAATCGTGAGCGGGCTGTCGATGGGAGTTGTGGTGGTGGAGGCCGGCATCCACAGCGGCGCTCTCATCACGGCCGGGCTGGCGGGGGAGCAGGGCCGGGAGGTGATGGCCATACCGGGCGCCGTTGAGCAGGAGACATCGCGAGGTGCCCATGCCCTCATCAAGGACGGTGCGGCGCTGGTGGAGGATGCCCGGGACGTGCTGCGCGTGCTCGGCGTGCTGGCTCTGGAGGAGCCTGCCGCTCCGGACGCACCGCGTCCCGCCCAGGCCGAGCTTCCGTCGAGCCAGCGACTCCTGCTGGAGCAGCTCAGCCTCACCCCCAAGCATATCGACGTCCTGGCCGCGGCGGTCCAGCTCCCGCACACGCAGGTGTCGGTGGACATGACGCTGCTGGAGCTGTCCGGCATGGTCCGGCGCCTGCCGGGCAACTGCTACATCCGGGTGCTGTGAGCCGCGGAGCAGGAATCCCGTTTCCTCGGGTTTAAAGTGAAAGCAGCGGGCCGGGCAATCCGGCCCACCGGGAGGAGGACATCCATGCGAAGACTACTGGTGATTCTGACGCTGCTCTGCTTCGTCGTGCCGGCGTTCGGACAGGCCAAGGTCAAGGGCTATACCCGCACCACTAAGAGCGGGAAGACCGTGCACGTGAAGGCGTATACGCGCAAGGCGCCGACCAAGAAGGTTGCGGTGAAGGGGTACACGCGTACCACTAAGTCCGGCAAGACGGTGACGGTGAAGGGCTACACCCGCAAGGCGCCGACGAAGAAGCATAAGTAGGGGTTGTTGCGGCCAACGAGGGTTGTGTCATTCCGAGCGGAGCGAGGAATCTGCAATTCCGGCAGAGTACGTGCAGTTACCGTAAAGCAGATCCCTCGC
>CAYNFH010000299.1:0-6295 GCA_964396385.1 uncultured Chthonomonadaceae bacterium | reverse complement strand
GTCAGCGCTGTCACTTAACCGAGTGAGCGAGCACTCACCAACTGTGGGACGGCGCCCGGTCCCTACAGCGTTGGTTGATTTGTTCATGCAAGCGGTAGAGAGAAAGCGGTGGCTTGCCACCGCACTCCAAAGGGCGGCCACCCCGGGCCGCCTGTACGGAAGCCGCTACCGATTCGTTAAACAGTAGTGTCCAGGACAGCAGTAGGTTCGCCAGTGGTCCCCGAAGAACCTGTTTATGACGGCCCTGTACTCGGGATTCGGGGCGCCTGAAGAGATGGGCGGGTTCATGGGGCCTCAGGAGAGCAGGATGGACGAGGCAAACTCAAAGCGGCAGGAATACAAGGATCGGGTTCGGGCTGAGTGGGCGGGAGACGAGACCGCCGCGGCCTGGCAGAAGCACTATCCCAACATGAAGGAGCAGCTTGCGCAGGTAACGCAGGCATTCGTCACGGCGGCCGCGCCACGGCCAGGAATGGTGGTGCTGGATCTGGCGTCCGGGACCGGCGAGCCGGCGATACCACTCGCTAAGGCCGTCGGGCCGACGGGCCGTGTGGTGGCGAGCGACCTGAGCGAGGCCATGCTGGCGGCGCTCCGACACAACGCGGAGGAGGCCGGGGTCTCCAACCTGGAAACCCGCGCCTGTGACGCGGCAGACCTGCCGTTTCCGGACGCGAGCTTCGACCTGGTAACATCGCGCTTCGGAATCATGTTTGTGGTGGACACTGCCCGCGCGCTGGCGGAGCTCCGCCGGGTCCTGAAGCCGGGCGGCCGCGTGGCGCTCCTGGTGTGGGGCGCGCCCGGGCCCCGGACCATGTTTGGGGAGTCCGTGGTGCCGTTTATGAGGAGACTGCCGGAGAAGCCGGACCCGGACGCGCCGGGGCCGATGCGCTTCGCCGAGCCCGGCAAGCTGTCCCGAGCGCTGACGGAGGCCGGCTTCCACAGCGTGGAGGAGACCAGCCGAACGTATCCAGCGCCCGTCCGCGGGACGCCGGAAGAACTGCTTTCGTCACTGATGGAGCTCGCGGCCCCGTTCCGGAATGCCCTGGCGCGACTTCCGGAGGCGGAACGGTTGGCGGCGGAGAGCGAGGCGCTGGGCGGCCTGCGGAAGCTGTATGACGGGACATTCACGCAGATCACCGCCCCGGTCATCATTGTTACCGCTGCTCGGGGCTGACTACCCCTTCATCCCGGTGAGGGTGATTCCCTGGATGAAGGTGCGCTGGGCCAGGAAGAAGAGGACCAGCATGGGCAGGGTGATAACCGTGCTCGCGGCCATGAGTAGCGCCCATTCGCCGCCGTGCCGGCCCAGGAAGCTCTGCAGCCCGATGGCCAGCGTGTAGCTGCGCTCGTCATGCAGGTAGATGAGCGGGTTGATGAAGTCCATCCAGGCGCCGGTGAACGCAAAGAGCGCCACCGTAGCGATGGCGGGCTTGGCCATGGGGACGATGACCCGCGCCAGGATGCCGAGGTCCGAGCAGCCGTCGATGCGGGCGGCGTCGCTCAGCTCCTGGGGAATGGTGAGGAAGAACTGGCGCAGCAGGAAGATGGAGAAAGCGCTGCCCAGGAAGGGCGGGATGATGAGCGGCAGGAACGTGCCTGTCCAGTGCAGCCACCGGAAGATGAGGAAGACCGGCAGCATGGTCACCTGTCCCGGCAGCATGATGGTCATGAGCAGGACCAGGAACAGCGTGTCCCGCCCCTTCCAGCGCACGCGCGAGAAGCCGTAGGCCGGCAGGGTGGCGCTGAAGACGGTGCCGACCATGGCCATTACGCAGATGAAGAGCGTGTTGCGCAGGTAGAGCAGGAACGGGAAGGAAGTCAGCGCCTCCGGGTAGTTGTGCCACAGGACGGGGCGCGGAATCCACTGCACGCGCTCGGTGAAGATCTGCGAGTCGGCCTTGAGCGAGGTGGAGACCATCCACACGAAGGGCGCGACGAAGACCGCCGCGAGGAGGATGAGGACGACGTAGGTGACGGCGATGGTAAGGGAGCGGGCGCGCCGGGAGGAGGGAGTCGTGAGTCGTGAGTCGTGAGTCGTGAGACCGGAGGCTTGCGGGCCGGGACGGCGCCCGGCCCCTACAGCGACTATTGCGGGGTGCCGACTGCCGTTCATGCGGTGTGAGTCACCGGCTGGCCGTTGCGGACGATCCAGAGGCGGTCGTCGACCAGCTCGCCCGTTTTGACCAGGCAGGTAGGGTCCTGGCAGTACTGGATGACATAGGCCTTGCGCGGTCCGTGGCTCACGTTGGGGCCGCTCCGGTGCAGCAGGAGCGAGGAGAAGACCACCATGCTGCCGCCCTTGAGGGGCACCGGGATGCCGGGGTCCGGCCCGCGGTAGCCCACCTTGCCGATGGGGCTGTCCTGATGCGGGAGGGTGCCGTTCTTATGGCTACGGGGCAGCACCCAGACGCAGCCGTTCTCCACGGTGGAATCCGTCAGCGCCAGCCAGCAGGTGTAGTACTGCTCCGGCTCGACCGGCGTGTAGCCATTGTCCTGGTGCCAGGGGAACTCTTTGGGCGTCTCCGGCTGTTTGTAGACGCTCTGGTTCCAGTAGAGCCGCACATTGGGGCCGATGAGCTCCCGCGTGAGCGCCACAAGTTTGGGATGCCGGCAGAAGGCGGCGATCCGCTCGTCCCGCTCCGCCAGGTGGGAGGTGAAGGAGATCTGCCCGGCGCGCGAGATGCCCTGCGTGCCCACGGCCGCCAGCTCCCGCTCGTGCTTCTCTGAGTGAGAATCGATGGCGTCGGTTATCTCCCGGATCTCCTCCGGCGAGAAGAAGTCCTCCAGGATGAAGAAGCCCTCCCGGTCGAATTGGGCTCTCATTTCGGATGTGACGATCATTCAGTTAACCCCATCGGAGTTATGGTCTTCCTGTTGCTACAGAGTAGCTCGGCTCCCCGGCCGCTCGGACCAGTGGCGCGGCCAGGCACCCCCCTCGCGCTCCCAGCAGCTTGGTCCAGATTCCCACGTTCGTCCGTGAATAAGCCAGTACAGCCCAAGACCTAAGACCTGGCGCCGTCGTGGTACTCGCGGGTCCAGGGGACGATGTTGAGAGGGAGGTCCTTCCAATAGTACTGGTACTGGCTGGACTTCCAGCCCGCGTACACCTCTTCCCAGGTGACCTGCCCGTGGTGCGGCTGAAGCGATCCTTCCGTGATGGGCTGCGAGACGGGTTGGTAGCGGTAGTCCACGGAGAGGCGGAGCCGGTCCGGCGAGCGGTTGGGCAGCGCCTTGTGGATGGTCAGGCTGTGGAAGACCAGCACGTCCCCAATGTGGTAATCCGTGGTGGCCCAGGCGAAATCCAGCCTGTCCGTATCGATGCCGAGCCCTCCGGCGCCGTAGGCGGCGTGGACCGGCTGGATGCCGGCCCGGTGCGAGGCCGGCAGCACCGCGAGACCGCCCAGCTCCTGCGGGCAATCTCCCAGGGGGCTCCAGGCGGTCCAGGTGTTGGTCGTGCCCTGGACGTGGATGAAGTCCTGGTGGGCCGGCGTGGTGTACTTCTCGTTGTGCGGGAAGATGATGCGGGCGATGTTGCGCGGATGGACGAAGCACGCCTCGTCGAACAGGTCGTCGAACATCGCCTCCAGCGGAGGGTGGTGGGCGAGCGTGTGGAAGCTCTCCAGCTTCATGACGCGGTTGTACACCGCCATGAAGTCCGGCTCCGGCTCCACGTGTGCCACTCCCGGCGCGGCGACACCCTCCACCGGGTCCGTACCGGGCTCCGTCCAGCCCGCCCCGGCGCTGATCTCCAGGATGTCGCGCCGCACGTCCCGTATCCGGGGCGCGTCCATCATACCGCGGAAGAGGAGGTACCCCTCTTCCTGCGCGCGATGCCGCAGCCGGTCTGGCTGCTGAAGCAGGTCGTTGGATTCAATGAGCGCGTTCATAGTATAGCTATTGATTATCGCATGCCCGGCGGCATGGCGCCGGGAGGTTTACCATTTCGGTTTGCCGCACGCGCCATGAGGTCCTTCGTCATTTCTTCAGCAAGCCGGCGAGCGCGTCCAGGATGCGGTCCGCGACGGCGCGTTTGGACTGTTTGGGCAGAGGCTGCGAGCGGCCGTCCGGCCAGACGAGGGTGACCACATTGGTGTCGCTCTCGAATCCGGCGCCTTCTGCGGTCACGTCGTTCGCCACGATGAGGTCCAGCTTCTTCCGGCGCAGCTTCTCCTGGGCGTGATCCAGCAGGTCCTCCGTCTCCGCCGCGAAGCCTACCACCACCTGACTACCTCGGAACGCGGCCAGCGTGCCCAGGATATCGGGTGTCTCGCGCAGGTGGAGGGTCCACTCGCCGCCCGACTTCTTGCGCTTCTGCGCCTCCATGGAGACCGGCTCGTAGTCGGCGGGCGCGGCCGCGGCGATGAGCGTGTCGCACTTGCCGAAGCGCGCCTGGACCTCCCGCAGCATCTCCTCCGTGGTCCCCACTCCAATCAGCTCCACGCCGGGCGGGCAGGGCGCGGTGGTGTATCCCGCGACCACGGTGACGGCCGCGCCGCGCTCGGCTGCGGCCTGCGCCAGCGCGAATCCCATCTTGCCGGAGGAGCGGTTGGAAAGGAACCGGACGGGATCCAGCAGCTCACGGGTGGCCCCGGCGGTCACCAGGACCCTCACTCCCGCCAGGTCCCGGCGGCGGGTGAGCCGGTCTACCACGGCCTGCACGATGTCCTCGGCGGCCGCCAGCTTCCCCTCCCCTTCCGTGCGGCATGCCAGCACACCGTACTGCGGCTCGACGATCCCTACCCCCCGCTGACGGAGGGTCTCCAAGTTGGCCTGCGTGGCCGGGTGGTCCAGCATGGCGGAGTTCATGGCGGGCGCGACCAGGATGGGCGCGGTGGCGGCCAGCAGCGTGGTGGAAAGCAGGTCGTCCGCGATGCCGTGCGCCATCTTGGCGAGGATATTCGCCGTGGCCGGCACCACCAGGATCAGGTCGGAGTGCTGGGCCAGGTGGATGTGGGAGATCTGCCGGTCGTAGGGCTCCTCGAAGGTGTCTGTGAGGACGGGATTGAGGGTGATGCCGCGAAAGGTGGCCTCGCCGATAAGCCGGAGCGCGCTCCGGGTGAGGATGGTGTGAACGCTGGCGCCGAGGTGGCCGAGCTGGCTGGCGACGTCCGCCGCCTTGTACGCGGCGATGCTGCCGGTAACGCCGAGAAGGATGGTGCGGTCGGTGAGCGTGCTCATAGACGTTGACGGAGGACGGAGGATGGAAGACAGACGGAGGGCCAAGTTTGGGAGTGTGGGGGTGTGGGCGTGTGGGAGGGGCCGGACTCCTGCCCCCGCGCCCGCTGCCCCCATACTCCCAAGCTGCCACACAGTTCTTCCGTCATCGGTCCTCCGTCATCGGTCGCGCAGCGATACGGCAGCGCTCGGCCAGGATGATGGTGCGCAGCATCGTCGCGGCATCGTGTATCGATTCGTTCACGACCAGATAGTCGTAGCGGGCGGCGGTGTCCATTTCGCGGCGGGCAATGGCCAGGCGGCGCAGTACCTCGGCTTCGTCGCCGGTGCCGCGGCCCCGGAGACGGCGCTCCAGCTCGGCCCAGGATGGCGGGGCGACGAAGATGAGGATGGCGTCCGGCGCGGCCTGGCGCACCTGAAGCGCCCCCTGCACCTCGATCTTGAGGAGCACGTCCAGCCCGCGCGCGCGCTGCTCCTCCACAAAGTCTGCCGGAGTCCCATAGTACTCCAGATTGTAGGGCGCGTGCTCCAGGAACCAGCCCTTGCGGATGCGCTCTTCGAACTCCTCCCGCGAGAAGAAAAAGTAGTCGCGGCCGTGGACCTCGCCTTCCCTCGGAGCGCGCGTGGTGGCGGTGACGCACCGGATCAGGCCGGGCGGGAGCATTTCCGGCGTGAAGAGCGCGGCCAGCACGGCGTCCTTGCCCACGCCGCTGGGCCCGGAGACGATGAAGAGGCGCCCGCGGCACGGGATGAGCTGTTCGATGAGCTCCTTCGGTTCTTCCATGGATGATGGGCTGGTTTTTGGTCCGGCCACGGCCCTTGGTCCCCGGCGACCGAAGTCGCGGGCAACAAGTACGCAAAGTCCGCCAGAGCGGACTGCGGAAAGGGCACAGGAACTGCGGATGCACTGACTAGCGGGCGGCAGGGCTGGCGAGACAGCGCTGGTACACCGCTACTGTACCTTGTACCATTCGGTCGAGCGTATAGTGTTGTTCCACCCTCGCGCGGCCGGCTTCACCCATCCTCTTGCGCGCATCGGCATCCTCCAGGAGCCGGAGCAGCGCCGTTGCCATCTCCCCGGGGGCGCGCGGCGGGACGAGCAGGCCGGTCTCTCCGTCCA
>CAYNFH010000298.1:3806-6345 GCA_964396385.1 uncultured Chthonomonadaceae bacterium | reverse complement strand
ATATATCCAGTCCCAGACCGGCCAGCCAAGGAAGGCACTGGAGTACTACCAGCAGGCACTGCCGATCTGTCGTGCGGTCGGATATAAGGCGGGAGAAGCCGCCAACCTCAACAACATCGGCTACGTCTACTCCGGGACCGGCCAGCCCGGGAAGGCACTGGAATACTTCCAACAGGCACTGCTGATCTGTCGCGCGGTCGGAGATAAGGCCGGAGAAGCTACTACGCTCGGCAACATCGGATTGGTTTACGCCAGCACCGGTCAGCCACTGAGGGCACTGGAGTACTATCGGCGGGCCATGCCTCTCGAAGAAGCCTTCTACCCGCAGATCAGCGATCCGGCGCGGGTGGCTGCTTTCCAAGCGCAGAAAGTCGGCCCGCTATATGCGCTTACCTCCGCTACGCTCGTCCTGCTTCACCGTCCGGGTGAAGCGCTGGCGAGCCTTGAGAGTGGACGCACCATCGGTCTCGCTCGGTTTGCCAGGCAGAACGGGCTGCCTCTAACGACGGTGCTGGGTCAAGATGCCTCCGCCTGGCTGGAGGCCAATCGCAGGGTCAATGCTCTCGCCCAACGGGAACAAAGAACGAGGGAACGCCTGGACAGCGCGCGCACCGCCCAGGCAGTCAACGTAAGAGTGCTTTCGCAGGAGCAGGACGCCCTGCGCGAACAGGAACGGCAGGCGGAAGCAGACCGGTCCCGTCTGCTCACGCGCCTCCTCCGCGACCATCCTGACTTCCAGCGGCTGTTCCTCGGCCAGAAGACTGCTTATCCAGCCCTGCAGAACGCCTTGCTCACCTCTCCATCTGTTGCCCCTGGAACGCTCTTCCTGGAGGTCGGAGTGGTCGATCAGGACCGCACACTGCTCTTCGCGTTTTCTCGTCGAGACGGCCTGGTGCCGTTGGTGCTTCCCGCGGGAGAGCGAACCCTTTCCAGCAAAGTCCGGCAGTGGCGCGAGAGCATCGTCCACCAGCTTCCAGATGAGCCACAACAGGCGCGTGCTCTCTATCAGGTGCTCCTTCAGCCGCTGGAGAAGAGAGGAGTGCTCCAGCCCGGTCGCTATCGCCGCCTGGTCATCGTTGCCGACGGTCCGCTGCTGGACTTGCCCTTTGCGGCGCTCATGGATAGGCAGGGGAAGCGTCTGGTGGAACGCTACGCGATCTCCACTCCGTTCTCTCTGTCCATGCTTACCTGGCCTGACTCCCGGCGCGCAGCTTCTCGCAACCTGCTCGCGGTGGCTAATCCGCTCGGCCCCAGTCCAGCACTTCCTCGGACGGAGGAGCAGGCGCGCCAGATGCTTGGCTCATTCGGTTCTTCCGAATTGCTGGTAGGGCCGGATGCAACCAGAGCGAAGGTGCTGGCGAGTATGGGGCAATGCCGGGTGCTGCACTTTGGAGTGCATGGGGAGGCGAACTCGCAGAACGGTCTCTACTCTAGGCTGATGCTGGCGGGAGCCACCGAAGAGGAGCAGGAGTTGACGGCGGCGCAGATCACGGAGCAGCCGCTTTCAGCCCAATTGGCAGTCTTAAGCGCCTGCGAGACGATACAGGGGCAGAAGAGCGGAGGCGAAGGGCTGCTGGGCCTTGCCTGGGCGTTTCGAGCAGCAGGCTGTCCGAGTGTTGTGGCCTCGCAATGGAAGGTAGACGAGGCTGCCACTGCCTCTCTGATGCGGCGCTTATACCAGCAGTTGCGAGGAGGGGCTCGCAAGGACATGGCTCTACAGAAGGCGATGCTTGGAGTCATGAAGGAGCCAGGGCATGATGCTCCCTACTTCTGGGCGGCATTTCAGGTGATGGGCAAGACAGAGCCGCTCCGACTCGCTCCCGCGACGGGAATGGGACGAAGAGACATACGAGGAGGCCGTGTTCGTTAGGTCCGCTTCCCGCCATGTTCTCCTGATAGTCGCCGCGCCGAATCCGTCCGTGTTGCGGCTCAAAATGCAGCCGAGGGATGCGACGGATTCGTTGGCCGTCCGTTTTGCCGGTCTCCTCCGTCTCTGGCCCCTAGCCCGTGCGATTGGAGGCCAGGACGAAACGGAGGTCGCGGCCACGCTCAGTCCCGTTCACCACCGTCTTCCTCCTCAGACATGTCCCCCGATCAGACTGTCCAGCAACTCAACCGCCTGAACAACGATCTCTTCTCGCTCGTCGCCGGAATCCTCGGCGAGGGGTCCTCCGTCTGATTGGCGACGCGAACCCCATCTGCTCGGGTCGCTCTTAAGATGCCTCGCGATCTGCAGGCACAGAGTCTCACATCTCCGAACCGGGGCAGGAACTCGCTTCTCTTCGCCTTGGGCTACATAGTCGGACAGCAGCCGCCAGAAATCCTGGATGACACTAGGCCGGGGCCGGCAGAGGAACTGCCGCAGGAGGAGCGAAGCCTGTTGCATGACCACAGAGGCCGCTAAGGAGCCGATGCCGGTTCCGGCCCGGCGCCGCCGGTTCCGCGCGCTGCCGTGGCTCGTATCTGTAGTTGGGCTGCTGGCCCTGCTCGGACTGTGGGGCTGGTACGCCAACCGGCCCGCATTGGTGTGGTACGTGAG
>CAYNFH010000298.1:0-3796 GCA_964396385.1 uncultured Chthonomonadaceae bacterium | reverse complement strand
CCGTAGACGCCGCGCGACACCGGATCCGTGTGCTGGTCCCTCGAGGATGGTGTCCGGTGAAGATGGTGTCTAGCGCGCAGGTATCTGTTCCCGGCTGCAGAGGGGAGTTTTCCGCGTTTCTCGCGCCGAGCGTAGCTGAACCCGCGCCTCCCCGGTATCTTCAGTGGCTGCTGGGCCGGCCGGAAGGCAAGGATGGGTTCGTGCTGATTGGAGCGAGCGAGGGAATACCGCTTTACAGCCTCTTTGGCGCAGTGATCGATGGCAGGGACCACGTCCTCAGGTTTAGGGGACAAGACATCGCATATCGCACTCTGCGGGCGCCCGTCGCGCAAGAGTATATTGGTGTCGCGTTCTCCCGGCCCTCCGAGCGGCTGTTTGATGCCACGCGTTCCGCAATCTGCAACAGCCTCCAGATAGAGTAGGACCTCGGCCTTGCCGCGGCAGCGCCGGTGAAATGGACCGTAGTCACCGGAGAACCGGTGAGGCCAAGCATGGGGCTCCCCGCGAACAAGGCGGCGGGATTCGGAGCGGAAGAGGTCGCCTGCCGCCCGGCGCAATTGGCTCTACCGGATGACCTTTTGCTCCCCTGGGTTTCCCCGCAGCGGACCTGGGTCGCCGATGGGTATCCGCAGCTTTAGGAACTCCTGCTGCGTGATGTTGGACTTGACGCCCGCCAGTACCCAGCCCGTTGACAGGCTATAGTCCATTCCCGTAGCGTTGGGCGAGCCAGCCGTCAGCGTCACGGCTCCTGGGTGCGCTGGGAAGAGCTTGACGCGGTAGATGTAGAGGCTCGCGACGGCCGCGTCGGGTCCCTTCTGCGTGTCTCCGTGCACCCAGTTGGCGTCCGTGTTGGGCTGCAGGACCACGCTAATCTGCAGGGGCACGCCCAGAGGGAGGTTGCGGATGGTGTACTGGACTTCGTAGTAATCAGCCGCGCCCGTGTCTACCACCTTGCATTCCGCCTGCCCCTCCTGCACGTTGTTGCCTTCGAATACGCCGGTGACCCCGTTGAGTACCGTCTCATCACTCTGGCGGGTGTCCCCCGATGGGTGGAAAAGGCTTGGGCCGGTGGCGCGGTATGCGAAGGCCGCACAGTACGTGGGGATAAGCCGCGTTACACCGGGCCTCCATCCCAACCCGAGGGCTCCCATTAGGGCGCGTCCTAATTCCGGATGCCCATCCTCCTTCTTCCAGCGGATGACGCCGGTGATGGTCCCTGGGCCGCTGGTGGGCGCCGGCCCGGCCGCCGGCCGTGGATAGCTCAGGGCCGCCATGGTTATGTAGACGTTGGCAACTGCCCGGTCGTTATCGCCAGCGCCGCTACAGACAACCGCCGTCGCAGGAGAGTTGTGCAGGCCGGTCAGATCGCCGGTCAGACTGGAGTTCAGGCAGTTGATTCCCACATCCAGGGGACACTTGTGGGCCTGGGGATTGACATCGTAGAGGAACTCGCTCGCGATGGCGCCACCCTCGTTCCAAAGTTCGTAGTGGAGCGGAACCGAGCTCAAGGTGGCAGGCACGAGCTGAATGGTCATCCAGTTGGTGGTAGGATGGTCCTCGTGCATCTGCATCGCCTCCACGAACTGCTCGCCGTTCACCGTAACCTTGGCGTAGAAGTTGGTGGGCGAGATGAGGCCCTTATCGATCCGGTCGAGATGCAGCGTGCGGACCAGAACCGCGCGCCGGTCTAGCCGCACGTGTGGCACCGCCGGAACCGCGGCCGGAACCGGGGAGATGTGCTGGCCGGCGTGAAGCGCATCGTTGCTGAGCAGTCCCTGCACGAGAGCGGAACAAACACGGCGCGTCTTCACCTCCTCCACAAAGGGGGAGTCGGTGCCGCTGGTCCAGTCTAGCGCCTTGCCAGCGAACTCCGCGTAGCTCTCGCTTCCATGGCCCTTCCAGTGACCGAACCACTCCGGGATCCGATAAATAGCGTCCAGATCGGTGTTGAGCGCCGAGCGAACGCTTCCAGAGACGTCGTAAGCACGCATCGCGTCCCAAACGGCGGGGCGGAGCTCCGCTATCCATAAATGGACGGCATTGACCCATTCGCGCGAGGCCGCGTAGGCGAAAACGTACGCCTCATCCCAGCGCGGACGGCTGTAGGAGTCCTTGTTAAGCCCGCTCTGCCAGTCGCCGTGCGCCATCCGGCCTGTAGGGGGATTAGAGCTATTCGGATACCAGCCGCTGTAGAGGTCGAGCCGGGTCGCGTTTGGATCGTCGAACCAGGTCTCGGTGCGGTACGGCCCACCTGGCGACCTGGGGTGCGTCTCTACCCAGTCGGAATGGGAATAGAAGTCCTGTACGGTGTGGAGTGAAACGCCCAGCAGAGTCAATGCCTTGAGGGTATCGCCCTCTCTGGCCGCCTGCTGGAAGGCAGCCCGGGCGTTGACGATAAAGTGGCCCCAATAGTTGCGCACCTGGTCTGTAGAGTAGAGGTTGTCGCAGTGCAGCCGATCCATGTCCTCCTTTGTGGCGGCGACAACGGCGCTCCCCAGTCGAGCTCGCAGGACTCCAGGAAGGTTGATCGTCAGGCCGTCGGTGATGGTGCTGCTGTAGTAGTCCACCAGCCAGTTCTGCACCTGGGCCACCTGGATGGCCGTGTTGCCGAAACCCTCTTCCTGGAGCGTTTGGCGCACGAGGTCGCAGTGGTGCCCCGTGTCGAATGCCCGGGCGGCAGAGGAGGCGAAGATCAGGGCCAAGGCCGTGGCAGCGCGCCATAGGAGCGAGCGCAAAACGAGCGAGCTTTTCATCTGGGTGTTCCTTTGTCAAACGGCAGCTCCCGCGCATCCGTGGGAGCGAATGGAAGGGTGTCCGGTGAATTTGTGGCGGCAGTCCCGAGCCCGCCACAGACGCAATCTAGCGTCCGCGCGTAAAAACACCATGTAACCTCCGTGAAACGGTCGTGAAAAAGCGCGGCGTGGTGAGAACGCCCAGGATGCCATCAAGCGCGCGGAGAGAATAGGACACGGAGTCCTGCGGGATTCTGCCGGTTGCCGCGAAGGAGAGGCTTAGTGGCCCCGGTCAAGCTTCTGCGGCGAAAGGCTCGGCGGAGCGACTGCTGAACCGTATGCGCTCGTCCTCCAGGCTGTCTTCGAGAAGGTGCTGGTCGCGTGGCGGCATCTGCTTGAACTGCGCGCCATAGCAGCTTTCCGCGCCCCAGAATGCTCCCTGCCTGACCGCATACGTAATGACGATCCTGCACCGGAAGAAGGTGCGGGACGTGGGCAGCACGTCGATCTCCAGCGTATCGCCCACGCGCAGGCGCTGGTGAGTGCGGAAGCGGATACCGGCGAGCGATATGTTGGTGGCGTGCGCCTGCTCCTGCCCTCCGGACCCTTTTAAGATAGATCACCCAAGACACCGGATATCGCTTAGAGGCTCGTCAGTCTACCTGCGAAACTTGGGTCAAGAGGCCGCCTCGTACCTTTTCTGGGCTGCCGCGAGCGGCTTACCAGGTGACTGCCGTTCCGACCGGAGCGATGCTTCTCCGGTCGGAACGTTCTGTATGCGCCTGCCCGCTGGAGTGGGTAGTACCTTGTCGGTAGCCCTAGAGCGTCGCGATAGGGCGCAAGCGACCGACCGCACCGGAAGAGCGATGAACTGCACCTGTCCTCCCTTCGGGGATCAACGGCCGGTTACGTGTTCCGAGGGCTCTGCCCTCGGACTCCCGCAGATTCCGAGGGCGCTACCCACAGCCTCTTGCAGATTCCGAGGGCGCTAGCCTCGTGCTCCCGCGGTCCTGTTCCGAGGGCTCTGCCCTCGTGCTCCCGCTGAGGGGGCTTCATTCGCCCCC
>CAYNFH010000297.1:0-6378 GCA_964396385.1 uncultured Chthonomonadaceae bacterium | reverse complement strand
GTGGAGGCGGCGCGGCGGCGGAGGCCGCACCGGCCGAGGAGGAGAAGACCTCCTTCGACGTCGTCCTCCAGGCCGCCGGCGACAAGAAGATCCAGGTCATCAAGGTGGTCCGCGAGGTCACCTCGCTGGGCCTCAAGGAGGCCAAGGACCTGGTGGACGGCGCCCCGCAGCCGGTGAAGCAGGGCATCAACAAGGACGAGGCCGAGGCGGTCAAAGCCAAGCTGGAGGCCGAAGGCGCCAAAGTGGAGATCAAGTAGCCTTCGCCGTTTGCTACAGCGGCGAAGCTAACAAGGGCCGGGGACAATGGAGTCTCCGGCCCTTCTCTTCGTGTTGAATCCCGCGCTAGGTGTGCTTGCGCTTGCTTGGCCGTGACTTGGCGGCGGTCTTCTGCCCCGCCTTGTTCACGTAGACGGCGATGTCCCGCTGCACGGCCGGAACGGTCAGCGTCAGCGGCGAAGCGCCCGAAACGGTGATGGGCTCATCCGACACCAGCTTGCCGGCGGAAGTGTCCCACCAGGCGGCTTTGTAGCTGCCCGCTTGCAGCCCGGAGACGGTCAGCTTGCCCGTGGTCTCCTTGCCGCTCCGGTTCAGCAGCCACACCGCCGCGAAATCCTTGTCCGCGCGGCCGAGCGCCTGGAGGGCAGGGCCGTATGGCTCCAGCGCGATCTCCTTCACCACTACCCAGTCCGCCCCGGTGTTCTCTACGCGGACCTCGTGCCGCCCGGCCGGGACCTTCGCCTCCACCGTCTCGTCCACGTCCGTGTCCTCGCCCTTCCCCGGAAAGTCCCTGGAGGCAGCGACGTTGCCGTCCACGCTCACTACCAGCTTGCCACCCTGGGCGGAGACCTGCCGCACACTGACGCGGAACGTGCCGGGCTCAGGGTAGTCCACCTTAAAGGTGGCGCCACCGAACATGTCCCGGTGCGCGCTGCCCTGGAAGAAGGCGGGCAGACCGGCCAGCCCGGGCACGGCGCCGGACGGCGGCACCTCAAACTCCGTCTGCTTCGCCGAGGCCCAGCCCGCCCCGGGACCGAACGCGACCGCGCCCCGGCTGGGCGTCTCCACCGTAGCGGACGCGGGTAGCAGGCCGCGGCGGCTGATCAGCCCGGACTGCTTCAGGAAGTCCCCGGCTGCGCGGAACTGGCCATAGAGGTCGTCCTTATCGATAAGCTCCCAGTCCCACATCTCCGGCGCGCCGCTCGCTTCGCTCATGAGGCCCGCCCAGAGCGCCCGGTGGATCCACGCGCCGTAGTCCTCCACCTTACCGCCGGGCCCGAACTCGCCCAGGAAGATCGGCTTGTTCAGCTTGCGGGCATCCACCAGGTTGGTGGTCAGCGGATCGGAGGGGTAGGCGTGAGTCTGGATGTAGTCCATGCTTGGCCAGAGCGCCGCCACGTCGATGTCCGAGCTGGTGGTGATCAGATGCTTATTGGGGTCCTGCTCGCGGATGAAGGCTGCCATCATGTTATGCCAGGCGGCCACTTCATCCGCGTGCTTGTGCGCCATGGCGTCTGTGTACTGGACCTCGTTGAAGAGCTCGTAGGCGAGGATGCTGGGCGAGTAGCCCCAGCGCGCGATGATGTAGCGGTACTTGGCCTTAGTGAGCGCGATGGCGCGGGGGTCCGTGAAGAACTCATCCGGCGTGGAGAGCCAGCCGCCGTTCTTCTTGTTCCAGGGGTTCTCCGCCCAGTTGGGGTTCACGCGCGTGGAGTACTGGCCGTGGTGCTGGAGCACCATCTGGAAGTAGATGCCGCTCTTCTCTGCGGCGTCTACAATGGCGTCCCACTTCTTGGCCACCTCCAGGCTCAGCGTTCCCGGCGCCACCTTCTGGTCCGCCACCCAGTCCAGGTTCTTGCCGTCCCAGTGGTCCATCCAGATTCGCGACCAGTTCTCGCCGGCCCGGCCCATCTTCTCCAGCGCGCCCGTGATGCCGCCGGCTTGGCTGCTGTTCCACGCCTCGTTGTTGCCCAGCGGATAGTACGTGTTGCCGTTGTCCAGGATGAAGCGGGTGTGGTCCCGTGGGTCCACGTGCACAAAGCCCGGCAGGGGAGAACCGTTAACGTCGAACTCCCGCTTGTCCAGCTTCTCCGGCTGTACCGTCTCCCCGTTGAGGGTCACGCCCGTGATGGCGAAGCGGCCCACCACCTCCGGGGTGAAGCGGACCCGCCACATCTTGCCGCCGTCGAAGAAAGCGGGGACCTTGCGGGTGTGGTTGTCAGGCGTGGAAAAGGAGACCTGGACGTCGTTCTCCGTGTAGTCGAACGGATTGCCCTTGACGTCCGGCAGCTCAAAGGAAGCCTCCACGTGTGGGTAGACGCCGCGCCCGCGGAGCGGCGTGGTCTGCCGCCCTCCGGCACTGGTGCCGCCGCCTCCGCCAAAGCCGCTATAGTTTCCGGTCAGGCCGGAGTTGAAGCTGGAGCTGTTGCCGCCGGAGGTGAAGTCCGGACCGCCGCAGCCGCTCATAAGCAGGCCGATGCCGGCAAGGGTGACCGCGTGAAGCCGGTATCTACTGCGAAATGCGCGCATGATGGTCAGCTCCTGAGACGGGGGACGGGTGACGGAGGACGGACCGAATCCGTCGGTCTCCCGTCTTCCGTCATCCGTCAATCTGTTCCCACTCCTCAAACGTCCGCCTGTCCTCCTGCGCGTACGCCCGCATCAACGCGAGGGCGTCGGAGGTAGGGACGGCGCGCGGCACCTTTCCAATGGGACACGGCATCCACTCCACGTGTCCGAGGAGTCGGCAGACCAGCGGACGGGCAGAATAGACGGCGCAGCGGCCCCGCTCCATGTCGCGGTAGCGGCACATATTAATTGTAACATCATCGCCCAGGTGAACGGCTTTGTCCTGCCGCTCAACCTGGGCGATGTACTCCCCGTCCTCGGCGGCCTCGACGTACCGCCGGACTTCTTCATACTCTTCAAAGGTCATCTGAACGCCGGCCTCGCACCGAAGGCCGCACTCGTCGCAGCCCCCGCACGGCGCAAGGTCCATCTGCGCATAGACCCGCTGCTTCCAGAAGACCAGGTTTTCGTTGGCCATTTCCGTAGAGCCTCGTGACTCTGGATGGGGTTGAAGGTTGAAGGTTGAAGGTTGAATGTGGGCTCTACAAGGCGGCACGGTCGGGGTCTACAGTGACTCCAGTGCGAGAGCCTACCTGACCAGCACCGGCCTTCATCCCTCATCCCTCATCCTTCATCCTTCATCCTTCATCCACCCTACTGTACACTGAGTGACGACGACCCCGCCAGCTTGCCGCCGCCCTCCGTGCCGCCGTAAACCTGGACGCGGACGCCGGACTTAGCAGCTCGCTCTTCGTCGATCATCCCCTTGTTGTCCGCGGGGACGGCCGCCACGCGCGGGTTACCGTCGCTGATGAAGCGGAGCGTCGGGTGCTCGTCGAAGTACTTCAGCCAGTACTCCAGCGTACCCGGCTTGGTGGCCTCCTTGGGATCCGGCTTGATGCGCTCGATGGCGTAGGGATCCCATGCGGCAAGCGCTCCCCCATCCGTATACTTCTTGCTATCCTTGGTAATCGGGGAGAGCACGGGACGCCAGGCAGCCCGCAGCACCGCTTTGTTGCTGTAGGAGGTCCCGCCGTCCTCTCCGGAGACGAGGAGCTCCGCGTTCTTCTTGCGCGGCACGTTGCCGTACGGCAGGGCAAGCGTGTCCATGGTAGCCGCCGGGCAGATGCCCTTAATATCCCGGACCGCGGTGGCGAGCTCCCACTTTATCTTTTCTGCCGAAAGGGCGCGCATATTCGCGTGGGTGGAGGTATGGTTCGCCACTTCATAACCGTGCGAGGTCAGGTAGCCTAACTTCTCGGAGACCGTCTCCGGCTGGCCGAACGGATCGCGCCCGGCGCGGCCCTCCTTCGGGAGGACGAAGAAAGTGGCTCTCATCGGCCAGTCCTTGTGAGTCTGGCTAAAGGTCTCCAGGATGCCCACGGCGCAGTCCGGTTCGATGTGCGCCTTTCCGTCCGCGCCGGCGACCACCTTGAACTGGCTCGGCAGCGCGTCGTCGAAGGTCAGGACGACCGGAGTCTTGCCGGGCGGAACGTCGATCTTATAGTCGACCAGATCGTCGACGTTGATGGGCCGGTAGCCCTTGTCGTAGAGCGTCTGGAGGTCCTTGCGGAAGGAGTCCGGCGTGCGGTTGAGGTCGGTATCCGGCTTGTTGGCCTCGAAGTTGTGGTACATGATGATCATAACCGCGCCGGCCTCGTTGGGCTTGTACGCCTTCAGGTCAATGTCGCTGACCGTGGCTGGAGGCGGGGGTGCGGCATGGGTGGTCGCCGCGGCCTTCGCGGCGCGATTGTGGCATCCGGCGGCGCCGGCAAGCAGGCCGGCAGCCAGCAGCGGATAGCAAAGCGAACGGGCGGCGGACGCGAAGCTGGATTTGCGGGACACGGTGGTTACCTCTCCTGCGGTCTCGATATCAGTCCTCACGGGCCGGACCATGCCGGTGGGACGTGCGGAGTCACACGTGTCTAAAGGCGAGGGCGGCTAGGCCTTACGGGGAACGCGGATCCACGCTGTCGCGGGCGCGGAGACTGTCGCACAGTGACTACCATGTAGATCCACTAGGGTGGATTATACGTTACGGCGCTGCAAAATGCAAGCAGTTTGCATCGGAGGGCTTATGTCGCGCAGGGCGCAGGACTGGGACGTGGAGGCAGGGGGCGTGACCGTCCGGATTACCCATCCGGACAAGGTCCTCTTCCCTCAGATCGGGGCCACCAAACGGGACGTAGTGCGCTACTACCTGGACGTGGCGGAACGGCTCCTGCCCGCCCTGCACGGGCGGGCCCTGGTGCTGCACCGGTATCCGGACGGGCTGCGCGGCGAGTCCTTCTTCCAGAAGCGCGCTCCGGCGAACCGGCCGGAGTGGGTCAGCACAGCCACCCTCCCCTCACCCACCAATGAGGAGCCGATCGAGTACGTGCTGGGCAACAACCTGGCCACCGTGGTATGGCTGGTAAACCAGGGCGCCTTCGAGATGAACCCGTGGCTGGCGCTGGCGGAGCGGCCGGAGGAGCCGACCCATCTGGCTGCGGATCTGGACCCGATGGGCGGACCGTTCCGCGAGGTCTGCCAGGCGGCACTCCTGGTGCGGGAGGCGCTGGAGACGCACGGGTACGCCCCGCAGCCCAAGACCTCCGGCAAGACGGGCCTGCACGTGATGGCGCCGCTCCGCCCTGGCGCGACCTATCCCGCCGTAAGGCAGGAGCTGCAGGAGATCGGCCGCGAGCTCGAGGGCAAGCATCCCCACGTGTTTGCCATTGAGGAGCGCGTGAAGGAGCGTGCCGGGCAGATCTACTTCGACTACAACCAGAACGGCTACGGGTCCACCATCGCCGCCGCCTACTCCGTGCGTCCCACGCCGGCCGCCACCATCTCCATGCCCCTGACCTGGGAGCAGGTGGACCAAGCCCCGGACCCGCGCAGCTTTACAATTCGGGGATAGGGGGTCAACTAAAGCATGTGTGGGAGTATGGGGGATTCCGGAATCCGGCCCCTCCCACACCCCCACACTCCCATACTTCCATACCTCACGGCCGGCCTCCGTCAGGTATTATTGCGGTTGTGCCGGCCCTCGCTGCCGGCAGCACTGGACAGGCGCTGTGAGCGCCCCGAGAAGGGAGAGTGGTGAAATGGCCGAGTTTACTGTGCCCTCGCTGCCGTACGACTATTCGGCGCTGGAGCCTACTATCGACACGGAGACGATGCACCTCCACCACGACAAGCATCACGCGGCGTACGTCAACAACCTCAACACCGCTCTGAAGGACCAGCCGGAGTGGCAGAACCGCCGCATTGAAGACATCCTGCGGAACATCAACCAGGTCCCGGAGGCCGTCCGCACGGCGGTACGGAACAACGGCGGCGGCCACTACAACCACACCATGTTCTGGGAGATCATGGCCCCGGGCGGCTCCGGCCAACCCACCGGCTCGCTGGGCGACGCCGTCAACAGCACCTTCGGCGGCGTAGACGCGCTCAAAGAGCAGGTGAACGACGCGGGGGCCAAGCGGTTCGGCAGCGGATGGGCCTGGCTGGTGATGGACCAGGGCGGCCGCCTGACCGTGATCAGCACCGCCAACCAGGACTGCCCGCTGATGGACGGCCAGTTCCCGCTGCTCGGCGTGGACGTGTGGGAGCACGCCTACTACCTGAAGTACCAGAACCACCGGCCGGACTACTTGAAGGCGTGGTGGAACGTGGTGAACTGGGATGCGGTGTCCAAGCGCTACGAATCCGCGAAGCGCTGACAGACTCCCTTCGCTGGAGAGTGATAAGCCCGCAACCTGTCATCCCGAGCACCGTGTGAGTAATGAATCGTGGCAGTGATCTGGCCAGCGCAGAAGACGTAGGGGC
>CAYNFH010000296.1:0-6401 GCA_964396385.1 uncultured Chthonomonadaceae bacterium | reverse complement strand
CTATCTACGCTGCTCCCGCTGGACCGCGGCGGGCATTGACAACGAGAGGAGGAGGATGATGACGGCGGAGCTGCTGGAGACACGAGGAACGCAGCCGATCGTGGACTGCGACCGCGAGTACGTGATGGGGACCTACGCGCGCGTCCCGGTCGTGTTCGTGCGCGGGGAGGGCGCCCGTCTCTGGGACTCCGAAGGGCGCGAGTACCTGGACTTCCTGGCCGGGATCGCCGTCTGCGGCGTGGGCCACGCCCACCCGCGCGTCGCCCGCGCCATCGCGGAGCAGGCGTCCCGGCTCATGCATGTCTCCAACCTCTTCTACAACCAGCTCCAGCCGGTTCTGGCGAAGCGGCTGGCCGCGCTCACGGAGATGGAGAAGGCCTTCTTCTGCAACTCCGGAGCGGAGGCCAACGAGTGCGCCATCAAGATCGCGCGCAAGTGGGCCAAGCAGCACAGGGGCCCGGACTGCTTCGAGGTGATCACCTTCACCGGCTCCTTCCATGGTCGGACGCTCACCACGGTCACGGCGACGGCGCAGCCGAAGTACCAGCAGCCGTTCGCGCCGCTGCCCGCCGGGTTCCGCTACGTGGAGCGCGGCGACACGCGCGCGCTGGAGCAGGCCGTGAGCGACTGCACCTGCGCCATCCTGATCGAGCCGGTGCAGGGGGAGAGCGGTATCCAGCCTATCTCGCCGGAGTTCCTCCGGTCGCTCCGCGCCCTCTGTGACGCCCGGAGAATTCTCCTCATCCTGGACGAGGTCCAGAGCGGAATGGGCCGGACCGGCCGCTTCCTGGCCAGCCAGCACGCGGGTGTGGTAGGCGACGTGGTGACGCTCGCGAAGGGCATCGCGAACGGCGTGCCGATGGGGGTCTGTCTCGCCCGTGGATCCGCCGCGGAGACGCTGGTGCCAGGCGACCACGGCTCGACCTTCGGCGGGCAGCCCCTGGCCTGCGCGGCGGCGCTCGCCGTGTTGGACGTGATGGAGGAGGAGGGGCTGATGGAGCGCGCCTCCGAGGTCGGCGGCTACTTCCTGAGCGGCCTGCGCGCGCTCCAGGCGGACCTGCCGGACCGCATTCAGGAGGTGCGCGGCATTGGCCTGATGGCGGCGCTGGAGCTGGCCCGGCCGGAAGCGAAGGCCGTGCTCCGCGCCCTGCTGGAGCGGGGGGCGGTGGTGAACGCGGTGGGGGACACCATTCTCCGCTTCCTCCCGCCCCTCACCATCACCGAATCCGACTGCGACCGGGTGTTGGTTGCACTCCGGGCGGTTTTGGAACAGTAGCATTGGCAGCCCGTTCATGCACAGGCTCACGAGAGCCCGAGGCTCCTGCCGAGCCAGCGCGTTGCGCTGCTTCTGACCAGTCCGGGAGGGGGCGCGCATTCGTCCCACGTCATCGGCCCGCGGACGGAGTGTTCGTGCGTAGCGACGGGCCGACTATTGTATACGTGACGGTATGCACGCGCCGCCGCGCGCCCTGGCTCGCTACGGAAGCGGTCCACGAGGGGCTGTGCGAGGTCTGGACGGAGGCGGACGCGTGGATGGTAGGCCGCTACTGCATCCTGCCGGATCACGTCCATCTCTTTGCCGGGCCCGGCGCCCATGATGTGCCGCTGGACCACTGGGTGCAGTTCTGGAAGTCCCGATTCAGCAAGATGGCATTGCTCGGAACCGGACGGTGGGAGCCAGGCCAGTGGGATACCCGGCTTCGGAACGGCGAATCATACGATGAGAAGTGGGAGTACGTCCGCAACAACCCCGTCCGTCATGGGCTCGTCACCCATGCAGACGATTGGCCCTTCGAGGGCGAGCTGAATGTACTCGACTGGTGGGTGGGGCATGCCAAGTAGGAACCAGGCGAGAGTCATAATCCGCTCAGCACATGGCCAAGTTGTGGGGAGCGCGAGGCTCCTGCCGAGCTAGAGCGCCCGCGTCCTGTTGAGCTGCCAGAAGATATTTCCTTGCGCATGCTTTCTGAGGGCGGAATCGCACATACAGGAGTCCCAATGGCTTGTAATCTTGAGCAAGCTGTTGGGAGCGCGAGGCTCCCGCCGAGCTAGAGCGCCCCGCATTGATCGAAGTACCAGTGGTTGTACGCTTAGCCAAGTGATTCAAAGCGCGAGAGTGAACCGGAGTACCTCTGCAGCCTCCGGTGGATAGTTTGGTACGTTTAGCTCGGCGGGAGCCTCGCGCTCCCCACAATCTGCATCAGAGTGCAGGTATTGGAACAAGCACATCGCGCGGTACAGAGTGGTTTGGCGGGCCATAGCGCTCCCAACAGCACAATCAAGTGGGACAGTGTTGATACCGCGCGCCCATTGTCGCGGTGTAGCTCGGCGGGAGCCTCGCGCTCCCAACAGCCCATCCACGTGTGACACCGTTGATACCGGGCGCCCACCGTTACGGTGAAGCTCGGCGGGGGAAGGAGCGCCTATCATGTGGCAGCGGTTTACGGAACGGGCACGGCGGGTGGTGTTTTTCGCGCAGGAAGAGGCCGGCAAGCTTGGCGAGAGCTACGTCTCGACGGAGCACCTGCTGCTGGGCATCGTCCGTGAGGACGACAGCGTAGCGTCACGCATCCTGGATCGCATGGGCATCAGCCTTAAGCAGGTCCGTGCAGAGATCATGCACGCCGCAGAGAAAGGCGATGGCAAGTTCGGACAGGACATGCAGTTGACGCCCCGGGCGAAACGAGTGATTGACCTAGCCTACGACGAAGCCCGCCAACTCAACAACAACTACATCGGCACGGAGCATCTCCTGCTTGGCCTCATCCGCGAGGGGGACGGGCTGGCCGGCAGAATACTTGCGAAGGTGGGTGCTGATATCGACAGAACACGCGCGGAGGTTCTATTGCTGCAGGCTAACCCTCGTCCAGACGCAGAACCGGTCCGGCCCGACCTCACTACTGACATCGTTGAAGCCAAACACCTCCTCAGAGTCAATGAATTGGAGCTTGTCGGTAAGAGCATCCTATCGATGGGCGACCTTCAGCGGGAGCAAATAGGGGGCATCCTGCAGGTGGCGGATGCTATGCGGAAAGCTCATGCTGCCCGTATCCCGATGGTGCAATACACGTATCCCAAATCCGTCGCGTTGCTGTTTGAGAAGCCGAGCCTGCGGACGCGCGTGACGTTCGCGCTGGGGGTGCAGCAGTTGGGCGGGCACGTGGTGGCGTTGTTGCCGCAGGAGGTGGGCATGGGTACGCGCGAGTCCGTGCCGGACGTGGCCCGCAACCTGGAGCGCTGGGTGGACCTCATTGTGGCGCGCGTGTTCGACCACAAGACCCTGGTCCAACTCAAAGAGAACTCCCGCGTGCCCATCATCAACGCCCTGAGCGACCTGGAGCATCCGTGCCAGGTGCTGGCGGACCTCTACACCATCCAGCAGAAGAAGGGCAAGCTAGAAGGACTCAAGCTGGCATGGCTTGGCGACGGCTACAATATGCTGCACTCCTTTCTTCTGGGCTGCGCCACGGTCGGCATGAGCCTGTACGCCGCCTGCCCGGAGGGCTTCTGGCCGGATCCAAAGGTCGTTGAGCAGGCGAGGATGATCGCCGGCAGCGCGAATCTGGTCGAGGTTAGCGCCGATCCCGTTGCCGCCGTCCAGGACGCCGACGTGGTGGCAACGGACATCTGGGTCAGCATGGGCCAGGAGGATTCCGACCAGCGGCGCACGGCTTTCGCCGCGTACCAGGTCAACCAGGAGCTGATGGCCCACGCCAAGCCGGATGCCATCTTCCTGGAGTGTTTGCCCGCGCACCGCGGAGAGGAGGTGACGGACGAGGTGCTGGACGGGCCGCAGTCCGTGGTGTTCGACGAGGCGGAGAACCGCCTCCACGTCCAGAAGGCTATCCTGGCACTCCTGATGGGGCCGTAGGGGCGAGTCGTGAGTCGTGAGTCGTGAGACCGCATACCCGAGGCGCGATTCGCAGGCAGCGAGCACAGCTGGAGTGAGAAATACCGGAAGGAGGGCCGGGATTGAGGAAGATCGAACGGTTCGAAGACCTGGTGGCCTGGCAGAAGGCCCGAGAGCTTACGAAGTCGGTCTATTCCCTCACCAGACAGGAACGGTTTGCGCGAGACTTTGGGCTCGCAAGCCAGATGCAGCGCTCCGCGGTGTCCATCATGTCCAACATAGCGGAGGGAGCTGAGAGAACACGCGTAAACGAATTGCATCACTTCCTCGGCCTTGCCAAGGGGTCTGCGGCGGAAGTGCGATCTCAATCGTACGTGGCATATGACGCAGGGTATCTTACGGAGGCCCAGTTCACGACGCTCCTGGCCGATACCCATGAGGTCTGCCGGTTCCTGGGTGGGCTGAGAGCATCGATTGACCGGGCAAGGAGCTGAACATGCAGGATTCTCACGACTCACGACTCACGACTCACCACTCCACCGTCGTCCTGGTCTACTCCGGGGGGTTGGATACCTCCGTCTGCATACCGCTGATGCGGGAGGAGTACGGGTTCGATCACATCGTGACGGTGACGGTGGACGTTGGGCAGCCGCAGGATGACATCCAGCAGGCGGAGGAGCGCGCCCGCACGCTCGGCACCGAGCACTATACCGTGGACGCCAAAGCGGAGTTTGTGGAGCGGTACTGCTGGCCGGCCGTACGCGCCAACGGCGACTACCAGGGCTACCCCATCTCCACCAGCATCGCGCGCCCGCTCATCGCTCTGAAGGCGGTGGAGGTGGCGAAGCGGGTGGGCGCCCAGGCGTATGCCCACGGCTGCACCGGCAAGGGCAACGACCAGTTCCGCATCGAGTACGTCATGCGTACGCTGACGCCGGAGCTGGAGATCATCGCGCCCATGCGCGAGGGCCGGAAGCTGCCGGACGGAAGCCGCGAGCCCTGGACGCGCAGCGAGGAGATCGACTACGCGAACGCCCACGGCCTGAGTATCCCGCAGACCAAGGATAAGATCTGGTCCATCGACGAGAATATCTGGGGCCGCAGCATCGAGGGCGGCCGGCTGGAGGAGCCGGACTTCGCCCCGCCGGAGGAGATATTCCGCTGGACCCGCGGCCTCGCGGAGACGCCGGACGAGCCGCGCATTCTGCGGATCGGCTTCGAGAACGGAGTGCCGGTCTCGCTGGACGGCAGCCGAATGAGCGGCCTGGAGCTGGTCACCGAGCTGAACGGCATTGCGGGGGAGAACGGCGTGGGGCGCGTGGACATCATGGAGGACCGTATGCTGGGCCTCAAGGTCCGCGAGAACTACGAGTGCCCTGCTGCGGTCGTGATCCTCACGGCGCACCGCGCGCTGGAGGCGCTGGTCTCCACCCACGATGAGCTCAAGTTTAAGGCGATGGTCGACCGCGAATGGGGCGAGCTGGCCTACAAGTGTCTCTGGTTCGATCCGCTCAAGGAGGACCTGGAGGCGTTCATCAACCGGATTCAGGAGCGGGTCAGCGGGACCGTCACGCTGCGCCTCGCCAAGGGGAGCTGCGTGGTGACCGGCCGGGAGAGCGAGTGGGCGCTCTACAGCGAGGACCTCGCCTCGTTCGACAGCAAGACCTTCGATCAGGCGGAGAGCATCGGCATAGTGAAGACACACGGCCTCCAGTCTCGCATGTACTGGGCGCTGCGCCATCGGAAGGGGTAGAGCGGTGTGGGAGTATGGGTGTACGGGTGTGTGGGGGTAACTACTCCCATACTCCCACACTCCCACACTCCCATATTCCATCCACATGGATAATCCACCTCAGCGATTGTGGGGCGGGAGGTTCAGCGGCGACACCGATGAGGCCGTTGCGCGGCTCAACAACTCGCTGGTCTTCGACTGCCGCCTCTGGCCGCAGGACGTCGCGGGCAGCATCGCGCACGCGACCATGCTGGGGGAGGCCGGCATCATCCCAACGGACGATGCGCGGGCCATCATTACAGGGCTGGAGCAGATCCGCGCCGGCCTCCAGGACGGCTCCCTCGCGCTGGACCCCGCGCAGGAGGACGTCCACAGCGCGGTGGAAGCGCTGCTGCGCGAGCGGATCGGGCCCACGGCAGGCAAGCTCCACACCGCGCGCAGCCGCAACGACCAGGTCGCGACCGACACCCGGCTCTACCTGCGGGAGGTAATCGACGACCTGGACTCCCTCCTCCGCACCTTCCAACAGACGCTCATCGACATCGCGGAGCGTGAACTGAGAGGAGCGGAAGGGGAGAAGGGGAGAAGGGGAGAGGCCGGAGTCGCGAGTCTAGAGTCTGGAGTCGAGGGAGCGACTTCGGGTCTCACGACTCACGACTCACGACTCGCGACTGCGACGGTCCTTCCCGGCTACACCCACCTTCAGCATGCGCAGCCCATCCTGCTGTCCCACCACGTGCTGGCCTACTTCTGGATGCTCCAGCGGGACCGGGAGCGGCTGGCGGACGCCCGCAAGCGTGTGAACCGGCGGCCGCTGGG
>CAYNFH010000295.1:0-6487 GCA_964396385.1 uncultured Chthonomonadaceae bacterium | reverse complement strand
GCGATTCTTGCGGCAATCCTGTTCCCGGTGTTCGCCCAGGCAAGAGAGAAGGCTCGGGCCGCATCGTGCCTGAGTAACCTGAAGCAGCTCACACTCGGCGCCATGATGTACAATACCGATAACGACGGAAGGCTGGCTTCTGGCGGCGGTGACTGCGCCTATTCGCCTCCGGGCTGCAGCCAGGATAATCCACTGCCGGGCCTTCAGTGGCAGTGGATAATCTACCCGTACGTGAAGAACTGGGACATTTACAAGTGCCCGAGCGATCCACGTATCTCTGAAGACCACGTCCTGATCAGCTACTGCGTCAACAACTGGGCGGCCGGAAACGGGCGGGGCAATCCGGAATCCAGCATACAGCGACCCGCCGAGACCGTGTACCTCGGCGAGGGGCAGAACACCGGATGGTCTGACAACGCTCAACATACACAAGCCCGAAAGATCATAGGCGACTACACCATCTGGACCCAGTGGAACCGGGTGGTACACGACAACCAGGACTGGAACTGGAGCGACAACCTTCCGAGGCACGGAGGCGGGCAGAACTACTCCTTCATGGACGGACACGCCAAGTTCTTCACCATCATCTCCTACTGCAAGGCGGGCAAGAAGGTTGGCAATGCACTCAATTGGGCAAAGTACATGTCCAACGACGTGTTTCATCGCACCAACGTTCCCGGCGTCGGCTACCCGGACTGGAGCATGGACTTCGGCGAGCCGATCCCCAAAGCAGGCTGCCCTGGCTTCTAGCGCTCCTAAAGGCAAACTCGTAACACTCTTCGGAAGGGATTCGCCATACGCTGGGATCGGGAACACACGATTCCAGCGTATGGTTTTGTAACTCGCATCTGCACCTCGATCTCCTCGAATGAACCTGTCAATCTCACGCGCGTCTCATCGTCCCTCGTACTGGCTGATCGCCGGGTGCACCCTGGTCGCGGCTGTGGCAGTTGCCGTCGTCGCCGTTCAGGCTCTGCGGCCACATCCACAGAGCATTCAGAAACTCAGCGACTCTGCCCTCCGGACCCTGGCAGAGAAGCAGCCGACGGTTGAAGTCCTCGGCGAGGTGTTCAGGCGCTCCATCCGTGCGGGAGACGCAGCTCGCGCCATGGAGACCGCGCGGACGCTGGTCGCGAAGTACCCGCGGGATGCGCGCTCGCACAACGCCGTGGGCATCGCCCTCGCGGCCGAGGGCAAGGTTGCGGAGGCGCACAAGGAGTTCGACGCCGCCATGGCCCTCAACCCTCCGTGGATCGATCCCTACCTAAACCTCGGTCACCTCGCCATGCAGACCAAGGATTTCAAACAGGCCCAGGTTGAGTTCGACCGCGCTACGGCGGTAGACCCGAATTCCGTGGCGGCTTGGAGGGGCTTCGGTGAGGCCTGCGCGGAGATGGGGGAGCGAGATAATGCCCTGACTGCCTTCGAACGGGCGGTATCACTTGCACCCAACGATCCCATCACGCAAACTGACCTCGGGACCTTTCACGCCGAGCGGGGACAAGGTGCTGAGGGCCGCAAGCATCTCCTAAAGGCAGTCGCCGCCGGATACCAATCGGGCAAGCTCTACGCAGGGCTCACGATGGCCTTTGCCGACCAGCCGGAGTCTCAGGCCGATCTGAGCAAAGCCCTGGACTACGCCCAGACTGCCGCTAAGCTCGGCGACCATAGCCCGCTTCTCCTCTACGCCACTGGACTGGCTCTCCAGAGACTCGGACGCTACCGCGAAGCCATCGCTATCTATCGACAGGCAGTCGCCATCAGTCCTAACGCGAACGGAGCGTGGATTGGACTCTCACAGTGTTTTCGCGCGCTGGGAAACAAAAAGATCGCGGAGGCGGCGGCCGGAATCGGCGAACGGATTCTCACGCAACGGCAGCGAGTCGGTAACCTCCAGCGGCAGATAGAGAGCAATCCCCACCGCATGGACCTACGCCAGCAGTACGCCGACCTCATGATGTCCAATGGGCAGTACCTCCTCGCAGCGGGACAGTACCGGTACATCGCCCAACACGAGCCGGATAATCCCGGCGCGTGGCTAAGAGTGGCCAAGGCGTTCGATCTGGGTGGCAAGCCCGAATTGAGCCGCGAGGTGCGTGCCTACGTCGAATCCGAGATCCACCGCGCAGGGCAGAACGCGTCCTCCGCGGCCTCCCATCGCTCCGCGCCCTAGCCTCCGGAATGCGACCGATTCGCTGCTCCCTCTGTTCCTGCCCGCGTCAGGTTGGAACCGTCCTCTTATGCGCGGCCGTTGTCTGCCTGACGGGATGCGGCTCGAAGCGCGACCGGCTGGCTGCCGTCCAGCCGCCACCCATGTTTACCGACATAGCTCAGCAGGCAGGCATCCGCTTTGATCACAAGAACGGGCAGGGAGCGGGCGCAAACATCGTGGAGACCACCGGCTCGGGCTGCGGCGTGTTCGACTACGATAACGACGGCTGGCTGGACATTTTCCTCGTCAACGGCAAGTCTCCTCCCGGTGACGGGAACCACCTGTACCACAACAACCACGACGGCACCTTCACAGACGTGACGCAGAAGGCGGGAGTGGCAGGGCTGGGGCACGGCATAGGCATGGGATGCGCGGTAGGAGACTACGACGGAGACGGCAGGCTGGACCTGTACGTCACCTACTATGGCAAGAACATCCTCTTCCACAACGAGGGGAACGGCACCTTCAAAGACATGACCCAGAGAGCGGGAGTGCAGACCGGAGGGTTCTCTACCGCCGCGGCTTTTGCGGACCTGGATGGAGACGGCAAGCCGGACCTGTACGTGGCGCGCTATTGCCAGTTCAATGCGCAGTCCAAGCAGTTGTGCGTCACTAACGGCTATCCTTCGAGCTGCCCGCCATACTTCTATCCTCCCGAGCCGGACATGGTCTACCGCAACATGGGCGACGGCACCTTCAAGGATGTCACCTCTCAATGGGGACTGCAGGAGAGCTCGGGACGGGGGCTCGGCATTGTAACCGTGGACTATGACCGCGACGGCAAGCTGGACCTCTTTGTAGCCAACGATGGCTCCCCCAATTTCCTATACCGGAACCTGGGTGGCGGCAAGTTCAAAAGTGTTGGGGCGATGGAGGGAATCGCCCTTACGGATGCGGGTGCCGCGGTCGCCAACATGGGCTGCGATTTCGGCGACTTTATGGGAGACGGCAACCTGGGCGCAATCACGGGCACATTCGAGTCCGAGGAGAAGCCGCTCTGGAGACGAGACCCGCAGATGGGGTTCCGATATGTGAGCCGCGAATCGGGCATCGCGGCCCCGACTCTCAACCTCTTGACGTTCGGGGTTGGGTTCGCGGACTTCAACAACGACGGATTGCTGGACATATTTATGTCCAACGGTCACGTTCAGGACCACGCGGACCAGATCAAGCCGGGCTCGCACTACCGGCAGCCGCGCACCTGCTTTCTCGGCCAGGGCGGCGGAAAGTTCCGGGACGCCACGGCGCAGGGCGGGCCGGCCCTCACGACGCCTGCGGTCGGCCGTGGCGCCGCCTTCGGGGACCTGTTCAACGACGGCGGAATGGACGTGGTGGTGAACAACAACAACGGGCCGGCGATGGTGCTGCGCAACAACCTGCCTCGCCGCCACTGGGCGGAGCTCCGGCTCATCGGTCGAGGGCGAAACTGGGAGGCAATCGGAGCGGTGGCGGAGCTGTACGCGGGCGGGCGAAAGCTCACGCGGTTTGTCCACACGAGCTACAGCTTCGCGTCCGCGAACGACTATCGCCTCCACATCGGCCTGGGGGATACCACTAAGGTAGACCGAGTTATGGTGACGTGGCCGGGAGGTCACAAGTCCGAATACAGCGACGTCCGCGTGGATGCACTCACCACCCTGAAGGAGTGACCTGGTGACCTGGTGACATGGTGAAGTACTGAATCCGTTCCCCTTGTCACCCTGTCATCCTGTCACCATGTCAGCTCTTTGCCAGCTTCATAAGTCCCTGCACGGCCGTCTTATTGCCCGGATCCAGGCCCAGGACGGCGGCAAACGCCGAGCGTGCCTCCTCCCGGTCGTGCAGCGCGAGGTCTATCTGGCCCAGCCTTAGCAGCGGCTGCACCTGGCCCCCGCCCGATTCGATCTCGCCCTTTACGCGCGTACGCTCCTGATCCAGCGCCTCCAGCGGACGGAGCTTCTCCCTGAACTCCGCAGCAACAGCCTTCCGTCCGTTGCGTTCATACGCGGCGATCAGCATTCGCAGCGCTTCCAGATCCGTGCCATCCGCGTCTACGGCGTGCTCCAGCGCCTGCTCGGCGTCCCCATAGTCGCCGTCCCGCTGCCACATCTTTGCCGCCTCCACGTATGCGCGGCTCCTCCGGCTCCAGAACTCCGCGACGCGGGTCAGCTCCTTCATCCCGTCGACGTGGTCTTCCGGTGTGCCCGTGCGCACGAGGGCAGCTCCATGATGATAACGGGACTCCATGTCCGAAGGGTCCACTTTGAGCGCTGTTTCAAGCTCCTTCCGTGCCTCCTTGAGGCGGCCATCGGCCAGGAGTGCGGCGCCATACGGTGCGTGGATGGCAGCTCGGTTCGGTGCGAGGCGGCTGGCTCTGCCGAATGCCTCGACCGCCTCGTGCGGATGGCCCAGGGTCATCTGGAGCTGTCCCAGCGCAATGCATGGGTCCGGTCTTCCGGGATCCTGCTTCAGTCCGGCTTCAAGCTGATCGACGGCGGCGCGGGGCCGCAGTGTGCTCGCCAGCACTCCGGAAAGAACAAATCGGGCTTCGGCATTGTTCGGCCACTCCTCCACCTCATGGCGCAGGATCCGCTCCGCCTGTCCCCAGCTCCCGGCGGCAAACGCGGAACGGCCCCAGCCCGTCCACGCCTCCTGACAGGCCGGATCGAGCTTCACGGCGCGTTGGTAAGCCGCTTCGGCGGAAGGGAACCGCCCATCACGCTCCAGCCGCCGCGCAGATTCCAGCACGACGGCAAAGCCTGCCCGGGGAGATGCCACCGCCCTGGAAAGAGCGGAATCCGACATCCGAGAGGCCTGCCAGCGGCTGTAGATACCGGTGCTGACTATGCGAATGGCCAGAGCGACGACCGCCGCCGCCAGCCCCAGCGCAAGAAGCGCGCGCAGCCGTCTGCCCGCGACGGACGACGGAGGACGGACGACGGAGGACGGACCGACTCCGGATTCTGTTATGACGACTCCCGATTCATGGCTCACAGCTCGATCACCTCATTTCGTCGCCGTGTTAACGGCACCGTGCCCTTCCACCAGGGCTATCCGCTTATTGACCTCGCCCCCCGCGAATACCTCCCGCGTTCCGTCAAGCCACCGGACCTCAATCCGATCTACCGAAGCATGGCTGCCGAGCCCAAAGTGCGGCCACGGAGAGCTGCTGGAGAGGTAACTGGAGGCGGGCGAGACCTGACCAACCCACCTGTCTCCGCCGGCGCGGATCGTGACTATGGCGCCGTACGCGAGGGTGTTCGGCGCCTTACCGCGGAGCCGCAGCTCCAGCCAATGCCCCTGGGCGCTTGTTTCGTTCCTCAACAGTAGCGGCGAGCCATCGTAGTCCACCACCAGGAAATCGATCCTGCCGTCGACATCGTAGTCACCGGACGCCAGGCCGCGGCCCAGGATCGGCTGCAGGAACGGTGGGCCAGACGACGCCCCCACCTCTTCGAACCGCTGACCGTGGCGGTTCAAAAACAACTGCATTCTCTCCTTGAAGGTGACTTGAGAATCGATTGAGTGCACGGCGTCGTACACATGGCCGTTCGCGAACAGGATGTCCGGCCAGCCATCGTTGTCCACGTCGGCGAACTTCGTGCCAAATCCGAGGCGTTTGAGGGTGGGCTCCGCTATACCGAGGCGCGTGCTCATGTTCTCGAAATAGGCGCCGTTGTTGTGATAGAGGGAGTATGACTCATTCGAGAAGGCCGTGTTCACCAGGTCGAACCGGCCATCGCCATCGTAGTCGGCCCAGTCGGCTCCCATGGATGCCTGCGCCGTCTGGTGCACCCCCAGCGCGACCCCCTCCTCTACGCCAACATCCCGGAACTGAAGGTGGCCCTCGTTGTGGAACAGATTGGCCGGCGTGCCATCGTTGCCGATGTAGAAGTCCATCCGACCGTCCCCGTCGAAGTCCGCAAAGGCGAAGACCAGCGACTTTCCACTCGCGGCCCGAAGCCCGGAGCTGCCCGTAACGTCTGTGAAGGTGCCGTTGCGATTGTTGCGGTACAGGTGCGGGAACTGCGGGCTGTAGGTGGATGGCGGACAGCCGCTCTTGACTCCCGGTGCCAGGTCGCAGTAGTGAGGCGTCTGGTCGTTGTAGATCACGTAGTTTCCTACCAGCAGTTCGGGATAGCCGTCGCCGTCGAGGTCCATGAACGCCGCGCTGCTCCCCCACCCCGTCGGCCGCAGACCGGCGGCAGCGGTCACGTCGCGGAAATACGGTGGATGGTTGATGGTTGATGGTTGATGGACCGGACTCGGAGGTTGAAGGTTGAAGGTTGAAGGTTG
>CAYNFH010000294.1:0-6688 GCA_964396385.1 uncultured Chthonomonadaceae bacterium | reverse complement strand
GGGCGATGCTCTGTTTCGCCCCTTCCAGCGTGGTGGCCTCGGTGTAGGGCGCGAAGTTCTGCGGCACGCCCTGCCAGACGAGCACCAGTGCGTAGACGAAGCAGATCGGGAGGAACACGTAGAGCAGTGTGCGGGTGGCGTCAATCCAGAAGTTGCCGATCCCGCTCGCTGATCGGCGGGCAAATCCGCGGACGACGGCGATAGCCACCGCCACTCCCGTGGCCGCGGACATCCAGTTGTGCATGGCCAGCGCTACCATATTGGAGAAGTAGCTGATGGTGGTCTCCGGCGAGTAGTTCTGCCAGTTGGTGTTGGTGGTGAAGGACATGGCGGTGTTGAAGGCCAGGTCCGCCGTCATCTCCTTCCCGCTGAGGTGCTGCGGATTGAGCGGCAGGATACCCTGAAGCCGCAACAGTGCGTACGTCAACAGGCCGCCCACTACGCTGAACATGAGCATGGCAAACGCGTACGTCGTCCACTTCATGTCCTCGTCTTCCCGGACCCCAAACAGCTTGTAGAACAGCAGCTCTACCGGACGGAGGATGGGCGAAAGGAACGTCCGCTCACCCTGGAACACCCTGGCCATGTAGCCGCCGGCCGGCTTCGTCACGAGCAGTATCACGACGAAGAACAGCGCGAGCTGGAAGATACCGTTAGCAGTCATCCTTCAACTCCTCAGAATCTCTCCGGCTTCAAGAGCGCGTAAGTGAGGTAGATGAGCAGCAGCAGGCATACGATGCCCGTCCAGATGTAGTCGATCATCTCATTGCTCCTCCTCCAGCTCCAGCTTTGCGCAAGCCTTGGCCAAGGCCGCTGCAATGGCGAAGAACGCCACGATCAGCGCGATGGATAACAGGTCCAACATGTCCTTTCCCCCTATCCTCAAGCGCGAAGGAGGCCGGAAGACCGCGCCCGCGCATGGAAGGATCTCCTTCCGAGCGCGGCACAATCTTCCGGCCTCCGTTATGACTGGCGGCGCAGGAGCGCCGCCCTTCACTTGAGCAACCGGCCTCTCTTAAATTGACATTACAACGATCAGCTTCCGCCTCAGGTTCCCTTCTTGGGCGTAAGGCCGCTCAACCGGTTCAGGTCCTCCCGCAGCAGCCGCCGCTCCACGTCCGCCGAGAGGACGTACACCTCCACCTGCTCGGCCGACTCCACCTCCAGGTCGTAGTAGCTCCTCAGCACGGGGCATCCTACAATTCCAGCGATAATCGCCTCAATCTGCGCTCGGTGGATGGAGCGCAGCTCCTGGCGGGCGCTCTTGATGAGTCGCCGGCCCTCCTCGGTTGCCGCGAGGTGCGCCTCCGTCTGCGTGAAGATGCCGGAGGAGCGCACCAGCGCCACATCGCCGATTAGGTGCGCGCGGACCTCCGTGGGCCCGCGCCCCTGCTGCTCCCGGTGGAACTTGACCACCGCGTTGGAAATATTCGCTTCGATGCTGCCCTTGGTCGGTTGGCTCAAGTTTCCGGTGCCCCATAAAAGCGAAAAGACCAGCATTCCGGGACGGGGGCGCTGCGGGCGCCGCCCCATCCGAATGCTGGCCTACAGACGCACCGGGCCGCGTACGGCCCCTTGCCAATGTCAACCAGAAGCGGTCCTATTCAGTTTACGCTGGAAGTCTACCACAAGCCCCTCGGGGAGTCAATGGGCTTCTTCGCTCTCCATCTTGAGCGCCACCACAAGTCGCGTCCGCTCCGGAGAGCGCGCCCGCTGGTGGCCGTCAATGAAGACGGTGTAGCCATCCGCTTCGCTCCAGCGGACGTCCACCACGTGGCCGCGGTAGTGGACGCCTTCGAGGGTGAAGCGGCTCACCGGGAAGGGAAGGGGATTGAGCAGAAGCGCTTCGGAGCCGCTCGGCTGGATGCCTGCAACGTACTTGATGATCAGGTCCACCACCCAGGAGTGCTGGTAGTCGTCCACACCCCGGTACATGCACGGCGCGCCGGTGAACGGATTGTAGTGCTCAAAGCAGTTGGGCCGCGCCGGATCCTGATCGTAGAACATCATTTTCACAAATCTCTCCAGGAGGTGCACCGCCTCGGGCTTGACCGACTCATCGAGGGTGAGCGCCGCCCTCGCCACCGACTCGCACACGTGCGAGTTGGTCATGGGCCAGACGCGCCCGTTCCAGGGGCAGCTCATTCGGCGGCCCTTCCACTCGCCTTCCGCGCTAAAGTAGGGATCGTCCACGCTGCTCGCCGGTACAGGCCACTCCGTCCAGAACTCGCCGGGATTCATTAAGTGCTCCGATAGCGCCGCCAGGTGCTCCGCCGTGGCAATGTCGCACAGGAACGGGTAGAACCCCACCGCCGCCTTGAACGGGGAACGCGCGGCGGTGCGCGGATCGACGTCGAAGAAGAAACGGCGCTCAGAGTCCCACATCAGGTCCCGAACCGCGTCCCGAGTCAGGTCCGCCTTGCGGCACCAGACGGCCGCCTCCGTCTCCTTGCCGAGGACCGAGGCCATCTCCGCCAGCGCCCGCTGAAGCTGGTAGATGTATACCGTGGCGTCTACGCCCTTCAGGTGGATGCGCCGCCAATCATCCGCGCACTCGTCGGCGAACAGGTAGCGCGACATATACTCCTGGCCGGTCTCGCCCTGGTCCACGACGTCGTACAGGTGCGAGTCCTCCCGGTCACGCTCCCGGTCGAAGTACTCCGCATACCGGCTGAGTCCTGGATACACACGCTCCACGAAATGGCGATCGCCGGTGAGGCAATAGACCTGCAGCGCATTGGCGCCCCAGTTGGCATGATAGAAGCCACGGCACTCGCGCCAGAGGTAGATGTGGCCGGGAATGAAGCCGCTGTTCTCCTGGGATGCGAGCATCCCCTCCAGGCTTCCGTACGCGAGCGCGGGAGAGTGCATCCAACCCGCTTCCAGCATATGGCACTGTGCCGAGTAGGAGATGTGCGACCGGAAACCGCCGATGCCTTCGAATACGCACGGTAATGGAAACCTCTCCGATGCGCCTTCTCCCAGGTCCACCGTGAGCAGCCGGAGCCCGTACCAGCGGTACCAGTAGTACTTCTGGAGGTGCGGGTCACTGCACTCGAAGTAGGGGACGGAGCCGAAGTACTGCTGCCAGTCCGCCCGGCTCGCCGCCGCTACGTCCTGCTGGAGGTCGTTCTGCACGTAGAAGAGCGCCTTCTGCCGGTCCAGGTCCAACGACGCTCCAAACTGGGTGGCGCGGCTCTGCCCGGACGAAATCTCCAGCGTGAAGTGAAGGCAGAGGTGAAGGAGACCTCCTCCTGAAGCCGGGGAGAGGGGGAGAGAGGGAGAGGGGGAAAGACCACCGTCGCGGAGCATCTCTGGTACAACGGAAACCTGCCAGAGGGGTGAGGTATCGGAGCGCTCGGCAAGGTAGACACCACTCGATACCGGCGGCCGGTCGGACCCCAGGGCCACGTAGAGTCGCTGAGTATCCGGCACGGGCCGGTTGACCGGTGGATGCTCGCCCCATCCGGCGTTCTCGGCCGGGCGGTCCGCGTAGGGGGTCTCGCCGTACTCCACCGTATGGGCGAACGTGTAGTATTCGCCGGCCCTGGCGACCTCCTCCGCGCTGGAGCCACGCTGGCCACGGCTCAGGTCCGACCGTTCCTGCAGGCTCCACTGCACCAGGTGCAGCGCGCGCGCTCGCTTGCCCTCATTGTAGATGGTCAGCCGTGAGGCCAATGTGTTGTGGGCAGTGACAACCTTGTCCTCGCGGATGCGCAACCCGTCCACAGAGGTATAGGTCTGAGTGAGCGCGTCCGGCGTCCACCGCCGTCCCTCCCGCCTGAGGCGCAGCGGCCGCTGGTTCTCGTCCAGGACCAGGATGGTGAAGAGGCGCTGCAGCCTTACGTCCGCGAAGTAGGCCTCATCCCAGAACCCGAACTGGTCCAGCCAGCGCGGGAAGGCGGGCGCGAACATCACGCCCCGGCCGTTGCCCAGGTACCACTTGTCCTCCCGCTCCAGGTACTCCAGCGGGTCAAGCCGTGTCGCCATCCTCGCTCCTCGGTTCCGGTGGGCTGGTGGTGATGTACATACGTGGCGTAGTCGGCCGGAGGGCCAGGAGGAGCGCGCCGTGTTGCCGTTGCGCTTCCAGCGGCTCCCACTTCTCCTTGTCCGCGCTGGTAAACAGGGCGGGATCCTCCAGACCTTCCAGCCGGAGGAGCACCTCCTTGCCCTCCGCCCAGAACACGCCCAGCGTGAGCGTCCCGTCTACTGGACGCGCCGTCCATGCGTGAGCCCCGGAGGCATCAATCTCGCCGGCGGCGCCGGGGAAGCCGGACTCCACGCGCACTGGCGCCTCCACCAGCCCGTACGGGCACTCGTGCTCTCCCACCCGCACCGCCCAGGCAGAATCCCCGTACGAGTAGTGCCAGTACTCGTCCCGGCAGTTGGAGAAGCCGGCGCCCAGCATAGCGTCCACCAGAACCATCCGGTTGTGTTTGGCCTCCGGAGAGATGAGGTCCGACCAGGTATACGCCGCCTGCCAGCCCTCCGTGGGGGAAGTCACATCTGCGGGTTCGCCATCCGGTCCCAGCAGGATCACGTCTACGGCCGCGCCGGTACAATGGCCGGGTGGAGCGGGCTGGTCATACGGGGCAAAATACCGGTTGGTGGCCCGCTTGAGCGCGGAGAGCGGCCACCCCGGGTGCTCCTCCTTCATCTTCTGGAAGAAACTATCCCAGCCGGAGCGCTGCATAGAGAGGGTGCGGAGGGCGGTGCTCACGCGGAAGCGGTAACCGGCTGGAAGGGTGGATGCCGCCCGGTTGAGCATCTGCGCCACGGTTTCGCGGAGGTAGGGGCAGACCTTCTCCGGGACCTCAACGTGGGGACAGAACTCGCGGATGTTCACCAGGGGCTCGCCCGTCTCCCGGATCTTCACCCGGTTGAGCGCCGCAATTGGTTCAGGAGCGCCGGTTTTCATGTGTGGGTGTATGGGAGTATGGGAGTATTTGCCCCCACACTCCCACACGCCTCACTCTTCCCGTCCCTCATCTTCCTCTTCCAGGTCGTCGATGGCCCCGGAGCAGTCTGTATACCGGCTGATCTCCTCGCCGCGGAAGACGTGGGCCACAAAGTCTTCCCGCTCGAACCGAGGCATGTAGGAGGAGACGATATCGTCATCGATCTGCGCCATCAGCTCCTCTTCGTCGGATACGTTCAGGTCCGCCTCGAAGATGATGGTCGCGTGAATGGTGTCGTGTGCGTAGTGGAGGTCGAGCTGACCCACCCGCTTCTCTCCCTCCCAGACGAGGTATATCTCTGACGTGTGCGTGCGCACCAGACGGGTAAGCTTGAAGCGGTTGTCCACGGGTACATCCTCTCAGAGCGGCGCGGCTTCCAGCAGGTTCCCTGCTCCCAGAGGGTTCTCCTGCCTCTCCGGCACTGCTCCGGGCGAGCGGCCTGTGTTATACTTACTTTCGTGCCGTGCAGCCCGAGCCCGCCAGATATGGAATGATCCTGTAACGAAACGGCGTCGGAGGCGTCTGAGGAGTCATCCCTTCCGCCAGCAGACGTTCCTGCCGATAATCTTACCGGCAATCGGCGCGCCTATCTAGTGCCGCGCCATGCCGGGAACAGACAAATCACCGCATTGCACGAAAGGAGGACACGCGTAGTGCGGCTCTATGGCTTCGCGTCTCTTCTGACACTCCTATTCGCGCCCGCCCTCGTTCGGGCTGACGACACGCTGGTCCTGGATCTGCCTCCAATTAACGGTTCAACTGCCCAGCAGACAGTCCAGCAGGCTCCCCCCGTCGCAACATCCCATCCGCACATCAACCCGGCCGCTCATGTTGGTACATTGCCGAGCCGTCAGGGGCCCGTGGACCGCTGGTCGGACCAGGAGACGGTGATCGGTAAGCTGGCCGTCTCGGCCGCGCCGGCGTCGATCCACATCCGCCGGAGCTTTCACAGCCGCATGTTGGCGGAGATACGGCCGGGGACCTATCTGGCTCTGGTGAAGGAGGCCGGCGACTGGTACGGCGTGCTGATGTCGGACCGCAGCACGGGATGGCTCCCCAAGCATGCGGTGAACGTTCTGAACTACGACGTGGTCTCGACCGCGCCGCACTACGCCTCCAGCCGTGGGACGGCGGGCTGGGCCCAGCGCGCCATCCTGGCGGAAGCGTACAAGTTTCTCGGCGTCCCGTACAAGTGGGGCGGTGAATCGTGGAACGGCCTGGACTGCTCCGCTTTCGTAAAGCACTGCTTCGGCATACTTGGCATCAACCTTCCGCGCACGGCGCACGAGCAGGCGCAGATCGGCATGGCGGTCTCGGTGCCGGATCTGCAAATGGCGGACAGGCTCTACTTCGCCGACCGCGACGGCCGCATCACGCACACCGGAATTTACATTGGCAACGGCTACTTCATCCACTCCTCCAGCAGCCGACACGGGGTGGCTGTGAGCAGGCTGGACGAGCCCCTCTACGCCAAGATGTTCTGCGGCGCCCGGCGCTAAGCCGGGCGCTCCGCACCCCCAGCGCCTTATTCTCACGACTCTGGATCTCGTGGCACAGAGTATGCAACTCCGAAGCCGTGTTGCGGCGTCGCCGCCACCACATTCAGGCATTTCGTAAACGCCTGAATGTCCAACGCCCACGAGGGAGTGGTATGTACCTTCTCGGCATCTCCTCTTTCTACCACGACAGCGCCGCCGCGCTCCTGCGCGACTGCGAGATCATTGCGGCGG
>CAYNFH010000293.1:0-6733 GCA_964396385.1 uncultured Chthonomonadaceae bacterium | reverse complement strand
TCTTTACTCCCACCACAGCGACCGTCGACCCGGCCGAGGTGATGCGCTCCTTCGCTGTGGAAGCCAGGAGGCTCGGCGTTTCCGTTTGCACGTCCACGCCGTACTTGGGCCGCGAGAACGGGCGAGTTAGAGCCCGCGGGGGATGGATAGATCCCGGATACGTGGTCAACGCGGCCGGCCTGTACGCGGATCGCGTGGCGAAGGACTACGGCTTTTCCCAGGCGTACGCCATTCTTCCATTCAAGGGACTGTACCTGTACTCCAGCGAGCCGCCCGGCGCGTTTAGGACAAACATCTACCCCGTCCCGAACCTCAAGAACCCATTCCTGGGCGTCCACTTCACCGTAACGGTCGACGGCAAGGCCAAGATCGGCCCCACTGCCATTCCGTGCTTCTGGCGGGAGCACTACGGCGGCCTGTCCCGCTTCCGCGGCCGCGAGATGCGGGAGGTGGTTACCGCGGAGTTGAGACTCTTCGCGCGCGCCGGGTTCGATTTCCGCGGCCTGGCGTTCGAGGAGATGCGCAAGTACCGCCGCTCCACTCTGGTGTCCCAGGCCGCGGAGCTGGCGGAGGGAGTGCGCCCGCAGGACTACACGCACTGGGGTCGTCCCGGCATCAGAGCTCAGCTCCTGGACGTCCGGAAGCGGACACTCGTGATGGACTTCCTGCTGGAAGGAGACGAGAGGTCGCTCCACGTTCTAAACGCAGTCTCCCCCGCCTTCACGTGCTCCATACCGTTCTCCCGGCACGTGTGTAACGAGATAGGGCGGCTTTCCAGCCGTACTGCCGGCGCCCCGTAGACCCGACCGCTATCGCTCACCCCAACCCCTGCGCGAAGTGCCGGTTTTGCGCGCAATGCCCCTCATGGCACGCCATCTGCAAGATTCGCCTTGACCACAAGCCGGCAAGCGAGCACGATTGATACGCCCGGTTGCCGGCAGACTGTACCCAGTAGTGGAGAAAGGTAGTGAGTGGATGGTAGAGATCGTCGGCAAGGTCAAGTGGTTCAATGACGCGAAAGGCTACGGCTTCATCGAGACGGAGGACGGGATAGACGTGTTCGTCCACTACTCCGCCATCAAGATGGAGGGGTTCAAGTCCCTGCGGGAAGGCCAGATGGTGAACTACGAGCTGCTCGAGACTCCCAAGGGACGACAGGCCGCCAACGTCTCACCCGTCATGTGACCTTCTTGGCGGCCGCCGCGGCTCCCGAGCCCTTATTCATCGCGACTTTCCCCACTCCTCCGCGGTGGCCGCTGCTCCTCTGCACGCGTCGCACTGATAGGCAAGATTCTTCTTTGTCTAGGATGTGACGAGTCGGAACTTTCAGCGCTTCGCGACATGTATGAGTGAGTGTGGAAGGGCGCAGAGCCGCCTTGCGGTACTGCGTTCCGCCGGCAAGCGCACTTTACCGAAGCTGATCTGGTGTCACGGCGTTCTCCGCGATCTCCGCTACACCCGGGTCGCGTGGCGTAAGCCGCACGGCTCACCCTGCAGATCTAACCTGCCCAGGTAGGCCCCGTACCGGCGCCAAGACCCTTGCCACTGTGTTCTGAATCTATGGTCCGCAGTAGGAGAGAAACATGAAGGCGTTCATTCAGAACCTGGTCGAGGCCGTCGTAGACATCCCGGACCAGGTCCGAATAGAGGAGGAAGAGATCGAGGGCGCTACCACGTACAAGGTGCACGTGGCGCCGGACGATCTTGGCAAGGCCATTGGAAAGCAGGGGCGCATCGCGAACGCGATGCGAGTCCTGGCAAAGGCCAGCGCCATGAAGGAAAAGAAGAAGGTCTACCTCGAGGTAGTTGGCGAGCCGAACGGCGCGGAGCACCAGTAAGCTGGTGTCTCGGAGGCCATCAGTTCGCCGCGAATGTGGTCGGCGCCGCGCCCCAGGCCGGGGTACGGCGCCGAATTTCCCTATACAGCTTTCCGTTTGCCCGCTCATCCGGTAGAATAGCTGCACACCGCTTTCTGTGTCCCGTTTGCTTGCGAATGCCGTGGCAGCCACCAAGGGCCGCCTCCGCGCGCCCGCAGCTGGACGGGTATTCCCGACCAAATTGCCCGCCTCAGCATGCGGACAGGATTACGCAACGTTCTCCTAACTCTGGCCCGTTTCTCCATCGTGGCAGGCATGGTCGGCGCGGGATGCTCACATCGGGAACCCTACGCTGGCCCACAGCCTGTGTCCCGGCCCGCCGGCGCGATACGGTTCACCGATGTGGGCCCCTCGGCCGGTATTACCTATGTCTACCCCAGGCAGAAGCGGCCGCTGCGAAACCTGGAGGCATTTGGCTGCGGCTGCGTCTTATTCGACTTCGACAACGACGGCTGGCAGGACATCTTGCTGGTCGCATCGCCTCACCCTGTGCTCTACCGGAACCTCGGAAACGGTCGCTTCCAGGAGGTTACCGCGACCGTAGGGCTGGACAAGGTGATGGGAGACTGGAAGGGGTGCGGGGTAGGCGACTTCGACGGCGACGGTCGCCTGGACCTCATACTCTCCGGCTACCACCGCCTGGCATTGCTCCACAACGAGGGGGCCCGGGATACGGAGAACGGCGGTCCGAAGTCCGAAGTCCGAGCTCCGGATTCGCCCGCTCGCCCGCTCGCCCGCTCGTCCGCTCGCCACTTCCGCGATGTCACCGTCCAGGCAGGGCTCGACCCACACAACCATGGCCATTGGGGGAGCAGCGCGGCCTTCATGGACTTGGCCGGCGATGGGCGCCTGGACCTCGTGATCCTCAACTACGTCATATTTGGGCCCAAGGAGAAACAGTACTGCGAGCTTCGCCCCGGCGTGGTCAGCGGGTGCCCGCCTAAAGAGTACCGGCCCGAGTACGGCGAGCTGTGGCGCAATGTCGGAAACGGCCGCTTCCAGGACGTGACCGCCGCTAGCGGCATGCGGGAGACGCACGGCAAAGGACTGGTAGTGGCGTTTACCGACATTAATGGCGACGGACGGCCGGACTTCTATATCGGCAACGACGGCACTCCGGCAGACCTCATGAGGAACCAGGGCGGCATGCGGTTCCAAAACGTAGGGGAGACCAGCGGCGTCGCATACGGCTATCCTCCGGGACATGCCATGGCGGCGATGGGGGCGGATTGGGCGGATTATGACCGTGACGGCCGGATGGACCTGGCGGTCAGCGGCTTCTCAGATGAAAGTTACTCTGTGTTCCACTGCGTTGCTCCGGGCCTCTATCAGTTCGCGAGCGATGACGTTGGCATCGCCGGACCCACCTTGAAGCCCCTCGGTTTCGGCACGAAGTGGCTCGACATGGACAATGACGGCTGGCCGGACCTCTCCTTTGCCAATGGGCACGTCTACGACAACGCGGACCAGATAGACCCGTTCGAGACCTTCCGAGAGCCGATGATGCTCTTCCACAATGAGCAGGGCCGTCAGTTTGTGGACCTCGTGCCCCAGCTTGGAGGGGACGTGGCAAGACCGATTTTGGGCAGAGGCTCTGCGACAGGAGATATAGACAACGACGGCAGGATAGACCTGCTGGTGGTGGATTACGAAGGCGCGCCCATATTGCTGCATAATCAGTCACAGACCAACAACCACTGGATTACACTGGACTTGCGGGGCCGTGGCTCCAACCCGTTTGCCTATGGAGCCCAGGTGACGGCTCGCTCAGGCAAGCAGGTGTGGGTGGGGTTTGTCTCACCGGCTTCGAGCTATCTCTCCTCCTCCGACCCGCGGGTGCACTTCGGGCTGGGGCCGGTCACCTTGCTGGAGAGTGTGCGTATCCGCTGGCCGGACGGAAAACAGCAAGAGCTTCGCAACGTGCAGCCTGACCGCATACTCACCATCCGGGAGTAGGGGCAGCCCTGTGTGGCCGCCCGACCGGGATTTGCGGGCGGCCACACAGGGCTGCCCCTACTGGGATTCCCGCACCTTCAGAATCTGGTTCGCCTTGACGTTGGCCAGCGTGTCCGTTTTCCCGTCCAGCCACCGGATCTCCAGCCGGTCTACCTGGCTGGCCTTGCCCAGGCCGAAGTGGACCCTTGGATCGCTGTCGCCACCGTATCCGCCTCCGCCCAGTACCACCCGCAGCAGTTTCCTGCCGCCGATTATCGCCGTGCAGCGCGTGCCTACGGGGATGCAGTTGCCGTACCGGTTAACCAGGCTCAACTCCAGCCAGTTGCCCACATCGGACGCGTTGCGCAGCAGAGTGGGCCGGTCATCGTCGGCAGTTACGAGGATGTCGGTGCGGCCATCGTTCCTCATGTCTCCCAGACAGGCGCCCCGATGGACGCGGACGTCGTCCTTGGGCAGCGCGTCCTGCGCCTCATGAAATCTGCCGCCTCCGTCATTGAGAAAGAGCTGGTTGCGCTCTTTGTACGTAAATACCGCTTTGGTCAGATTGGAGAAAGGCGAGATGTGGCCGTTTGCCACGAATACGTCCAGCCGGCCAATGTTGCGTGAATCGATAAAGCCGGTGCCGAATGCCAGCGTGTCCACGGTGGCCGGGCCGATGCCCGACTCCGTACTCGCGTCCGTATAGAAGTTTCCATCATTGCGGTAGAGCGTGTCGGGCTCGTTAGTAAAGGTCGTCACCAGCAGGCTGAGACGCCCCGTGTCGTTGTAATCACCGCAGGCAATACCCATATTGGCCTGGTTATGGCCGTCCGCACCGGTAGCAACGCCCTCCTGCATCGCGACCTCCTGAAACGGCCCGTTGCCCCTGTTGTGGAACAGGTAGTTTGGTCCCAGGTCGTTGGTGACGAATAGGTCCAGTCGGCCATCACCGTCCAGGTCTGCCGCCACGGCATCCAGGCTCCTGCGGTGCTCTGGCGCGGCGCCCATCTTGGAGGTAACATCGGTGAACGTCCCGTCGCCGTTGTTGTGGAAGAGCTTGTTGGTCGACGGAACATAGATCTGGGGGTTGCAGTTGTCCCTCTGGCCATTGGGACCTGGGCAGGGTATGTCCTTCGAGAGGTCCCACTCGCAGTACCGGAGCACATAAAGATCCGGCCGGCCATCGCCGTCGTAATCGAACCAGACTGCCCCCGTGGAAAAGCCGCCGACCGCCACACCCGCTCTCTGTGTGACGTCTTCAAAGCCGCCGTCGCCCCGATTGTGGAACAGCGTGTTCTTCCCGAAGCAGCAAACGTAGAGATCCGGTTTACCATCGTTATCGTAGTCGCCTGCGGCGGCGGCTATTCCGTAGGCGGTCTCGACGCCTCCGAAAGGATCATGAGCCAGGCGGAAGTGGCCTTTACCGTCACCCAGGTAGAGTCGTTGGTGGAGCGGCCCCGGCACTTTTCCCATGCATGCGCCCATAGCTTTGGGCTGCGGGAAGTAGATGTCCAGATTGCCGTCACCATTCGCGTCCAGCAGCGCGGCGCCGGCCGCGACCTGTTCCACAAAGTACCGCATCCCGCACGAGCCGTTGGACTGTTTGAACGCAATGCCGGCCCCTTCGGTCACATCCTGGAAGAGTACGCGTGCCGGCGGTGGGTGCGGGGCGTTAGGCACTGGAGGACCGGCCAGGCGGCCATGCCCCGAGCACGCGGGCAGCACAGCAAGCAGGGCGGTGGCCGGAAGCCGGTATCTGTGATGAAGGAAGAGCACTGAGAGAACAGAACCTGAAGGGGATGGGTATACGGTGCGATTGTATCCCGCCAGCGAATGGATGTCAATCTGATACGATGCTAGTAACAGTTCAGGATACGTGAGAGTGAATTGCTCTGAGGTTCAGCCAGGCGCTGCGGGAGCTCCCTGTAGCATTGCGAGACATGCGGCGTGAGTGTTCTCACCCCGCGCCTACCAGGTTCCGTCGGCTCCTCTCTCGGCCGCACATAGGAGTGGGGCCGCTTCTTGCGCGGCTTCTTCTGCGGGCGGGGCTTGTTTTCCCTGACGAAGGAGGGAACCGCACGAGCGATACCAGAAGGAGGGTCTTGCCTAAGACGCGCAATCTCCTCCTCCAGGGCCGTAATCCGCGCTAACAGCTCCTCAACCTGCGCGGCTTGCTCCCACAACTGAGGCAGCAGCGCGAGCATCTCTTCCCGCGAACGGGCTTCAAAGTCCGGCATGCCCTCTCATTCAACACGAACATGCCAAATGACTCCCTATCCTTCCAACTTTCTTATTCACCGCCCAAGCAGGGGACTCTTACCTACCCTGAACTGTTACATCTGCGGGAGGTTGTGCTCGGCGGCTGCGCGGGCTCTTCGGCCCTCTTCCGAGGAATACCCGGGATGGACGTAGAACGTTACACTGAGCCTTGCAACCGCCGCACACCCCGTAACCGGCCCAGACCGTGCCACCATCTCCCTTGCGGTACCGACGCCCATTCTCCCTAATTGCCGCGGCCGCCGCCTTGCTGTTGGGATCCGGTTGCTCGCCAGGTACGGGTAAGGCATCCAGTTCAGCCCGCGCAACCTCAAGGCATCCTGCCGGAGGGGCCTGGTTCCGCGATGTAGCGGCGCCCGCGGGGCTGCACTTCCACTGGACTCACGGCAAGATGCCTCTCACAGCGCTTGATTCGTTTGGCTGCGGCTGCGCCTTCCTGGACGCAAACGGCGACGGACTGCCCGACGTGCTGCTAGTAGGGGAGCCCACCTGCGCCCTGTTTCTGAACCGTGGCAGCGGCCGTTTCGAGGACATTACTCAGAGCTCCGGGCTCGCGGCGGTTCGAGGCCCATGGAAAGGATGTGCCGTAGGCGACTATGACGGGGACGGACGCGCTGACATCCTGCTCACGGGATATAACGCGC
>CAYNFH010000292.1:0-6809 GCA_964396385.1 uncultured Chthonomonadaceae bacterium | reverse complement strand
GCCCGGGGCCCGGCCCCCTGCGCTTCGCGCATTCCCCCGCGTTCCGCCGAGTGTCGGCCTTCGCCGACACGAAATATGCGGAAGCCCTACATATCCATCCATGCCTCAGTGTCCTGGCGGGAGGTCTCTTTGACCTGCACCTCCAGGAACTGGGAAACCGCCCGCGCGGCCTCCTCAAGGCGGGCGCGGCCACCGGGCATACCGATGGTCTCGGCTGCCACGATCCGCTTCCCATCGACCAGCTCCAGGAGCAGAACGGTGTGGTCGATGGGTTTGTCCTCCTGAAGCACGTCGCGGAGGTTGACCCAGTCCACGGCGCTGGTGCGACCGATCCGCTCGCCGTCGCGGATAACGTCTCCCGTCAGCTCAATGGTGAGGCTATGCGGTTTTGCTACGCGGCTGAGCTCCACTGCCCGCGCGGACACGGCGAACAGGGCCAGCAGACCGAGCGCAACAAAGACCCACAGGCCGGGCCGGTGGCGCGCCGCAATGACGAAGGCAATGGTTATTACCAGAATGCCAGCCGCCAGTGCGACCGCGACGGCATACAGCCGGCCGTGGCGCGCGCCGCTCATCTGGATCTCCAGCCGCTCTCCGTCCAGGCTCTCCTGAACGATCAGGTCGTCCGTTCTCTTCGACACAGGCGTCTTGACCGGCGGTGATTTGATCATCTTCAGCTCCTCCATACGGGCAACAGTCGCCCGCATCCCCTGCCTTGCAGAGCGTCGGTCTCAATTGCCACTATGCCCTCCCTTTCGCCGGAGTGCTCGGCAGTTCCTGCAGAACACCCCTCCCTGACCCCTCCTTCGTAAGGGGCGGGGAGATCCCACTCCTTGCGAAGGAGGGGGTCAGGGGGAGGTCCGATTTCTGAGGGAACCGGGGGGCGTGTGCCGGGCGTCCTAAACTGTTGCACTCCGGGCGGCATGGACCGCCCGCACCAACGGGAGGACCGAAGATGGGAATTACCGACAGCGACAAGCGGTTTGACATCCACGACGCAGACCTGCATACGCCCCGGGATCCGGGCGAACACCGCGGGTACGAGCAGCATTCGCGCACTGCGTATGACGTGAAGTCCCTGCACGACCGGTACCGCGAGCTACCGGACGACGTGTTGAAACAGATCCCGGTCGTAGATGCCGGCACGCGCCTGGAGGAGGGTGCTATCTACCTGGATCTCAGCGACCCGGAGCAGGGCGAGTTTCGCGGCATGAACAACGTTGTGGTGGGACCTGACGAGTGCTTCGTGCCAAAGAAGCTGGTGGACTTTGAGCTGTGGAACCGGCTCATCGGCGTGCGCGACCGCTTCCGGCTAGGGAGAATGGCGAGTTAGTCTGGCGCGGTTCTTGAACATACGCGAGGCATGAGCCCGGCAAAGATTGCGGTCGTCATTCCGGTATACAACAGCGCGGCGCACCTGGAGGAGACGGTCCAGAGCGTCCAGGCGCAGACACTTGGCGCGTGGGAGCTCGTGATCGTCGACGATGGGTCCACCGACGATACGATTGGTGTCGCGTCGCGGCTTGCGGAAACCGACACACGGATCCGGGTGGTGCAGGCGGAGCACGGCGGCGTCAGCGCGGCGCGCAACCTGGGGGTGGCGGCAGCCGGACCGCAGTGCCGTTGCCTCTTATTCCTGGACGCGGATGACGTTCTGGAGCCGGACGCGCTGGCGCTCCTCCACGCCGCGCTTGACGCAGAGCCGGCCGCGGTTGCGGCGAACGGCCTGGGCCGGTACGTGGACGAAGCGGGCCGGCCCATCCGGCCGGGGGAAATGGAGGCGGCTGGCCGCGCCCGGATGCGGCTGGTTCGCGATCGCACCGAGCCCCTGGATCCGTCGGAGCCGACTACTTTCGACGTGCTCGTCTACGAGAACTGCCTGCTCATCGGATGCGTGCTGGTCCGGCGGCAAGCATTTGAGGCATGCGGAGGGTTCGATGCGCGACTTTCCCGGTGCGAGGATTGGGACCTCTGGATCCGTCTGTCGCTGCTGGGGCCGATCCGCTTTGTGGATCGCGTGGTCCTGCACTACCGCCAGCACCCCGGCGGGGCGTCGCAGTCGCGGCGGAGGATGATAGAGGCGCGGCTCACGCTCCGGCGGACCACCATCCGATCTGCCAGGTTATCCTTGGAGCAGCGTCGGCTGGCCAGGCAGAGCTGGCGCGCGTTCCAGAGGAATTATTGCGCCGCGCGGTTCGGGATGTTTATACGCGACCTGGTGGGGCTTCGGCCTGGGCGGGCCGCTCTTCATCTGGCGCAGACGGCGGCCGGCTGCGCGCGTCTTCTGCGAGGCTGGGCGTGGTAGCTGCTGCCGGAGGCAGAAAGAGGAGCGCGCGCGGGTCGGATGGGGTCCTCCAGCCGGCGCGGAATCCACGCGCCAGGGTCATCGCGCGGTTCATCACGGGCGGCTTGCGCAGGCGGATCACGTGGGCCGGAATCGGCTGCACCACCTCGCGCCAGAAGTAACCGGCCGCTATCCCCGCGGCGCCCTTCTGCCGGCAGCGGACCAGCTTGCCCATCACAGCACCGATGCCCAGGTAGTCGCGCTTCGCCAGCTCCCTCCCCTGCTCCCAGGTGCGGAATCCATGGTGCACCACGAATACCGAGTCCGTCTGGATGACGGCGTGACCGGCAGCCAGCGCCCTCAGCGCGACGTCTCCATCCTCGAAGGCAGGAAAGGACGCGCCGGGGCCCAGCATCTCGTCGAACCCGCCGATGGCCTGGATTATGGCCTTGCGGAACGCCATGGCGGCGCCTATCCCGTGCGGCCCTCGCCAGTCGCGCAGGGAGCTCAGCTTCGTAAACGGCGGTGCCTGAAAGACGGGGATGAATCCCGCGGAGATGTCCAGCGGCCCCGCCCTCACCGTGGAGAAGACCAGCGCCGCTTCCGGGTGCTCCACCAGGACCTGAACCATGCCGGACAGCCAGTCCGGAGGCGTCTCACAGTCGTCATCCGTGCAGGCGATGATCTCCGCGCGGGCTAGCCGGAGCCCCAGGTTGAGCGCGCGGTCCTTGCCCCGTTCCGGCGTGCGGACGTAGCGCAGGCGGACGTCCCGGGAGAACGGGAGCAGCGCGCGCTCCGTGGCATCGTCCGGTGATTGGTCGATGACGAGCAGCTCGAAAGGCGGGTCTTCGATTCGAAGCACAGAGGCGATGGAGGCAACGACCGCGTCGCCGCGCCCGCAGGTGCAGATGATGACGGAGACGTGTGGGGGTGAGTTATTCACTGGAGTGACGGAGTACGTGCAATGACCGTAAAGCAGATCCCTCGCGGAGCTCGGGATGACAAGGTTGGTGCGCTCCTGGTTTGTTTGTTACGGTACTTCAGTTTCAGCATCGGGTAATAAGAAACTGCAAACTACGTTCCAGCGACGAGGGGCATGAGGCGAAGGAGGGCGTTGCGCGCTTCCGCCTCCGGAAGGTGGCGGGCGCCGGAAACGTAAAAGCTGGCCATTGAGCGGCCGCGGAACAGGGAGACCTTGGCGCTACGGATGTCCCAACCCAGCGCGGAGAGCGCGCCGCTCGCCCGGTAGAGCATGGCGCGCGGGTCCTCCGCTGCGATCTCCACCACGGTGTAGCTATCGGAGAGATCGTTGCGGATGTTGATGGACTGCACCGGCCCGCCTATCTCCGCGGGTTTCCGCTTTTTAGCGAGCACCTCCGACACCGGCGTACCGCCGCTCAGGACGGTCGTCATGTTGGTGCGCACCTCCTTGCGCTTGCCGGGAGTCAACTGACGGCCACGGTAGTCCACGTAGAGGGTGTCGATCGCTATACGCTCCGCGTCCGGCGAGGCGCCGTTATCGGCGCCGCCGGTCACGCGCGTGACCACCTGGGCACTGTGGACCTCCAGATCCAGCGCATACAGCACGCCGGCAATTTTGGCCAGGAGGCCCGGACGCGGATCGTCCGGAGTACAGACGGTGACCTCCGTATACGTACCGTCTCGCTCGTCGTAGAACTCCACCACCGTCTCGCCTTTGCGCGCCCGCCGGACGTAGCCGATGTGGAGCGCCATGTCCTCCAGGCTGGTGTTGAGAATGTAGGGCGCCGGCATGCTCTCCACGTGCTCGGCCACCTCCTCCGGCGGCAGGTTGGAGGGCGAAAGCTCGCGCAGCAGCCGGCGGCGGGTCAAGGTGAGCCCGGCATCGTCCGCGCCTTCGCTATCCGCGCCCGCGATGGCGTGGGAGCCGCGGTGGTACAGGTCCCGGAGGAACTTACCCTTGACCTGAGTCCAGACCCCCGCCCCCACGGCGCGCGTGTCCGCGTAGGTGAGCAGGTAGAGCATGGCAAGGCGGTCTGAATCGTCGACTACGGCGGTGAAGTCTCGAATGGTCTCGTCCAGGTTCAGGTCCCGTAGGCGCGACGTCTCCGCCATGAGCAGGTGGTATCTGACCAGGAACCGCACCGCCGCCGTCGCATCGGCGCTCCAGCCGAGCCGCGCGCAGACGGCCTCCGCCATCTCCGCCCCCACTTCGGAATGTGGACGGCCGGGGTCCGCTTTGCCCGCGTCGTGGAGCAGCGCGGCCAGGTAGAGCTGCTCCGGATTGGGCACCTCCTGCAGGGCGCGGCGCAGGTCCAGCATCTCTTCACCCGCGTCCGGCTCGCGCAGCCCATCGAGGTTGCGCACAGCGTAGAGGCTGTGCTGGCCAACTGTGTAGTCGTGAGAGGAGTCGTACGGGATCAAGTCCATGATAGCGCCGAACTCCGGGATGAGCCAGCCAAGGATGCCGAGGTCCGCCATCTTCTGGAGGATCGGGTAGACGCCGGAGGGAGCGGCCAGCATTCGGGCGAACACCTCGCCGGCCTGTCTCCAGTCCGAGGGCTGGGGCCGCCCGACCAGCAGCTCCACGATCTCGCGCTCCAGCGGGTCGCTCAGCGTCAGGTTGTACTTCTGAGCCAGCTCGCAAGCCCAGAGCATCCAGAGGGGGTCCTCGGCCGCGAGCGCCGGGTTGGCGCGCACCACCCGCCGCTCGATGGAGTCCAATCCGATGCCGAGGACTAACGGACCGTTCTCGAGGCGGGCCGTTGCGAGGCCGCAGATCCGGTCCAGCGCGGAGGCGTGGCGGAAGTAGTCGCGCATGAACCGCTCCACCGGCGGCTGGTGCGATGCGCCGTTAGACCTTGAGCTGGAGCCGTAGCCCAGCGCCTCGGCTACCTCCTCCTGTCGCGTCACCACGAGCTGGTCGCGCTCGGCGCCGGTGAGCACGTGGAGCGCGTTGCGCGTGCGGAACAGGAACTCCTTGGCCTCTCGCACGGCCGCCACTTCAGCCCCAGACAGGCCGGCGTATTTCTCCAGCGCGTCCCAGGCGCGGTCCCCACGAACTCGCGCGGCCACCAACGCGTGCACGGCTTGAACGAGCCAGAGCGTGGTGTGCAGGTCCCGGAGGCCCCCGGAGCCCTCCTTGAGATTCGGCTCCACGACCCGTGGTGTGCCGCCGGCCTTCTCGCGCTGGGCCTTCCTCTCAGTCAGCTTGGTGAAGACGAAGTCCGCCGGGTTGAAGAGTGTCCAGTAGTCGCTCTCGAGCTGGATAAAGACGCGGCTGCTCCCCGCTATCAATCGCGCGTCGAGCAGCCCGGAGGTGGTCTGGTGATCCAGCGTCGCGCAGTCCTCGATAAGCCGGTAGGCGTATCCCACGCTCATCCGATTGGCGTCGATGAACACCCGCATAAGCAGCGTGAACATCTCCTTGATGACACGATCCAGCGCGGCGACGCCGTCGCGATGCGGCACGAAGGTGATGTCTACGTCGGAGTGCGGACAGACCTCGCGCCGGCCGTAGCCGCCCGTGGCGACGACGGCCATCGGCAACTGGGCCACGTTCAGGCCAGTGTCGGCGCAGGCAATGCCCATCATGCGCTGTATGACGGCGTCGATGAGGTCGCTGTAAGCGCGCGCCGCCTCCAGCCCGCCAATGCCCTGGAGCACCTGGCGATCCAGTTGTTCGCGGCCCTGGCGGAGCCATTCCGCGAGTTCGTCGCTGCTGGAAACATGGTCCAGCTGCGGGTGGGACTCGGTCCGTGGTTGAGTGGTTTCCATGCCGGATTAATTGTAGCGTGGGTTTTCCGGGTTCATGATTCCGGAGCGAGTAGATAGGTAGACAAACAGGTATAACATGTAGACAAAGGTGTTGACAAATCGCACCGCTTCTGATAGAATATAGCTGTCAGAAAGTGGTAAGTTGTGCTGAAGGATGGCAAGATGAAACGAATCACAAAGAAGGACCTCGCCCTCTCCCTTCATGCGGCCGGCCGGTCCGTAGAGGAGATCGCGCGCGCCCTTGAGACGCATCCGAGCTACATCGCCAACGTGCTTGCGGCGGCGGGCAAGACGCCCGACTACTCGGACCTGTACGTCTCCAGCACCGCGCAGAACGGCTACGCGCGCATGTTCCAGGGCGTGCTCCGGTTTAGAGATATTGAGTCGGCGCACGAGTCGGTGCGCAAGATCGACGCAATGTACCACAGCTTCGAGCAGGAGCGTGACCGCCGGGGCCAGCACCAGGCGCAGCTCATGGCCCTCATCGGCAAGAACCGCGCCGAGGGAATCGGCAAGTACGATGAGGCGCAGGTGTTCGCCGAGTGGCTGCAAGGCCACCTGACGGTACATCGGAACGAGGTGGACACCATCCACGTCCCGCGGGCGGAGGAAGAGGAGAACGGCTACTTCACCGGCGTGCTGGCAATGGCGGTGTAATGGTTGATGGTTGAGGGTTGATAGCTCCGGAATCCGGTCCATTAACCATCAACCCTCAACCGTGTGAGTAATGAATCGTGGCAGTGATCTGGCCAGCGCAGAAGAGGATTCG
>CAYNFH010000291.1:0-6816 GCA_964396385.1 uncultured Chthonomonadaceae bacterium | reverse complement strand
TCCATTTTCTTCGGGCCATATTTCAACCGGTACTCATGGAGTCTGAACTGTTACTTGGTAGCTCGCTTCACGAGTTCGCTGGAAAATGATAGCTCATGGGCAGCACCGGCGGTCCATGCGCCGGCTATAGCCGACATAACGGGGTCTATAAGTGCGAGCAGAACCGAGATTGCCGCAGCGAGAAAGCCGGGCATCTCGCTCTCCTGGAGAGCCTGCCAAATGCGCACAGTAGCGATACCAATAAGGAAGAGTGACATGATGACGGCAGCAATTTTGGCTGATGTCAGCCGCCAGTCGCTGATGCCGGCGTGCTGGCAATGAAACCACTCATGAAAGGCAAAGATCGTTCCGCACTGAAGTACGATGGCGAGAATAGCGGAACCTAAAGTCGCTACGCCAGTAATGTTTTCAACAGCGACAGTTGCGAGGAAGCCCATTACGATTGCGACGATAAGGGTGTATGTCCAGGCAATGCAAAGCTTGAGGATGTAGGGAGTGCGCTCCGCGCGTGTCTTCTTAACGAGGCGTTCGGAGGCATGTATGTATTCGTCATGTACTACCTTGTCCGCCGGATATGCTCGTTCGTTCATCGCATAAACTCCCCCATAAGGAACGTCGCAAGTAGTGTTAGCGTGCCGCTAGAGTTGGGTGGTTTCCGCATCGTCCTTGTCGACGGTGTGTCCAGGCTCGAAGAACTTCATATCGACCCCGGAATTGTGCCAGGTGCTGCGGAGTTCGTTCTGTGTAGCATCGTCAACCATGTAGAACCGTAGGTGAATCTTACTACGAGTGCCGGTGAAACTCCATTTGAACGTTTTGGGGTCGCTGAAGCGGGTTATGCATCCGTCCTGGTATTTTATGGGGTCAGCGATTAGGTCGCTAACGATGACAATCATTTTGTCGTGGTCGTCGGGGAGGTTGTTGGCCCAGGCAACGGCCGGTGTGAGAAGCGTCTCTACGATTGGCGATCCCATTTCCATACCGTGTTCTTTACCATGGGGATCGCTCATTATCGGGATGTGATACTTGGGATCGTGATGCTTAACGCGGGGGAATGGGAAGACCTTCGGGGGGGGCATGGTCATGGTCATCGGCATCGGCATGGCTGCTGTCGTCGGTATTGCCGTCATGCTGGGTGTCATCAGCGTGGGGGCTGTCGTGGTCGTGGTCGCCTTCGTTGTGATGGTGGTGGTGTGCCTTCTCATCGGCCATGTCTTCCAACATCTTACGAATGTCCTGCAGGCCCTTCCCCTTAGAGTCATAAAGCACATCCTTGACGCTACCGCCGTGCCGGATAGTGACGACGTATTTCGGGCCGACGCGGAGCTGGCTGAGATAGACCTTGCCAACGCCGTGTAGGGTGTTTGCGAACTTAGGATCAGTTCTGGTGGACCCACTGTGGTCGACTAGAATACAAATGTTATATTTCCTGCCCATGAGTGCTTCCGCGAAAGAACCACGCGGGCCGCAGCCGACAAGGAGGGTTCCGCAAACGAGCAGGATCAGAATGGGGGGGATTAGGCAGAACAAGCGCAGGAGCGCGCGCGGACAGTATGAGTATTGTTGCATCGTGGCCGCTCCTGCATCCGGGCGGAGTAGGGTGAACATAAGGGAGATGCCAACGGCTCGGTACGTGTAGGTGACTGCCGTCGATAGTTCGGCCTCGTGGGGCCGGACGTGCCATCAAAAAGCGTACTGCAGCATACCATAATGGAAAGGTGGAAGTCAAATCTGCGGTCCACATCGCGATTTGAAGTCGTGCAAGACCTTGGGTAGCGAGCGCCGTTCGTGCCGTTAAGTGGGGGTCCGGGGGGCTGCGCCCCCCGGCCGAAGTTTTTTCGCGTTTTTTTGTCTACCTGGCAAGGTTGCCGGGTGTTGCAGAATCAACCCTAGTCAACACGGCGGGGGCGGTCTATGGTGTTGACGCCGGAGCGGTGGAGAAGCAGATTGTGCAGGAGGATGGCCTCCCCGGCCTTCGCTTCCAGGTAGACGCTCTTGTCATCCGGGGCGTAAAGGTTCTCCTGCTCCGGAGTGATGGTGTGGCCGCGCTCCGACAGCAGGCCCAGCTTGTGGCTGCCGGGGATCACCTGCATGCAGCCGTTCTCCACGGTGGCATCGTCCAGCGCGGTCCAGATGGTGACGGAGGGATCCCGGTCGAGCTGCCACTGGGAGCCGCCGTCCTGGTGGTACGGCAGGTAGGTCCCGCGGAGCGCCGGCTTGTTCATGAACATGCCCCGGTAGATGGAGACCTCCGGGCCTATGAGCTCACGAGTAATGGCGCGGAAGCGTGGGTGGCGGATATAGTCGAGGAAGAGCGGGTCCTTCTCCAGCCCCTCGATCTTGCGATAGTTGAGCGTGGGACCGGCCCAGGAGCCGTCGCCGAACTGGAGGGAGCCGTACTCTCCGGTCTCAGTGTCGAGCTGGAACCAGATCCCGTCCCCAGTGATGCAGCCGAGCATCAGGTCATCAATGCGGCACCGGAGCGCCTCGATCTCCTCATCCGACGCGACCTGCCCCAGCCGCACGAACCCCTCCCGCTCCCAGCAATCGCGTTCGTTATCGGTCAGCATAGTCGGATTCATTCGCCACAGAGCACACAGAGCTCGCAGAGAAAGACCCGAAATCTGGAGACTCGGACTCCTCCGCGTCCTCTGTGGTAAATCTACTCCAGGAATGCGGCATGCACGGCGCGCATGGCCTGCTCGGCCTGGTCGAGGCGGATGACGACGGAGACCTTGATCTCACTGGTGGAGATCATCTCGATGTTGACGCCCTCCCGGGCCAGCGCCTCGAACATGCGCGCCGCAACTCCCACGTGGCTGCGCATTCCCACACCCACGATGGATAGCTTGCCGATCTCCTCGTCCGCCAGGAGTTCCTGGAAGCCCATGTCCCGCCGCAGGGTGTCGATGACGCCGCGCGCCTTGAGAAGGTCGGACTTCTCCACGGTAAACGACAGGTCCGTGGCGGGGTGACTACTGCCGTGGCTGACGTTCTGCACGATCATGTCCACGTTCACGTTGGCGTCCGCCAGAGCCTTGAACATGCGGGCCGCCTCGCCCGGCTTATCCGGCACGCGGACCACGGTCACCTTGGCCTGGTTCTTGTCTAGAGAGACGCCGCGGACCACGACGTCCTCCATGCTCTTGATCTCTTCTTTCACGATGGTCCCCGGTGCGTCGTTGAGGCTGGAACGGACCTCGAATACCACGCCAAACTTCTTTGCGAACTCTACAGATCGAGACTGCATCACCTTCGCGCCCAGGCTGGCGAGCTCCAGCATCTCGTCGTAGGAGATCTCGTCCAGCTTCTTCGCTCCGGGCACGATGCGTGGATCCGCGGTGTGGACCCCCTCCACGTCCGTGTAGATCTGGCACAGGTCGGCTTCCAGCGCGGCGGCCAGGGCGACGGCCGTAAGGTCCGAGCCTCCCCTCCCCAAAGTAGTGACCTGTCCGGCGGGAGTCTGCCCCTGGAAGCCCGCCACAATCACCACGTGTCCCGCCTCCAGCAGCGCGTGGACCTGCCTGGGAGTGATATTGAGGATCTTGGCCCTGGTGTGCACCCCGTCCGTGACGATGCCGGCCTGCGCGCCCGTGAGTGAGACCGCCTTCACACCGGTGGCGTGCAGGGCCATCGCGGCCAGCGCGATGGTGGTCTGCTCGCCGGTAGCCAGGAGCACGTCCATCTCCCGCTCGCTGGGGAGCGGCATGATCTCCATGGCCAGCTTGATGAGCCCGTCCGTAACTCCGCTCATGGCGGATACCACCACCACGAGCTGGTCGCCGCGGGCGTGATAGCCGGCCACGCGCTGGGCCACGCTCTTGATGCGGTCCGAGTTGCCCACGGACGTTCCACCATATTTCTGGACGATCAGGGCCACGTATCTAGGTTACCTGCTGGCAGCCGCTGCTGCGCCGTCGCCGTACCATTGCCGCCAGACAGAGCGCAAGGGGACATCCTCGTCCTGAGGCAGGTAGATGCCCATGTGGGTCTTTACCTCGCCCAGAAGCTGCCGTCCGACGGGATCGCACTTCGGCAAAAGCTGTTCCGGCGGTGTCAGATAGTCCATGGCACGTACCCAGCGGTAGCCATAGCCCATGAAGAGGCTCTTGCGCGTAATGTCCGAGAGGTTTGGCCCAACGGCATGCCAGGTGCGCTGCTCGAACAGGAACGCGTCGCCGGGTTGGCCGCAGATCTCGATATATCCGTACGGGTGCGGGGCTTCCGGCGCCTGGGCCGGCGGTCCAACGAGGCGGTGGCTGCCCGGCACGAGACAGGTGTTGCCTCTCCCGGGACGGCTCTGATCGGAGAGCAGGTAGGCCACCTTCAAGAACAGTCGCGGATGCGGCTCCTGCATCTCCTGTGGGGACATGCCGCCATCTCTATGCCACCCTTCACCTTTGAAATCTTCGCCGGTGCCCGGAGGGCACGGGGGCCGAACGATGAGGTGGGACGTGATGAGGTGGATGTCCCAGTTCAGGATGCCGACTACGAGTGGAAACGTCGCGGGACATTCCAGCAGCTCCAGGAAGACATCGTCGCGCACAATGCAGTTACGCATCTGCCAGTGGTGGCGCGCCGAAAGACCATCGCGCGCTACCCCCTCCTCATAGATCCGGTCTGACGCGCGCGTTAGTCGCTCGACCATCTCCGGCGGGAGCGCGTTCCGGACGATAAGGAACCCGTCCCTCTCGAAGGAGGCTCGCTGCTCCTCGGTCAGAATCGCGGGATCCTTCATGTCTTCACCGTCCTTTCAATTGCGAGGATTTCCCCGGGCGCCGCGCGAACAGTAGCCGCACATGACTACCCGCATCATCCGCTGCTGCTTCGCGATTCTCCTCCTCGGCGCGCCCGGATTCGCGCGGGCGCAGGCGGCGCTGGACGCCATCCGCGCCAAAGGCGAGATCGTCTTCGCTTGCGAGGCCGCGTACCCTCCGTTCGAGTTCATCGAAAACGGGAAGATCCGGGGGTTCGACATTGACCTGGGCAACGAGGTAGCGCGCGAGCTGGGCGTGCGGCCGGTCTGGAAGAACATGGAGTGGTCGGGCGTGCTGGGCTCGCTCGAGGGCCATCTCTCGGACTGCATCATGTCCGGCATGACCATCACGGAGGAGCGCAAGGCCAAGGGCTACGGCTTCTCTCGCCCGTACTTTCTCTCCGGCCAGGCCATCGTGCGGCGTAAGGGCAACACAACCATCCAGGGACCCAGGAGCCTGAAGGACCAGGTGGTCGCGGTGCAGATAGAGACCACCGGCCAGACGGCGGTGGAGAAGCTGGGACTGCCGGCCGACCGCATCCACAAGTTTAAGAAGCTGCAGGACGCGCTCATGGACGTCCGCAACGGCAATTCCGCCGCGGCGGTGGGGGACCTTCCGGCCCTGCTGGACATAATCCGTAAGGGCTACTCTGCGGAGCTGGAGACGGTGGGCGACGTGTTCGTCCACGAAAACGTGGGCATTGCGACCCGGCGCGGGAACGTGGAGCTGCTGGCGGCCATCGACCAGGCGCTGGACAACGTCATGGTGGATGGCCGGTATGCCCGCATCTACCAGAAGTGGATCGGCCAGCCGGCAGACACCGGGCTCATCGCCGCTCTGGACCGCGTAAAGGACCAGGGCACCCCTGTCCCTAAGCTCTCACACGTCCTCACACCATCAACCAGCAACCATCAACCATCAACCCCTCCGACCACCGCCTTCGCCATCCGCTGGGAGCTTCTCGGACCGGCGCTCCCGTGGCTGCTGCGCGGTGCACGGATGACGCTCATCCTGACCCTGGTGGCGCTCCTCATCGGGATCCCGGCGGGCCTGGTCATCGCCCTGTGCCGGATCTCGCCGCTCAAAGTGCTGAGCGTTCCCGCCATCGTGTATGTGGAGGTCATACGCGGGACGCCGCTCCTCATGCAGATCTATGTGATCTACTTCGTACTGCCGGCGTTCAACGTGCACGTCCCGGAGCTCGTATCGGGCATCACGGCGCTGAGCGTCAACGCGGCGGCCTACATCGCGGAAATCTTCCGCGCCGGCATCCAGAGCATCGATACGGGGCAGATGGAGGCGGCGCGCGCGCTAGGCATGGACTACCGGCGGGCGATGCGTTGGGTGATCCTGCCGCAGACCCTGCGGCGCGTGCTGCCGCCGCTCACCAATGAAGGCATCGCGCTGCTCAAGGACTCCTCCCTCGTCTCGGTGATCAGCATTACGGAGCTCATGATGGTCGGCACGCAGTACGCTACCAACACGGGCTCCCCCACCACCATCTACCTCGCGGTGGCGCTCATCTACCTGGCGATGACGCTGCCGCTCACCTGGCTGGTGCGCCGGCTGGAGGCCCGGTGGCAGCCGATCAGCCGTCCGCGCGCCCGCCGCGCCCTCGCGGTGGGCAAGGACCCGATGCCCGCGCCGGAAAGCGGAAGATGATCATCGATTGTCCATTTTCGATTTTCGATTGGACTCTCGTTCGGAGAGCCAGAGGGTGCGCGCAGTGACGCAAGGCCCCGATCCCGCCAACACGGTTCCTCGGAATCGGAGCTCGGCCTCCGGACCATCAACCATCAACTATCAACCATCCACCTCCATCCTGGAGATCCGCGACCTGCACAAGTCGTTCGGGCGCTTGGAGGTGCTGAAAGGGATCAACCTCGATGTGTCTGAAGGCGAGGTGATCGCCATTATCGGGGCGTCAGGCAGCGGCAAGTCCACCTTGCTGCGGTGCATCAACCGGCTGGAGCCGCCCACGTCCGGAACCATCCGGTATCGCGGCCAGGAAGTGGGCGCGGGCGACGTCAATGCGCTCCGCCGGGAGATCGGGATGGTG
>CAYNFH010000290.1:0-6941 GCA_964396385.1 uncultured Chthonomonadaceae bacterium | reverse complement strand
CCGTCCACGTCCGCGTCCGTCATCACGATGATCTTGTGATAGCGGAGCTTGGACAGGTCGTACCCACTCTTCTTCTCACCGTTCCCGTTGCCGTTGGAAACGGCGTATTCATCCGGTTCCACATGGCCGTTGCCATTGCCGTTCCCGTTCTTGGTCTCTTCTGAGTCGCTCTCAAAGGCGATGCCGGTTCCGAGCGCGGTGATGAGCGAGCGGATCTCCTCGTTCTCCAGCACCTTGTCCAGGCGGGCCTTGCCCACGTTGATGATCTTGCCCCGGAGCGGAAGCACCGCCTGCGTGCGCCGGTCCCGTCCCTGCTTCGCGGAGCCGCCCGCGGAGTCGCCCTCCACCAGGAACAGCTCGCACTTGGCGGGGTCTCGCTCGGAGCAGTCCGCAAGCTTACCGGGCAGCGAGTTGTACTCCAGCGCGTTCTGGCGCTTCACCAACTCCGCGGCCCGCCGCGCCGCGTCGCGGGCGCGCTGGGAAGTGAGCGCCTTATCGATGATCCGCTTGGCTACCTGGGGATTCTCCTCCAGGAACTCCGCCAGCTTCTCGCCGACGATGGAGTTGACGATGCCTTCCACCTCGTTGTTGGCCAGCTTCACCTTCGTCTGCGATTCGAACTGGGGGTGGGGCAGCTTGACCGAGATGACCGCGGACAGCCCCTCGCGCACGTCATCGCCGGAGAAGTTGGGGTCCTTCTCCTTCATGAAGCCCTGCTTGCGCGCGTAGTTGTTCATCACCCGCGTCAGCGCCGTTTTGAAGCCGGACAGGTGGGTGCCGCCATTCGGCGTGTTGATCATGTTGGCGAACGAGAGCACGGCCTCGGCGTAGCCGAGGTTGTACTGCATCGCCACCTCCACGATCACGTCCTCACGCGCCCCGCCGAAGTAGACCGCCTTGTGGAGCGGGTCCTTGTTCTCGTTCAGGTGCTCCACGAACTCCGCCAGACCGCGGGAGTAGTGGAAGACCTCCCTCTCCCCGCCGTCGCGCTCGTTGGTGAAGGTGAGTGTGACCTCCTTGTTCAGGTAGGCCAGCTCGCGCATCCGGCGCGTGATGTCTTCCGCGTCGTACTGGAGGTCGCCAAAGATCTTCGGGTCCGACTTCCAGCGCACCAGCGTGCCAGTGTCGCCCTCCTTCGCCTTGCCGACGACCTTCAGCGGATCGAGGGTATTCCCGCGCTCGAAACGGATGCGGTGCTGCTTGCCGTTGCGCCAGACGTCTACGGTGAGCCATTCAGACACCGCGTTGACGCAGGAGACGCCAACGCCGTGGAGGCCGCCAGACACCTTGTACGAGCCGCTGTCGAACTTGCCGCCCGCGTGGAGCTTGGTCAGCGCCAGCTCAACACCCGGAATGCCGGTCTGCTTGTTGATATCCACGGGGATACCCCGGCCGTTGTCGCGCACCGAGACGCTGCCGTCCGCGTGGAGTGTTACGTCAATCTGGTTGCAGTGGCCCGCCATCGCCTCATCGATGGCGTTGTCACTGACCTCTACGAACAGGTGGTGGAGTCCTTTGGTGTCCGTGCCGCCGATGTACATGGCCGGCCGGCGGCGCACCGCCTCAAGCCCTTCCAGAACCTGGATACTGTTGCCGGTGTACTCGGTCCTGACCTTTTCGTTCGCCGGGATCTCCGAAATCTCAACGGCGTCTACCCTCTCGTCCGCCGCGTGCTCAACACTCTCAAATCGTGCCGCCATATAGGCCCCGAATCCCTTCTTTACGCCTCTGCAACCTGGCCCAAGGCCAGGTTGCAACAACTGCTAAAGTATAACACAAATACAGAAGAATGTCAACCAAAATCACCAGACGCGCGTCTCTTCCGAGCGTGCCGGATTGGCCGGTTGGCTGGCGCTAGAGAGTGCGGAGGCGGAGGCGGGAGCGGAGGTCGTCGGGCGTAAGAATCGGGGCCCCGCGCGGGATGTGGAGGGTGCGCGACTGGGTGGCGCGGAGGTGGAAGAAGTTGTCCTCTGTGCGGCAGCCCTGGCTCATTCCGTCTAGCCGCCACCAGAGGGAAGGGGCGAAGCGCTGCGCGGCCAGGGTGAGCGCGAAGCCCCTGTCATCGCCCGAGGTAACTGCGATGCTCAGGCCGGGGTCCGGCAGGCGCAGGTCTTTGGGCTCCGCCAGGAAGAGGTAGTTCTCGATCGGCCCCAGGCCGAGGTCCCAGTACGGCTCGAAGCGGGCATACACGTAGACGTCCCGCTCGTGGCCGCGCACCCGGCCCAGTTCGAAGGTGCCTACCACCGCCGTGCCGTTGGCGTCCACGTACGCCTCGAAGGTCTCGTCGCTGAGCACGTCCCCGTCGAAGGACTCTATGGCCACGGTCACGTCGCCCTGTATGTGCTCCAGCAGGTCGCTCGTCAGGTGGACCTCCGCTTCATCGCCCTTCCGGACGAGAGAGAGCAGCACCGGGGCGTAGAAGCGTTTCGCCGCGTAGTAGGCGGCCTTGGGCTCCAGGGCGGAATCGATGACCGCCCACGACTGGACCGGCCAGCAGTCGTTGATCTGCCAGAAGAGGGTGCCCCAGCAGCGCCCCTTGCGCCTGCGCCAGTGCTCAATGCCATACTTCAGCGCGTCCGCCTGGTTGAGCTGGCTGTAGTAGACCAGGTCCTCCAGCGTCTTCGGCTCGGGGTAGTGGAGCTTGACATAGCCCAGGTAGGTGTCGTACCCCTTGCGAGTCTTGTCGTGCCACCGCACGGCCGGAGAGTACGGCCACTTGTCCGATTCGGCCAGGCAGCCGTTCCAGGCGGTAAGGCCGCAGGAGGAGGCGAACCCGAACTCCGAGAGGAAGCGCGAGTCGTCTTCGGGGTAGTGGATCCAGTCGCCCACGCCGTGCCACACGTCCCAGTCGTGCCGGTCCCCGATCTCCTGTGCGTTGGAATTGTCGCCGCCGTACGGGGACGACGGCCAGTACGGGGTCTTCGGATCCTCGGCGGCGATGACCTCCGGCAGCACCTCGTCGTAGATCTTCTCGCCCAGGAAACGGGGAGCGGGATGCTCTCGGCCCTCCCAGTGGTCGTGCCAGAGCATGCTGTTCTCGTTGTTGCCGCACCACAGCGCCAGGGAAGGGTGGTTGCGGATGCGGCGGACGGCGGCGGTGGCCTCCTTGCGCGCCGCCTCCAGGTAATCCGGCGAATCCGGGTAGTAGGCGCAGCCGTACGGAAAGTCCTGCCACACCATTATTCCGTACTCGTCACACCGCCGGTAGAACTCCTCCGACTCGTAGAGCCCGCCGCCCCACACACGAAGCATCTTGAATCCGGCTTTGCGCGCCATTCGGAGCAGACGCCGAACTCTCGCCTCTGAGCGGGGCAGGTTCGCGTCGGCCCCCTTCTGGTGCAGGCGCCCGGGAAAAGAATCAGCAGGAATCCAGTTGGCTCCTTTCATGAACGTATCGACGCCGTTGACGCGGAGCATGAAGGACTCGCCATTTCGGTCCGGTTCGCGGATCAGTTCAATCTTTCGGATCCCAATATGATGCATCTGAACAGCGATGTATCTGTCGGCCGACCTAAGAGCTATTGAAACGGGATACATTGCGGACCGTCTCTGGTTTTCGACGGGACTGGCCCCGTTGGGAGTCCAGAGCACTGGGTTGTCCACCGTGAATGTCACACTCAGGTGATGGATTCCAGTCTCATCAGGAACCTGAACAGAAGCTGTTTGACCGCGGGGCAGCGCTCGATCACCGACTGCGACGGGGAATGGCGTTGGTGTCTGACCAAGGGATAAGTCCAATAACACTGGCTGTTCGAGCGCGGCCGTCCGTTCAAGTGTCACGTCCAGGTTCACAGTCGCCTGGTTGGCGTCCGAAAGCTCTACCTGGTGCTTCCAGTCCAGGATGCGCGCGACGGGGACGGTGACGAGCTCTACTTTCTGCCAGATGCCGCAGGAGACCAGCTCCGGGCCCCAGTCCCAACCGTACATGTACTGCGCCTTGCGCACAAAGGAGCGCGGCGCCCACGTGAACCAGTGGGGCGGAAACGTATCCTCGCCGGCATCCGCCCACGCCTGCTGCCGCTCCCGCCCAACGCGCAGGGCGGAGCGGAAGATGACGCGGAGCGTGTTGGCGCCGGCCCGGATGGACGGTGAAGGGGTGAAGGGGTGAAGGGGTGAAGGGGTGGTCGGATTTTCGATTTTCGATGTTCGATTTTCGAATGTCGGGCTTGCCGCGTCGTCCGTCGTCCGTCGTCCGTCGGCCGTCCCGACTGCAAACTCGTGCGGGATGAACATGTTGTCCGTCATCCCCAGCAGCGCGTCGTTCAGGTATATCTCCGCGATGGTGTCCAGTCCGTGGAACACCAGGTAGGCGTGGGTGGGCGGCTCGTCGACCTGGAACGTGGTCTCGTACACCCAGTCCGTCTCGTCCACCCAGGCGCAGGAGCGCTCCGCCATCCCCTGGAACGGGTCTTCGATGACGCCGTTCCGCACCAGGTCCAGGTGGACGTGGCCGGGCACCTGCGCCGGCAGCCAGGGCAGGTCGCTCGCCTCCGAGTTGCCGCGCGGCTCCAGCTCGCGGAATCGCCATCCGGCATCCAGGATACGACGGGTGGTCCTCAATAGGGTCGCCTCATAGGGAGAGTGTCTTGAGTGTAGCCCGGGACTGGCTCATCATGCGGGCGGTCCGGATCGTCTTCATCGGCCAGAGCTGGCCCCAGGTCATGTAGTAGGCGCCCCTCACCGTGGGCCGATAGGCGCTCTTCGCCCGGTCCAGAAACAGAATTCCCACGGTCGTCTGCCGCTCCATGTCCCGGCACATGGACTTAACGAGCGCGGGCAACTCCTGACCGGGATCCGGCAGCGTCTTTCGCGCCTGGGAGCCATGACGTGTGAGCATCTCCCGATGGATCTGGTAGAGCTGACGTGCATCGTGCACGTCCGGAAACCGGAACCCGCGCTTGTCTGGGAACTTCTTGAACACACCGAGGACACTGGAGTTGCTGGTATCGATCTCCGTGTTGTCCTCAAAGGTCGTGTAGAACTCCAGGTACCTGGCGGACAGCTTGGGCACGCCGTTCGGCGTAACGTACGTGACACAGCTCATGGCCCGGTCACCGGCTTCGCGGTTCACCAGCAGCATGATGTACGGCACCACGTTCCGTACGTGGCCGCGCAGCATCAGGAAGGCGACTGGGGTGAACCCGTCCAGGGCGAGTGCCTCCGCGTGGGCGCGGAAGTACTCCGCCACCTCCCACGGCGCCTCGCCGGGACCAACGGGCGTGAACGATGGCGGGACCGACATTGTCTGGGTGAATCGGATGAGCAGAGGCGTGGCGCCGTACATCAGGAACAGCACGCCGGCGCTCCAAACAAGAAGGTGGCGCAGGGTAGGGTCCATAGTGTCGCTCCAGGTGAGGGCTCTACTGCTTCGGCTATTCCAAATAGTAAGTTCGCCGCGCGCCCTGGTGGGTCCTGTAGTTTGACACGCGGGATGCCATTGTCTATAATCGCTGCGCGGGAGTAGGTTACGGAACCATGATCACATATCTCACACAGCTCCTTGACCGGCCGGTCCTGGACCCAAGCGGCGAGCGGGTCGCCAGGGTCAAGGATGTCATCGCGGCGCAAGGTGGGAGACTGCCGACGCTGATGGCTCTGTTCCTCAAGGGCCGCGACCGCCAACGCTGGATCCCGGTCGACGATGCGGAGATCCACGACGACCGCGTAGTTCTCCGCCGTCCGTGGGAGCAGCTCCCGGAGTACACTCCGCAGCCCAGCGACCTCCGGCTGCAGAGGGACATCCTGGACAAGCAGATCGTGGACGTGCACGACTACCGCGTGGTGCGCGTGAACGATGTCCGCATCGCCACCTGCGGCGACCGCTACTGCGTGGTGGGGGCGGACGCGAGCTTCCGGGCGATGGTGCGCCGAGCGGGACTGGGACCGCCGGTGGAGACCATCGCCAAGCTGATCCGCAAGCCGCTGCATTCCAATCTCATCGCCTGGGACGACGTGGAGACGCTGGAGCCCGGCGCAGCCGGCGGCGGCCGGATCCGCCTCAAAGTTCCGCACGAGAAGATCGCGCGTCTGCATCCGGCGGACATCGCCGACATCGTGGAGCAGCTCGATCCCCAGCAGCGGGCCGAGGTGATCCAGGCGCTGGACGTGGAGACCGCCGCCGACGTCATCGAGGAGATGGAGGACGAAGAGGCCGCCGCGGTGATGGAGACGCTGGAGCACGAGAAGGCGGCCGACATCCTGGAGGAGATGGACCCGGACGAGGCCGCCGACGTACTGGACGACCTGTCCGACCAGCGCAGCTCCGTGCTGCTGGAGCACATGGAACCGGAGGAAGCGGCGGACGTGGTGGAGCTCCTGGCCTACGGTGAGGAGACGGCGGGGGGCCTCATGACGCCGGAATTCATCGCGGTGGAGGAGCACCTCACCGCCGAGCAGACCATCCAGCGGCTCCGGGAGCTCTCGCCCAAGGCGGAGACCGTCTACTACGTCTACGTGGTGGATACCGACGGGCGGCTCACCGGCGTTATCTCCCTCCGCGACCTGATCGTCGCGAACCCGGAAACGCCCATCTTCGAGTTTATGGTCAAGAACGTCCGCTACGCCCACACCAGCGACCACGCGGACGACGTGGCGCACCTCATTACCCGCTACAACCTGCTGGCCCTCCCCGTGGTGGATGATGAGCAGGTGCTGCAGGGCATCATCACCGTGGATGACATGATGGAGCGCCTCCTCCCGCCCGAGCGCCGCCGCAAGCTCCCCCAGCTCACCGTCGAGGAAGAGTAGGGGCTGCCCGGAGAGCCCGGTTCGGTCCAGTCGTAGGGGCAGCCCTGTGTGGCCGCCCGTCTTTGGAGTGAGGGAGCGAGCGCTCCCCTTGGGCCTGACGCCGTTTTCTCTGTACCGCTTGCGGCAACGAATCGAAAACCGCTGTAGGGGCCGGGCGCGGTCCCACAGTTGGTGAGTGCTCGCTCACTCGGTTA
>CAYNFH010000289.1:0-6969 GCA_964396385.1 uncultured Chthonomonadaceae bacterium | reverse complement strand
AAGTAGAGCAGCACCGGCAGCCGTTCGTTGGCGCTTCTGGCAGGGGTCCACACGTTCAGGTACAGGCAGTCCTCGCTTATGCCGTTGGAGCGGAAGACCATGTCCGCGAACACGGGGAGCTGCATGGCGCGTGGGCCAAAGCGGTCCGCCTTGCGCACGCCCTTCCAACTCTTTACGGGCTGGGGAGGTTTCCAGCGCAGCTCGTCCACCGGCGGCGCGGCGAAAGGGATGCCCTTGTACGACCGGATGCCGGTCGATTCGTTCACCGTCCCTTCCACCACGCCATAAGCCGTCTTCACCTGCGGTGCGGGCGCGTTGGGCATCGTAACCTCGCCCGGTGCCGGCACAGCAAAGAGCAGCGCCGCGATGGGAAGCATGCGGTGAATCAAGGGAATCTCCTGGATCGGTGGGAAGGAGCGCCGGGAGCGGCAGCGGATCGCCGCTGCATGTCAGCGGTTCGACAGAGGTACGGGGCTGTCCTCTGCGGACCTCGTCCGATTCGCGAAGGCTCCGGCTACTCCTTCACCAGCGCCGTAATCCGCTCCTGGAGCCGTCTCCGCGCGCGGAACGTCCGCACCTTCACGGCCGTGCGCGAGCAGCCCAGCACCACCGCGATCTCCTCGCAGCTCAGCTCCTCCACGTCCCTGAGCACGATGATCTCCCGCTGCTCCACGGGCATGCCGCTCAGAGCCTTCCGCAGCAGGCCGGCCATCTCTGCCTGTTCCAGCGCGGAGTGCGGGTCCATGAAACGGCCCGTGTCGCCGCTCCAGTCCGCCGTTGTAAGGGGGTCGTATAGCACCTCCAGCTTACTGGCGCAGGAGCGTATCCGGTCCCGGCACAGGTTGGCACAGATCCGGAGGAGCCACGTGCGCAGCGCGCACTCGCTCCTGAACGTGCCGATGGAGCGGAACGCCCGCAGGAAGGTCTCCTGCTTCACGTCATCCGCGTCGTCCACGTTGCCCAGAAGATGGTAGGCATAGCGAAAGACCTGCCGGCCGTACTCCGCATAGACCCGCACCAGCGCGTCCTCCGCGCCGGTTCGGCAGCGCGCGATAAGGCCGCGCTCAAGCTGATGGATCGGTCTCACGGGCGAATCCTGAAGCGATAGTGCCATTTCACCTGGTCCGAGGAGAGGGATAGAACGCTACCAGCGTCATGTATAATTATCGCTGGATAATACGAGTTCTGCAGCAGGTATCATTATCCACGGATAAGACGAACTGTGCAAGGGGATTCGCGAAATGGTGCACGAAAAGGCGGTCACCGCCCTGGCAGCGGTGGGACTGACCGATCTGGAGGCCGAGGTCTATACCTTCCTCCTGGAGGAGGCGCCTGCCACCGGCTACCGCGTGGCTCAGGGGACCGGCCGCTTGCCGGCCAATGTATACAAGGCCATCGAGTCCCTCCAGGCCAAGGGAGCGGTCATTGTGGATGAGGGCGCCAGCCGCATGTGCCGGGCGCTGCCCGCGGAGGAGTTCCTGGCGCTGCAGCGGCGGCGGTTTGAGGAGCGGGAGAAGCGGGCAGCGGCCGCGCTGGCCGAGCTGGGCCGGCCCTCACGAGATGACCGCGTATACCAGCTCCGGAGCGCCGAGCAGGTGCTGGAGCGCTGCCGGACCATGCTCGCCCGCGCTTCGAAATGCGTGGTCGCCGACGTGTTCCCCGGTGCGCTGGACGCCCTGCGCGCGGACCTCTCCGCTGCGGGCGGGCGCGGGGTTCAGGTGGAGCTGAAGACCTACGCTCCGGTGGAGGTACCGGGCGTCCGCGTGGTCCAGAACCCGAACAGCGGGGCGATTCTGGAGAAGTACCCGGACGAATGGGTGATTCTGCTGGTAGACGGGGCGGAGCTGCTGATCGGCGCGCTGAGCCACTCGCTCAAGGAGGTCCGCCAGGCGGTCTGGAGCGGCAGCCCCACGCTCGCCTACATGTTTCACTGCTCCGTCGCCTCCGAGATCCTGCTGGTGACGCTCCTGGCCGCCATCCATGAAGGGGAGGATATGGCACAGGTGAATCGGGCCGTTGAATCCGTCTACGCGGGAACCGCCCGGAACCCGGGACCGGAATCCGGCGCTGTCGGGCAGCTATTCGCGCGCTGGGCGGGCCTCTACGGCTCCGGTATCCCGGGTTACGAGGCGCTCATCTCCGCGAGCCATCTTTCCGATGCCGGGGGCGGCAAGTCGGGGAATAAATGAGCAATCTGAAAGAAGCGGCAGCCCATCCGCGTCTGATATACTGGGTGCAATCCCAGACGGAGCAGGGCGCAGGCAGAGACTCGCAAAGGATGTGGGGGGGAAACACAGCCAGGCGAAAACCAACCCAGCCCTGCTCCGTGATCTTTCTTCAGCCGTACTCCACCTCTTTAGCCTCTCGTTCGCAGCGGAGACAACCTCCTGGTTCACGGGTGGTATGATAACCCGCACAGCCAGGAGGTCCGCGCCATCTACCAGGACGCCATGCGACGGTGATTCGCCACCAGTGCTCTTCAGATGCACAAACGCGCCAATGGCGTCATCCCGAGCTCCGCGAGGGATCTGCTTTACGGTATCGAGCGGTACTCAGTACCTGAGAATCGTGTACCCTAGCATGCTGTCATCCCGGGCGGGCTACCGCTTAGTCGCGCGAGTTGGCGCAGCGCGACCGCCCGCCAAGCGAGGGACCTGCTTTACGGTAGCTGGCCGTACTCTACAACTGCATTCACGCTACCGTAGCAATCTGTCATCCCGAGCACGGGTGAGCCGCGCTTTGGCCGCGATAGCGGACAGCGGCGAGGGCCGGGCCCTGGGGAGGGATCTGCTTTACGGTCGCTGCGAGTACTCTGCCGGATAAAGCAAATCCCTTCGGTCGGAATGACAAAGTCGCAGCCTGCTTCGGAGCTACCACGTACATGCTCAACCGGTTAATGTTCCATGTCACGATTGTGGCCGCCCTGCTCATGCCGGGGTTGCCGGCTTTCGCCCAGGGAGAACCGCCCGTGAAGCTTCGCCCCGTGCCGTTCACTCAAGTCCAGGTCAAAGGCGGATTCTGGGGCCCGCGCGTGGAGACCAACCGCACCGCCTCCATCCCGCACGGCCTGGACGAGCTGGAAAAGGCCGGCAACATCCACAACTTCGAGCTCGCCGCCGAGCACGCCCGCGCGGGCTACAAGGGCTTCGTCTTCAACGATTCGGACGTCTACAAGGTGCTGGAGGCCGCCTCTTACGCGCTCGCCACCCACCCGGACCCGGCGCTGGAGCAGCGTGTGGACGAGGTCATCGCGAAGATAGCCTCCGCGCAGGCGCCGGACGGCTACCTGGACACCTACTATGAGATCAACGCGCCGGACAAGCGCTGGACCAACCTGCGCGACAACCACGAGCTCTACTGCGCCGGCCACCTCTTTGAGGCTGCCGTGGCGCACTACCAAGCGACCGGCAAACACACTCTCCTGCACGTGGCGACCCGGCTGGCGGACCTCCTCGCAAGCCGCTTCGGCAGCGCTCCTGGCCAGCGGATGGGCTATCCAGGCCACCCGGAGATAGAACTCGCGCTGGTCAAGCTCTCCCGCGCCACCGGCCAGAAGCGGTACTTCGACCTCGCGCGCTTCTTCGTGGAGAACCGCGGCAGCCGCTTCTTCGCCGAGGAGCACGGCACGCCCCTCGACAAATATGACGGCGCCTACTGGCTGGACGACGTGCCCATCCGCGACCACACCCACATCGAGGGCCATGCGGTCCGCGCCTGCTACCTGATGTCCGGCGTGGCGGACGTGGCGGAGGAGACGGACGACGCGGAGCTGCTGAAGATGGTGGACCGCGTCTGGAGCAACACTACCCAACGCAACATGTACGTGACTGGCGGCATCGGCTCGTCCAGCAGCAACGAGGGTTTCACCACCGACTACGACCTGCCCAACCTCACCGCCTATCAGGAGACCTGCGCGTCGGTCGCCATGATGCTCTGGAACCAGCGCCTCAATCTGCTGTACGCAGATGCAAAGTACGCGGACCTGGTGGAGCTGGCGCTCTACAACGGCTTCCTCGCGGGCGTCTCGCTGGACGGCACGAAGTTCTTCTACGTCAATCCGCTGGAGAGCACGGGCAGCCACCACCGGCAGCCGTGGTTCGCCTGCGCATGCTGCCCGCCCAACGTCATGCGCACGCTGGCCTCGCTCGGCGGCTGCGCCTACGCCACCGCGGACCGCGGGCTGTGGGTGAGCCATTACATCCAGGGCTCGGTGCACACGGAAGTGGCGGGGAGCAAGCTGGAACTGGACGTGGCGACCAACTATCCCTGGGACGGCGAGGTGAAGCTGACGGTTCGGCCACAGCGGGCCGCGCGGTTCGCGCTGAGCCTGCGCATCCCCGGCTGGTGTTCCGGCGCATCGGTGCGGGTGAACGGCGATGCGGTCAAAGATGCGCCGATGGAGCACGGCTATCTGGTCCTGGACCGCGAGTGGAAACCCGGCGACGTGGTGGCGCTGGACCTGCCCATGCTCCCGCGCCGCATAGAGGCCAACCCGCACGTGAAGGAGGACCGGGGCCAGCTCGCCATCGCGCGCGGCCCGCTGATCTACTGCCTGGAGGGCTGCGATAACGCGGAGCCGCTCTCCTCGGTCGCCCTGCCCGCCGACGCATCGCTGATACTAGCGAAGGCTCCCCCAGCATTGGGGGGTGGGGGGCAGGAGCCCGGCGTATTGGGCGGCATTGTGGCGCTCAAGGGCACGGGACTGGCCGTATCCGACACGGAGTGGGCCGGCGGCCTGTATCGCACCGCCCCCGCACGCAGGCGCGTCACGCTCACCGCTATCCCATACTACGCCTGGGACAACCGCGCGCCTGGCGCTATGCGCGTCTGGATACCTACGGCGCCGCCCCCACCTTTGCCGGCCGCCGGTCCGGAGCGGAAGGCGCGGGTCACGCTCTCCTTCGTTAGCTCCAACTGCCAGCCGGAAGGGATCCACGATGGCATCGAGCCGACCTGCTCCGGCCAGCAGCCCGCCGCCCTCTGCCACTGGTGGCCGCACAAGGGCGGTGAGGAGTGGGCGCAGTACACGTGGGACCACCCCATCACGGTGAGCGGCTCGCAGGTCTACTGGTTCGACGATACCGGCCGGGGCGAGTGCCGCCTCCCGGCAGGCTGGCAGATCCAGTATCTGGACGGCCGTGAGTGGAAGCCGGTCCAGCCCTCCACCGGCGCGGACTACCCTGTACACCTGGACCACTGGTGCGAGGTCCGCTGTACGCCCGTCAGCACCACCGCGCTCCGCCTGGTCATCCGAATGCAGCCCAACTGGGCCGCCGGCGTCCACGAGTGGAAGGTACTCACTCCGGACGGCAACTGAGGGCAGCTCCCGTACCCGGAAGCGGCCCTTCTTCAGGAGCTGCGGGCGCGTGTAGCCCGGCCACCACCCGCTGTGCTCCATCCACTTCCCGCAGAAGTAGTGCTTGAAGGGGATGGAGAGGGATTCAAACTCGCCGCCGTGCTCCGCCACCAGCCGCACGAGCGCCTCCGCCAGCCCGGGCGGAACGCGCTCGTCGGCGTCCAGGTAGAAGATCCATTCGCGGTACGCATGCTCTATCGCGAGGTTGCGCGCCGCGTCGAAGTTGACCGCACGCGGGGCGCTCAGAATCCGCGCGCCATGGGCACGGGCGATCTCAACGGTCCGGTCCTCGCTCTCGTTGTCGATGACCAGGATCTCGTCCGTCCATCCCTGCAGCGACCGCAGTGCCCCCGCAATCCGCCGCTCTTCATCCCGCGCCAGGATGCAGCCTGTAATGCCGCTTCCCATTCACCCGCTCCTACGCAACCCGGCGCCGGTATCTCTCTCCCCATTCATCCTTCATCCCTCATCCCTCATCCTTCGCCTTTCCTCCAGCCGGTTTACCGCGTCCCACGTAAAGCTCGTCGGTGGCCCCGATGGCGGCAGCACCTTCACCAGGTTTCCGTTCAGGTCGTAGAACCGCTGCGTCGTCCCTCCCGGCCCCGTGTCGCTCGTCCGCTGGTCTGCCTGGTCATAGCCGTAATTCACGGTGCCGGCCGCGTTCTGCAGGCTGGTCCTCCTATCCCCGGCGTCATATCCATAGGTGGTAGTCCCGGCAGGGTTGCTCTCCTGCGTCAGCCTATAAAGCTGGTCAAAGTGGTACTGGAACAGCCCGAAGCCGGTCTGCTTCGTCAGCGGATTGCCGACCTGGTCCCTGGTGTAGTACGCGTGCTCTATCTCCACTCTGGCGCTGGTGGCATGACGCGTCTGGAGCAAGTCCCCGTTTTCGTCATACGTGTACGTGCTGGTGGTCCCGGCGTTGTCCGTCTGCTGGACCAGCAGGTCCCGTGCGTCGTACTGCCACTGGCTCACTCCGCCGCCCACGCTGCCCTGCAAGAAGCCCGGATCCCACGCCTGCAGCAGCCGGCTGAGGGCGTCAAACGTGTACCGCGCCGGTCCCCAGTTCGTCTCCAAAAGCGTCCGGTTGCCCGCCCCGTCGTAGTAGCTCACCAGTATCAGCGGGTTCTGCGCCGTACCGATGCTCACGTAGTTCGGGAACGCCACCACGTGCGCACGCCCCGCAGCCAGATGCTCGCGGCTGCCTCCTTTCAGTTCCTCCGGACCGTCTCTGTCCCGCCCGTCCGCCAGGACGGTTCAACCTAGCCGGGTACTTCAGTGCCCGGCGGACCGGTCTACCCAACCGGCCGGCAAAGACCATAAATCTACGAGTTCCGTTATCCGCCCATGCGCCCACCTCGCAACAAGGCATCCCTGCGCAGCTATACATAGCAGGCGCGTTGCCAAGCGGGATTCCTGATTCCCCACTATCATAGCGACGGGCGCCATGGCTCCGCCACACATGGGCAGCCGCCCCAAAGCGCAGGTATGTCCCTCCATACGCGGGGCAGCAGCCGGCCCACCGGCGTCTTCTATGAGCTTGCCAAGCTGCATGCCGGCAGTAGCGCCGCACGCGGGGCAGCAGCCGGCCCGCGGGAACTGTCCCGAAGGGACGG
>CAYNFH010000288.1:0-6988 GCA_964396385.1 uncultured Chthonomonadaceae bacterium | reverse complement strand
CGAGGTGGCCTTCGCTGGCAATACCCTCTATGCGGTACCGGTCTGCTTCCTCTGCGAGCCACACAAGACTCAAATAGGCTTCCTCCATGTCGATAAGGATGGCAGCGTCACCATTGTTGCCGACGTCCTTCCGTATCGGTCCACGCGAGCTATGGATTCTGAGACAGGTATTGGCGACCTCCAGATACCGCTTGGCGCGCCCAATACCGGGCCGCAGTCCGGGGTCATAGTACTGCCCGGAGAGCAACGACCGGATTACAGGATGGACCGCGAGTTCTTGGTCGCATCGCAGTTCCCATCCTTCGCAAACAGGTCCTCCATAGCGCTTAAGGTTGCGTTTGACGACTGGGAGGCCGTTAGTGTTGATGGTCCTCTCTCTCTTGGTCGGCTGTCGGGTCAGTGGGCCAAGGGCACAGGCCGGCTGCAGAAGGCAGAGCAGGCGGATTCCAGGCCACTCAGGCGGTGATGTACTGGTACGCTGCGGTTCGGTAGGAGCCTCGTCCGCCCCATGGCGGGCCGGGACAGCGCCCGGCCCCTACAGCGTTCTCTGATTCGTTCCGGCAAGCGGTGGAGAGAAAGCGGTGGCAAGCCACCGCACTCCAAAGCGGGCTGGGCCCGCCAGTCCCGGGAGGCACCCGGGCTGCGGCTACTCACCGGTGTGCTGGGCGCGGAGCTCGGCGTAGATGGGCACGGGGAACGGGGCCTTGTAGGGCTCTGTGCCGTCCAGGCCGAGGGCGAAGTAGATAGTGGAGAACTGGCCGTGCTTGTAGATGCAGTTCTGCACCATGTGCCCCACGAAGGCGCGGACGTTCATGTCGAAGTCGTTGAACTGTTTGCGCGGGGCGGCTAGCTGCTCCGGCGTGAAGCCGCGGACCATCTCCCGCCAGGTTTTGGCCTCCTCCAGGAGGGCGTCACAGAGCTCCTGCTGGTCCTGCGGCACGGGCGGCAGGTCCGGGTGCTTCAGCGCGTCCGGCTCCTGGATGTGGCAGCGGTCGCATATCAGCCACTGCCAGGCGTGAATAGCCAGGGTGCGGGCGGACGGCGCGGCGGGGTCGAAGGTGAAGTCCAGCTTGTCCTCCGGCATCTTACGCAGCCGTCCAACGAACCCCTCCAGGTGCATGTAGAGGATGTCCGCGAGTATCTCATTTTCGCTCTTCGGCTCCCATCCCATGACTCGTCTCCTTCTAAGCAGAACCCCACCCCCGGCCAAGGAAGCGGCGCAGAGCCTGCGCTCGCTCGGCTCTGGGCGCGCCGTTTCCCACCTTCGTAAGGGGAGGGGAGATTCCCCCTCCTTACGAAGGAGCGGGTCAGGGGGAGGTGGCGTTCGGCGCGCTCAGTCTCTCGGCGAGGCGCGTAAAGCGGCGGGTGGCTTTGTCGTTCCGGACGGCGCGCGCGATGGCCCGCTTCTCCCCCACGAGCAGGCAGAGCTTGCGGGCGCGGGTGAGCGCGGTATAGAGCAGATTGCGCTGGAGCATCATGTAGTGGGACGAGGTTAGCACCAGGATGGCGGCCGGGTACTCGGAGCCCTGCGACTTATGAATTGAAAGCGCATACGCAAGCTGCACCTGGTCGTAGTCCGCGAAGTCGTACTCCACCTCCGCGTCCGGGTAGGCAACCTTGAAGGTCTGCTCCACGTGGTCGATGGCCGAGATGGTCCCGATGTCTCCGTTGTAGACCTGCTTGTCATAGTTATTCACGAGCTGGATCACGCGGTCACCCACGCGGTAGCGGCGGGAGCCGCGCAGCAGCTCCGTCTTCCGCTCGTTGGGCGGGTTCCACGCCTGCTGGAGGAGGTCGTTCAGGTGACCGACGCCCGCCTCGCCCCGGTGCATGGGGCTGAGCACCTGGATGTCCGCGGGCGAGTATCCCAGGCGGGGCAGGGAGCGGGTGGCCAGCTTGACCACCTGCTCGGAGGCGCCCTCGCTGCCCTCCACCTCCAAGTAGAGGCAGTCCTTGCCTTCCCGCTCTCTCGGCGGGACGAGCTGTGGGTACTCGCCACGGTTCACGCGGTGCGCGTTGGTGACGATGAGGCTGCGCGCCGCCTGCCGGAACACCTGCGTGAGGCGGCAGACCGGTACCGAGCCGCTTGCGATGAGGTCTCCCAGTACGTTGCCCGCTCCCACGGAGGGAAGCTGGTCCGCGTCGCCCACAAGGACCACCTGCGCCTGCGGGGGCACGGCCTTGAGCAGGTTGTGCGCCAGCACGGCATCCAGCATGGAGACCTCGTCCGCGATGAGGACATCGCACTCCAGAGGGTTCTCCTCGTTATGCTCGAACCCCTGCGGACCCGGTTTGAACCCCAGGAGACGGTGCACGGTCTGCGCGGGCCGGGCGGTGACCTCGGAAAGCCGCTTGGCGGCGCGGCCCGTGGGGCTGGCGAGCAGGATCTTCTTACGTCGCGCCTCGAAGGCGGCGCAGATGAGGTTGGTGACGGTGGTCTTTCCCGTGCCGGGCCCGCCCGTCAGGACCAGGAAGCGCGAGTTCAGCGCCAGGTAGACGGCCTGCCTCTGCTCCTCCGAAAGCTCCAGCCCTTTCGCGCTCGCCTGGTACTGCAGCCACGCCGCGACCTTGTCTTCCGCGGCGCGCTCCGCGGGCGGCGCTTCCGCCAGGCGCCTCACCCGGTTGGCGAGCCCTACCTCCGTGTGGTAGAGAGCGGGGTGGTAGATGGCGGTTGGGGAGGACGGAGGACGGTGGACGGAGGACGGATTGGCTCCGTCCGTCACCCGTCTTCCGTCCTCCGTCAGGTCCTCGATGACGTCCCCTGCCTGGACCATCTGTTCGAGAACCGGTGGGAGGCAGTCCTGCTCTACAGCGAGAATCTCGGCGGCCTTGGTGAGGAGCACATCCTCCGGCAGGTAGAGGTGGCCGTAGTCGGTGGCATCTGAGAGGGTGTACAGGAGGCCCGCCCTCAGGCGCGGCTCGCTATCCGGCGCAAAGCCCAGGTTCTGCGCGATCTTGTCGGCAGTCTTGAAGCCGATTCCCCAGATGTCCTTGGCCAGGCGGTACGGATCCGTCTCCACCACCTGCACGGATTCATCGCCGTAGGTCTTGTAGATCTTGACCGCATAGGTGGCGGAAACGCCGTGGCCCTGGAGGAAGAGCATCACCTCCCGGATCGCCTTCTGCTCGTCCCAGGCCCTCCGGATTTTGTCGATCCGCTTCTCGCCGATGCCCGGCACGCGCCGGAGCTTCTGTGGGCTCTGCTCGATGACCTCCAGCGTCTCCAGCCCGAAAAGGCCGACGATCCGCTTTGCGAACACAGGGCCGACGCCTTTGACAAGGCCGGAGCCCAGGTACTTCTCGATGGCGGCGGCCGTGGCGGGCCGGGTCACCTCGTAGCGGTCTACCTGAAGCTGGCGGCCGAACTCCTTGTGGCTGGTCCAGCGTCCGAACAGCCGCACGCTCTCGCCGGCGACGGGGTTGCCGAATCCCCCGACGGCGGTTACGAGGTCCCGCTTGCCCTCCACCGCGATGCGCAGGACGCTGTAGCCGTTTTCCTCATTGTGGTAGGTGACGCGCTCGACTACGCCTTCGACCTGCTCCAGCGGGAACAAGCCCTGGGAGCCTTCGGGGCGTTGTAAGGGAGCGGAAGGTGGCATAACTTAGTATACTAGTGGGAATTCGGTCTGCTTGCCAGCATCGCCCGCCTACAATTTGGAGCAACTTTTTTCGCGAAATGTGATCGCAGTCACAGACATTTGACGGCAAATCGCGGACAATGGGTCATCAGCCGCGCTCCGCCGCGCCGGCTGCCCACTCAGGTAGGTTCCGGCAGTATCTGGGCCGACGGCCTTGGAGGTGGGTAGTGTGATCTACATCAGGCGTAGAGGGACTGGCGAGGTCCTTAAGGTTGTTGGCTCCGCCACCCTCGAATACGCGGAACTCGCAGAGGCAAACATGGAAGCAGCAGACCTGTCTAACCACAATCTGAGCGGCGCGATCCTCTACGGGGCTCAGCTCCGGGGCGCATTGCTGGCAGCCTCCGACTTGAGCTTTGCAGACCTGAGCGGAGCGTGCCTGGAAACGGCCGATCTGACGCGTGCAAAACTCCACACCTCTGACCTCACCATGGCGGACCTGCGCGGCGCGGATCTGCAGCACGCGGATCTGACCGGCGCATTGCTTTACGGCGCCACGTTGGAAGGGGCGGACCTGCGCAAGACGCGGCTCCACGGCGCCGACCTGATGGACGCCAACCTGCGGGGCGCGCACCTGGAGAACGCCACCTACGACGCGACCACCCGGTGGCCGCAGCGGTTCCGCCCAGAGCGCTCTGGCGCCGTCATCGAGTAGGCGGCACCTCCCGGCGGATCCGTATCCGCCCTATGCATCCCAATACCCGGCTCGGCTGTTAAGTGTGCCGCAGCCCTCCTGTGATCTCTGTCATATTGCGGCGGTGATACGGCTGCGATAATGGAGAGGGTACCCACTATGGCGCGTTCCACTGCATCGCACATGCTCCGGGCACCGTCCGGCGATCCGGAGCAGGCGCAACCATCCTCACATCGAGGCAGCCATACATTGAGCAGCGGGGGCAATTCCGAAAGGGGAGGGAAGGGCGGTCCTCGGAAGGAGGAGAGCCCCAGCGCGCGGGAGGCCAGGATGCTTCAGGAGCTACAGCCCGTCATACGGCGTCTTGCGGGGCGCTACGGTCACACACCGGAAGCGCGCAAGCATATCGCCGCCTGCCTGATGCAGGCGGCGCCGGATGCGATCCGCGCTCACGAACCGAGCTGCGGCACGCCGCTCTATCCATTTGTCCATCGGCAGCTCAGCCTCCTGGCCGCCAGAGCGGCCTCCGGCGTGTCCAGCGACTCCGATCTCGCCTCCGCTATCGAAGAGATGATCGGCCCCAGGGAACGTGCGCCCGATCTGGCGGAGGTGGTGCAGGGGTTGCCGGAGGCGGACCGCGAGCTGTTCACCCGCTACTACTACCACGGATGCTCTGTCTGGATGACGGCGGCGGACATGGGGATTGGGACCGCGGAAGCGCGCGAGCGGCTCGTCCGCATCCTGCCGGCTCTGCGCTCCGCCATAAGCGCATACGGGAGATAGTGGCGCTCCCAGGGCCCGGCTGGATCGCCAGTTATACCTGATAGTACTCCCGGTACCAGGCGACGAATCGCTTCAGTCCCTCTTCGATGGACGTGTTGGGCCGGAACCCCGTGTCTTGCGTCAGGTCCTCCACGTCCGCAAAGGTGGCCACCACATCGCCTGGTTGATGCGGAAGCAGGTTCTTCTTGGCCTCCCGGCCCAAGCACTGCTCCAGCACCTGGACGAACCGCAGCAGTTCTACCGGCCGGCTGTTGCCGATGTTGTAGATGCGGTATGGCGCGCTGCTGCTTCCGGGATCCGGACTGTCAGACGACCACTCCGGGTTCGGTGTGGCCGGCCGGTCAAGCACCCGAATGACCCCCTCCACGATGTCGTCCACGTAGGTGAAATCCCGTTCCATCTTTCCATAGTTGAAGATATCGATGGGCTCGCCGGCCAGGATGGCCCGGGTGAAGAGGAAGGTTGCCATGTCCGGCCGTCCCCACGGGCCATACACTGTGAAGAACCGGAGGCCGGTGGTAGGCAGCTTGAACAGGTGGCTGTAGGTGTGGGCCATCAGCTCGTTGGCCTTCTTGGTGGCCGCGTAGAGGCTCACCGGATGGTCCACGTTGTGGTGCACGCTGAACGGTGTTCTGGTGTTGCCTCCGTAAACTGAGCTGGAGGATGCGTACACCAGGTGGCCCACGCCGGAGTGGCGGCACGCCTCCAGGAGGTTGCCGAAGCCCACCAGGTTGCTCTGAACGTAGGCCGCCGGGTTGTGTAGTGAGTAGCGCACCCCGGCCTGAGCCCCCAGGTGAGCGACGGAGCTGAATTGGCGGCCGGTGAAGACGGCGCGCAAGGCCTCCTGGTCCGCGATGTCCACGCGGTGAAAGTGGAAGCCGGGCTTCCGATGCAGTAGATCCAGCCGGGCCTGTTTTAGTGAGACGTCGTAATAGTCGTTGAGGTTGTCTACTCCCACAACCGTGTCGCCGCGCTCCAGCAGCGCCTGACTGAGGTGGAAGCCGATGAAACCGGCGGCGCCGGTGACAAGCACATGGGGCACGTGGGGGTCCTTCCTATGGTGCGGAGATGCCAACGTTATACCTAACGCTGGAACGAAGGGAGCACTGACGGCGCTAGCTCTTTGCTACGTACGGCTGAGAGGAAGGGATCAGCGTTATTATCGCGCCTAACTCGGTAGGATTGCAGTCCGCGGGCCAGCGGGTCCCGCCATCATAGATTGCGCCGCGCAGATCGGCACCTTCAATCTGGGCATCTTGCAGATCCGCGCCGGCCAGGACGGCACCCCGCAGGTCTGCCACGCGCAGGTCCGCACCGAAAAGATCGGCGCCGAAGAGGTTGGCTTCCGCCAGACTGGCGCCTGTCAATGTCGCAAGCGAGAATTCGGCGGTATTGAGGTCCGCGCCGATCAGGTCGGCCCCGGCGAGATTAGCCGCGGTGAGATCGGCGAACCGGAGGATGGCTTGCCGAAGGACAGCCCTGCGAAGGTCTGAGCCGGTAAGTATGGCGGACTCCAGATCGGCCGCTCGCAGGTCGGCATCCTGCAGACACTGGCCGGAGAGGTCAGCCCCCTGCAGTCGTACCTCACTCAGCGTAAGAATCACCTGGCCAGTAACCCTGTTCTTGATCTCTATCACCGGCACTTTCCAGACGGTCCACCATCTCTTTGACTTTGACGACCGGCCTCTAAGGTATGTTCCGGACAGCCAAAAAACAGCAGAGAGGCTGCCGGCGGAGTGCGAGCAGCCTCTCTGATGCGGTACCTGGGTCGCGGATCAGGTGCAGGGAATGCACTCCACCCGGATGACGTTCTTCAAGTTATTGATAGCGTGTCTTAGGAGGCTTCTTGTGGTAGCGAGCTGCACGTCCAGAAGAGCCGCTATCTCTTCAAAGCTTCTCTCTTCGTAGTAGCGCCAGATAAGCACCTGACGCT
>CAYNFH010000287.1:0-7000 GCA_964396385.1 uncultured Chthonomonadaceae bacterium | reverse complement strand
GGAGCTCCTCCGCGATGCTCATATACTGCGCGCCCTTGAGGACCTGGGAGTAGTTCACGTAGGCGATGATGGCCTGGTACTCGCGCGACAGGTCTTCGTTGAGCAGGTCGATAAGCTGCTGGCGGGTAAGCTTTGTCTCTTCGGCTGGCATGTACGTCTCCGTGGAGTGGATTGGATCGGCAAGCGTCCAATCCACCATACCCGCCGAACCCCGGAGCGGTTCCGCCCCTCCTGCCATCGCGGTAAGGCATGGTACACTGACCCATATCGACCTCAACGCCGGGCCTGTTGGGCCCGGCACGCATCGAGAACGCATGGATGTCCGAAAAGAACCGGCCCCGGCAGCGGAGCGGGCGCCGGCACGACAGACAATCATCGGGCGGGCCGTGGATGCCCAGCGCCTTTTGGCGGACGCAGGCGTCCGTCTGGCCGCCTCGCTCGACTATCAGACCACTCTTCAAAGTGTAGCCAGGCTCCTGGTGCCGGGCCTGGCAGACTGGTGCGCCGTGGATATGGCCGAGCCCGACGGCCGCCTCCGCCGGGTGGTCACGCTCCACGCCGATCCGGAGAAGGTCGCGCTTTCGGAGGAGCTGGAGAAGCGCTATCCTCCCAACCCAGAAGTATCGGCCGGACCCCTGCACGTACTGCGGACCGGCCGCTCCGAGTGGATGGCCGAGATTCCGGACGAGGTAATCCGCGCGAACTCCTCGGACGACGCCCACTACCAGGCCCTCAAAGCCCTTGGCCTCAAAGCCTATATCTGCGTGCCGATGGAGGCGCGCGGCCAGATTCTGGGCACGCTCACCCTCATCCAGGCGGAATCAGGCCGATCCTACACGGAAGAGGACCTCTTCCTGGTCGAGGAGCTGGCGCGCCGTGCAGCGATTGCTATCGACAATGCCCGCCTCTACGAGGCGGCGCAGCGCGAGAACGCCGAGCGCCGCAAGACGGAAGATGCCCGCCGCCAGAGCGAAGAGCAGTTCCGCAAGCTGTTTGAGAACACGCGGGACGCCATCCTGGTAGCGGACGACCAGGGACGCTATGTCCAGGTCAACCAGGCGGCATGCCAGCTCCTGGGCTTCTCCTGTGACAAGCTGCTCACCATGAGCCTGAGCGACCTGATGACCGTGGATGCGCCCGATGCAGGTGAAAAGTACCGTGCCTACGTCGAGAAGGGAGAGGAGAGCGGCGAGTTCACCTTTGTCCGACCGGACGGTCAACGGCGCACGGTAGAGTACGTGGCCAGTATGTTCGCTCCGGGACTGCACATGAGTATCCTGCGCGACGTCACCGAGCGCAAGGCGGCGGAGGAGCGCCAGGGCTTTCTGCTCGAAGCTGTGCGGCTGCTCTCATCGTCCCTGGACTATCACCAGACGCTCCAGGAAGTCGCGAGGCTGGCCGTACCCTACCTGGCCGACTACTGCCTGTTCGATCTCGTCAGGCCGGACTCCCGGCTCCAGCGCGTAGCGGCGGCACATTGCAGCCCGGAGCGCCAGGGCTGGTTGAAGGAGGGTTTCCAGTACGCTCCAACGCTTTCGGAAGCGAGTAACCCCATCGTACGCGCCATCCATTCGCGCCAGCCGGAGCTGGAGCCGGACGTAACCTCCGCCTGGATGAAGGAGGCGGCCGTCTCCCCAAAACACCTGGCTTTCCTCCAGCGAATGGCCCCGGTATCCGCGGTGATCGTCCCGCTGACCGTCGGAGACCGCGCCCTCGGGGCCCTAACCTTCTGCTACGCCGAATCGTTCCGCCGCCACACAGCCGCCGACCTGGACCTGGCCACGGAGCTGGCGCACCGTGTGGCGCTGGCGGTGGAAAACGCCAGGCTGTTCGAAGCGGAGAAGCGGGCGCACGAGAGGGCGGCGGACGCGATGCGCCAGGTTCAGGCCCTTAACGAGCAGCTCAAGCGGGCCATGCGCGAGACTCACCATCGGGTTCGGAACAACCTGCAGATCATCGCCGGTCTCATCGAGAGCGAGGTAGGAGGCGGCGAGCAGATGGTCCCTGCGCGCGAGCTGCGCCGTATCGCGGGCCATGTCCACGCGCTCGCCGCCGTACACGACCTTCTCACCGAGCAGGCCAAGCAGGTCAGCACCGCCACCGACATCTCGGCCCGCGAAGTGTTGGAGAAGCTGGGCAGTCTGGTGCAGCATACCTCGGCGGCCAGCCACATCCAGGTGAAAGCGGAGGACATACGGCTTACCGCCCGCCAGGGAACCTCCCTCGCCATTGTGGCGCATGAGCTCCTGACAAACGCGGCCAAGTACGGCGCGGGCACCGTGGATCTACGTTTGCGGGTCCACGACGGGCTCGCGACGCTGGAGGTGGCCGACGACGGCCCCGGATTCCCGCCAGGGTTCCGCGCCGAGGACGCCGCCAACACCGGCCTGGACCTGGTCTGCCACATCGCGCGCTGGGACCTCCGGGCACAGGAGATCCAGTTCGGGAACCGGCCGGAAGGCGGGGGCATAGTCACCCTCACCATTCCGCTCTCCTACGGAGACGTCCCAGCCTGAACTAACGAGTATCTGAAGGAGGACCCCGTTGGCTACAGACCCCATACCGCAGCACGTGCGTGACTACCTGGACTCGCTGGTGCCGCCGCGACCCGCGGAGATGCAGAGGATGGAGGAGTACGCGCGGGAGGTCCGCTTCCCCATCATTGGCCCGGCCTCCGGCTACCAGTGCTACCAGATCACACGGATGCTGGGCGCGAAGAAGGTTTTCGAGATGGGGTCAGGCTACGGTTACTCTACCGCCTGGTTCGCGAAAGGCGTACAGGAGAACGGCGGCGGCGTGGTCCACCACGTGGTCTGGGACGAGGACCTCTCTAACCGGGCGCGCGACCACCTATCCACCCTGGGCTACGACGGCATCGTCCAGTATCGCGTCTCCGAAGCGGTGCAGGCTCTCAAGGAGACCGAAGGCCCCTTCGACATCATCTTTAATGACATCGACAAGAAGGGGTACCCGGCCTCCCTGCCCGTGATAGCAGAGAAGCTCCGTCCGGGCGGCGTGCTGATCATCGACAACATGCTCTGGCACGGCGCCATCTTCGACGACTCCGACCAGTCGGAAGATACGGAAGGCGTCCGCGAGTTCACCCGCCGCATTACCACCGATGCGGCATGGATCGCGACCCTGATCCCCGTCCGCGACGGGGTTATTGTGGCGTACAAGAAATAAGCTCACCACAGAGGACACAGAGGACGCGGAGATTCGGACAAGGGTTACAGGGAGATGAGGCGTGGTCGGAATCCGGCCCCCCATCCCATCATCCGTCGTTCTCTGCGATCTCCGTGCTCTCTGCGGTAATCCTACTCCTGCTCGAATCTGCGGAAGCCGCGGACCATGAGGCCGCGCTGTTGGTTTGTCTTGCGAGCCTCGGCGGCGCGCTTCTCCGCTTCCGCCCGGTTCTGCGTGGTGGTGGCGCTCACGGTGACGTAGTCGTCCACGCGGCGATAGCGGTTGATGAAGACGGGACGCGGCGCCTGGGAGTGGTTCTCCTGCGAGCCGTGGATGGTCTTGTAGTGGAACAGGATGGTGTCCCCCGCCCTACCTGTAACGGGCAGCGCCCGCTCCCATGACCACTCGTCCGGGTCCAGCCCCAGGTGGGAGAACGTATCTACGTGGCGCAGCAATCCCAGCCGGTGGCTTCCCGGGACCACGTAGAGGGCTCCGTTCACCAGGTCCGTATCCACCACGTAGGTGAGAGCGGCGACCGGGCCGTCGTAGCGATGCTCGAAGTAGCTGGCGTCCTGGTGCAGGTGCTTGGGATGGCCGCCCACCGGCTCCTTGTACAGGCATTGTCCCTCCCCGAACAGCTCGATGTTAGGGCCCAGGATCGCCTCCACGATGTCGACCAGCCGGTCATCGAAGGCGGCCCGGAAGAAGGCGGCGCTGGTGCGGTAGCTGATGGGCAGCACCATGATCTGCTTGTCGCGCGTGAATCCGGTGGGCGCGGGCAGGAACAGGCAGCCGTTCGGCGTCCGCCAGCCCTCCGGGATCCGCTCCGCCTGGTCCAGCAGCGCGATGGATTCCTGTGCGGTCGCCTCGATGTCGCGCTGGAGGTCCGCCACATACCGCGCCATGAGCCCCCGGACGACCAGGCACCCGTGCTCACGGTACACTTCCGCCACCTTCGCAGGGTTCAGCGAATGCGCGTGAACCTCAATCTCCCCGACGCTTACCCCATGCTCCGCCGTGGTCGCCATCCTCACCCTCCCTACACTCGATGCTCCTCCGTTCGCCGCTAAGCTGCCGGATGCCTCCTCTCGCAAGGATGACAAATCTCCGCTCGCCTGCTATCATAACGTCACATCCGTCGCCCCCACGACCTTGTTGACGGAGGCCGTCATGGCACACGCAGAGAATTCCGTTGTGGTTAAGAAGCCGGTAGAGGAGGTGTATGAGTTCGTCGCGGACGGCATGAACAACCCGCGATGGCGGCCGGGAGTGCTGGACATCCAGCTCCATTCCGGCACGCCCGGCACCGTCGGCGCGGTCTACAAGCAGGGGATGAAAGGCCCCGGGGGCAGGCGGATAGACGGCGACTACCGAATCACGGCCGCTGAACCAAACAAGGAGCTCAGTTTTGTGGTAGTCACCGGACCTGCGAGGCCTGAGGGCCACTACTACTTCGAGTCTGGCGCGGAAGGCACCAAGCTCCGGTTCGTCCTGGACTTTCAACCCAGGGGCTTCGCCAAGCTGATGAACGGAATGATCCAGAAGACCATGCAGGCAGAAGTCGCGAACCTGTCCAACCTCAAGCGGATCCTGGAGGCCACGTAGCTCGCCTCCTGGCCCGCTGCCTCACAGTGGCGGATGAGATACAGGACGCGAGTCATCGGCCGGCTACCGCCGGCCGAGGTTGGTCAGGATGTTGAGGGATTCACGGATCAGGGCGGAGGTGTTGGTCTTGTCCGAGGCGGCGGACATGGCGCGCTCCGCCGCTTTCTTAGAGTCCGGGCGGCTGTAGCCCAGGTTCACCAGCGCCTCCACCACATCCTCGAAGGCGGCGTTCTGCTCCGGCGAGCCGCCCGCAGTCACCGACTCGAGCCGGCGCGTGAACGCGAACTCCGCCATCCGCTCGCCCAGCTCCAGCGCCACTCGTTGCGCCAGCTTGGGCCCCACGCCGGGCACCTTGCCAAGCGCTTTCGTGTCGTTGCCCGAGATGGCGCGGCCCAGCTCGTCCACGCTGTAGACGCTCAGCATGGCGAGACCCACCTTGGGCCCCACTCCCGTGACGCTCGTGAGGAGCTGATACACCTGTCGCTCCTCCACGCTGGCAAAGCCGAATAGGGAGATGTCGTCCTCTCGCACCGTCATCACCGTGTACAGCGTGACGCGGCCGCCGGTCTCCGGCAGGCCGGAGAGGACGCTGGAAGGCACGAACACGCGGTAGCCCACGCCGCCCACGTCCAGCACCACGCTGTTGGCCTCCGTGCCGGCCACCACTCCGGTGAGCTGAGCGATCATGCCACGTCCCGCACCGCGTCCCGCGCCGCGTCCAGGAGCCGCTCGATGTCCGAGTCCTTCATGGCGTCCGAGAGGAAAGCGGCCTCGAACTGGGCCGGCGGCAGGTAGACGCCGCGCTCCAACATTGCCCGGAAGAACCGGCCGAACCGATCCGTATCGCTCTTCTTGGCCGATTGGTAGTCCGTGACTGCTCCCTTGGTGAAGAAGAGCGTGAACATGGAGCCGAGCTGGTTCAGCGTGGCCGGCACGCCGCGCTCGCGCGCTGCCTCTAATAGCCCCTGCGCGACCTGCTTGCCGCGGCGCTCCAGGCGCGTGTAGAGGGCCGGATCCTCCTGGATCATCCGCAGCGTCTCCAGCCCCGCCGCCACCGCCAGCGGGTTGCCCGAGAGCGTTCCGGCCTGGTACACAGGGCCGACCGGCGCCACCTGGTCCATGATCTCCGTCCGCCCGCCGTAGGCCGCCAGCGGCATCCCACCCCCCACGATCTTGCCCAGCGTGGTCATGTCCGGCACAATCCCGAACCGCTCCTGAGCGCCGCCGCGCGCCAGGCGGAACCCGGTCATCACTTCGTCGAAGACCAGGACGGCCCCGTGCTTCGCAGTTAGCTCCTTCAGTCCGGGCAGGAAGTCGGCCTCCGGAGGCACGCACCCCATGTTGCCCGCGGCCGGCTCTACGATGACACAGGCGATCTCCTTGCCGCGCGCCCCGAAGAGCTGCTGGGCCGCCTCGAGGTCGTTGTACGGCAGGGTGGCCGTATCGGCGGTGAGATTGGCCGGCACTCCGGCGCTGTCCGGCAGTCCCAGTGTCGCTATCCCCGAGCCGGCCTTGGCAAGCAGCGGGTCCGCGTGACCGTGATAGCACCCTTCGAATTTCACCACCACGCTCCGGCCCGTGTAGCCGCGCGCCACCCGGATGGCCGCCATGGTGGCCTCCGTGCCGCTGGAGACGAGCCGGACCTTCTGGCACGATGGGACGGCCAGCCGGATCGCCTCCGCCAGCTCCACCTCCAGCTCCGTCGGGGCTCCGAAGCTCGTACCCAGGGGCAGCCGCGCCTGGATGGCCTTCAGGATGCGCGGGTGCGCGTGGCCGAACAGCAGCGGCCCCCAGCTCCCGATGCAGTCCAGGTAGCGGTTACCGTCCACGTCCACCAGGTACGCACCCTCGCCGCGCGCAATGAAGAGCGGCTGCCCTCCCACCGCGCGGAACGCGCGTACGGGCGAGTTGACTCCACCCGGGATCACCCCTATTGCGCGCGCGAACAGCGCATCGGATCTTTCTGTACCCACGGTTGGCCTCGAAGGAGAGTAAATGGGTTAATGGGTTAATGGGTAAATGAGCAAAGGAGTGAAAGGGTGTACCTTCCGGAATCCGGCGTACACCCTTTTACTCATTTACCCGTTTACTTCTGAGTCCGCCGTACACCGATTTACTATACCTTCCGCTGGTAGACATCAGGCGAGGGATTCCGGACGCGCTTGGTGAATACGCACCGTGGCCCCGCGCCTATGAGGCCGGTCGCCTG
>CAYNFH010000286.1:0-7042 GCA_964396385.1 uncultured Chthonomonadaceae bacterium | reverse complement strand
CTGAAGGCGGCCGGCTACAACACCTTCGCCGTGAATCCCAACGCGACGGACATCGACGGGGACCCGGTCTACCCGGTGCTGGACAACGTACCGGAGAAGCTGGACTGCGCGGTAACGGTGGTGCATCCGGAGGTGACCTTCGAGGTCTGCCGCCAGTGCGGGCACCTGGATATTCCCTTCATCTGGATGCAGCCGGGCTCCGAGTCTGAGTCCGCGGTGGAGGAGGCGTACGCCAACAGCGTCTACCCCATCTACGGCGGCCCGTGCATTATGGTTGAGATCGCGAATCGGCAGGAAGAGCTGCTGGCGGAAGAGGACAGCCCCGGGGCTCTGTGAAACCGTGTGACGCTGCGGCCGTCTGAACCGTATATCGCGGGAGGGCGACGGGAGGATATGGCCCGGCCGGCGGGGAATCACCCGGCGGCCAATACGGACCCGTTCCGCAGCCACCCACGTCACGCGGCTTTGGCCGCGCGATTCCCCATTCGAGATTGCACAGGGAGGACAGTGTGAGACCATTTGCACCCATTGCGCTCGCCACGGCCGGAGCGCTGCTGTTAGCCGGAAGCGCCCAGTCGAAGCCGGAGTATGCCGCCAGGGAAAACAAGGCGTGCGGTTATTGCCATGTGAACTCTGGCGGCGGCGGCGCCCGCAACCCGCGAGGCGTCTACTACGCCATGCACAGCCATACCTTCGCCGGATACGACGAAGAGAAGGTGATGGGCACGGCAGCCACTCAGAAGAAGACGGGCGCACCCTCTTTCAAGGCGGAATGGAAGGCGGACGCGCCCAAGGACTCCCAGCGGCTCGCCGTAGCGGACGTTGCGGGCGACAAGAAGCCGCGCATCCTGCTGCTGGACGGCGGCAACAAGCTGACCGTCTACAAGCTGACCGGGGCCGCGCTGGAGAAGGAGGACACCCTCGATCTGGGCGACGGTGCGAAGGGATTTGTGGTGGGACGGTTCGCCAAGAACCGGCCTGCGATGGTCGCCGTCCCGGGGGCGATCTACTATCGTGATGGCGATAAATACGTCCGCAAGGCCGCGCCGGATCTGAAGGAGATTACGGGCACCGTGCGGTTCGCGGACGGCACCGAGGACATCTTCTTCTTCGCGGGCGGACCGCCGCAGACGTGGACCGTGGACCTAACCGGCGACAAGCTGCTGGCTGACGGGGAGCAGCTTGTCGCACCCGACCAAGCTGCGGGGGTCTATTCTGAGCTTGTGGCGCACCTGCCGGCGGATACGCTGGCGCAGCTAGGCGCGCCGGAGGGCACGCAGAAGATCGGGATGGTGGGCTTCTTCGATCCGCGCGGCGCCAACGCGCTCTATTCCGTGCTGCCGATGCAGGACAAGGACGGCGGACACATCATCATCGCCGGTCCCGACGCGATTGGTCCGGGAGCCCAGGGCGGAGGCGTGAAGCCACTCTGGACCAGCCCGGATATCTCCGGCCGCATCCTGGATGTGGCCCTCGGCATGGACCCGCGCACCGGTAAGACTCCCGGCATCTACGTCCTCCACACGTCTGGCGAGAAGGAAGCAGATCGGACGGTGGAGTTCTTCGCTCTCGATTGACCGGATCCGGACGTCATCCCGAACGAAGTGAGGGATCTGCTTTACGGTGGCTCTGCGTACTCTGCCGGATAAAGCAGATCCCTCGCGGAGCTCGGGATGACAGATTGGTACGCTCCGAGTTTCTTTCCTACTGCAAAGCGCTTGTGCCATCTGCCTCTCGCAATGGCGGATTGCTTCGTTACCTGATCATGCGACCGTTACCACCGCGCCTCCCTGAGCCGCGGAGCGCCAGGCGGCCTCCGTTAGCTCGATAACGCGCAGACCACAGGTGAACGGCGACTGCACCGAATCCCGGCCCTTGATGGCATCCAGGAAGTTCTTGTCGGGGAACGAGCCGCCCGGCATGTTCTCAAAGCTCGCCCGGTTCCCCTTAGCGTCCACCACCTGGAGCTTGCCGTTGCGCATCAGGAAGATGCCGCGCTCGCACCAGATGGTGAGGTCCTCGTGCCATGTGGGTGCGTCGCCGACGATGGAGACGTTGCCCTGCGCCCCGCCCCGGAAGGTAAGTGACAGTGCAGAGTTGATGTCCACCGGCGTCCCGCAGTTGTCGATGAAGGCGGAGACCTTTGCCACGCCCAGACCCGTTATCCACAGGATGATGTCCAGCAGGTGGCTGCCGGAGTCGTTGAGCTGGCCGCCTCCCGAGAGCGCCGGGTCCTGCCGCCACAAGCCCTTGGTCCCCTTCTTCCACCCTTGGCACTGGAGCGCGTTCACGAAGGTCACGGCGCCGAACGCTCCGGATTCGATCTGCTCCTTGATGTAGCGGAACTCCGGCTGGTAGTGCCGCTGATAGGAGAGGAGCCCGGTCTTGCCGCTGCGCTCCAGGCGGTTGATCAGGTCATGGGCGTGCTCCACGGTGCAGACCAGGGGCTTCTCACACAAGACATGCAGCCCCTTGTCCAGCGCCGCCACTACCTGCTCGTGGTGCAGCGTGTGCGGGGTGCTGATCTCCACCGCGTCCAGCGGGATGGACTGGAGCATCTCGTGGTAGTCGCCGAAGGTGGGCACTCCCTGGAGCGCTGGGTACTGGCTCCTGGCGGCTTCCAGCATGGCGGAGCTTGGGTCCGCGAGGCCGGCGATCTCGAACTCGCTCAGCTTCAGCACCTGCCCCATGTGGTGTCGCGCGTTTCCCCCGCTCCCGATAAAGCCGATTCGCAGCTTGCTCTCTTCAGGCACAGTCATCCTCCACGCGTGCGGATTCCCGTCGTCGGGCACGCGTCAGCCATCCGGTTCGGCGCGGGCGTGCGGACGCCCTGCTGGCTGCGTTACGTGGCTCCGTTCGCGGCAATGTGGACGGCCCGGACTGAGTCCAGGAGTGCGGGAAGATCGGCCAGGGGGAGCATGGTGGCGGTGTCGGAGAGGCCGCGCTCCGGGTCCGGGTGCACCTCCAGGAAAAGCGCGTCGATGCCCACGGCAGTCGCCGCACGGGCCAGGGCGGGGATGAATTCACGCCGGCCGCCGGACTGCGTGCCGGCGCCGCCGGGCTGCTGCACGGAATGGGTGGCGTCGAAGCAGACCGGGAATCCCAGAGCGCGCATCTGAGGCAGCGCGCACATATCTACCACCAGCGTGTTGTAGCCGAAGCTCACGCCACGCTCGGTGAGAATGAGGCTCTCGCAGCCTGCCTGCACCAGCTTATCCGCCACGTTCTTCATGTCCCACGGCGCCAGGAACTGGCCCTTCTTCACATTGACGGTGCGTCCGGTCTCCGCCGCGGCCACCAGCAGATCCGTCTGGCGGCAGAGGAAGGCGGGAATCTGGAGCACGTCCACGACTTCGGCGACCGGCTTGGCCTGCCAGGATTCGTGGATATCGGTCAGGACCGGCAGCCCAAACTCCCGCTTGATGGCCGCGAGCACGTCCAGCCCCTCCTCCATCCCGCGGCCGCGGAAGGAACCGCCGGAGGTGCGGTTCGCCTTGTCAAAGGAGGCTTTGAAGATGTAGTGGAAGCCGAGCTGCTCGGCCAGGGGCTTGACGCGCGCCGCGACCTCGCGACAGAGGTCCAGGCTCTCTATGACGCACGGCCCGGCGATGAGGGCGAGGCGATTCGCGCCCTCTCCAATGACGATGTCCCCGACCTTTGCCGCTCCCACTCCCCCTCCAGTTACCCCGCAAACCTGCCAGAATGATTGACGCGGTACGCAAGCGCGTGCTATTATAGACTTCCAACTGGGCAAGTGCAAGGCAATGAAGAGGCCAGTACACGCGGGCTTCGGTTCCAGAGAGTCGTCGGTTGGTGCGAGACGATAAGGGCCGGCGTGGAAACTCCCCTCTGAGCCGAACGGCTGAAAGGTCTGCGGGCCGATTAGGCGGTTCCGGATAGCGCCCGATATCGCGCAAGAGTGGAGCGGCGGCTTCTCCTTACGCTCCCCTCCCTGTTCTTGGGAGGGGGACCGAGCGGGACGCAGGTCCCCTTGGCTGGGGGTGAGGCAGGAAGCATCGTTCACGTTTCGTCAACGTGCGCTGCTTTACAAGGGTGGTACCACGTGAGGCAACCTCTCGTCCCTTGGGGATGAGGGGTTTTTTGTTTTTTATGGCCAGGTTGAGCATGAACAGTTGGATATGGGTGGCTGTGGCGGCGCTGACCGCAACCCCGGCTGCCGCAAACACCTACCATTACACGGCGCGCGCCATCAACAGCGTGGACGGCAAGCAAGAAGAGAGCCGGCTGGAAGGATGGATGGACGGGACCAGTCGGTACTGGCTCGTAAGGCAGGCGGGCGGGCGCACGCTCATTACGCTCGGAGTGGGCAGCGACGTCTGGTACCTGAACCCGGCCACACAGATCGCGCTCCACAACAAGCAGTCGCCAAAGGCGATGGCCAAGCTCGCCGCGCTGACGCGGGTGGTCGGCGACGACGTCGCCGCGTACACCAGGCAGGGCGGCAAGAAGCGAGCGGTCGAAACGGTAGGCGGCGTCCGGTGCGACGTCTATGCGGCAACGCTGCCGGAGGGAACCGCGCGCACCCTCTGGGTACAACAGGGACCGGACCGTCTCACCAAGCGGTATCAGGTGGTCACGCGGGAGCGGTTTGCGGCGGTCCCTGGTGAGCCGATGAAGGAGCATCTGGTTACCCGCACCGTTACCTACAACTGGGACATAGGCAAACCGGTCAAGGCGTCGCTCTTCCGGGTGCCTGCAGGATACAAGGTGCAGGAAGGAAACGCGGGTGGCCTCCTGGCCTACCGGCCCCCGGCGGGACCGGTTCCACCGGCAATTGCCCGCGGCAAGGCAGCGCGGCGGCACACGAAGTGACCGGGTCTCATACGCAGGCAGAGAACGGCTTCAGACTTCAGAGAAGGAACATTAAGAGATGAAACTGTCCGGCGCACAGATCATGTTGGAATGCCTCCGTCAGGAGGGAGTCCGCCACATCTTCGGATACCCCGGCGGCGCGGTGCTCCCGATCTACGACGCGCTCTACGGATACAAGGATATTGAGCACGTGCTGGTGCGCCACGAGCAGGGCGCGTCCCACATGGCGGACGGGTATGCCCGCGCCACGGGCGAGGTGGGCGTCTGTCTCGCCACCAGCGGGCCGGGCGCGACGAACCTGGTGACCGGCATCGCCACGGCCTATATGGACTCCATTCCGATGGTCGCCATTACGGGACAGGTTCGGACCACCGCCATCGGCAAGGACGCCTTCCAGGAAGCGGACATCACGGGCATCACCATGCCCGTCACCAAGCACAACTTCCTGGTGAAGGATGGCGCGGACCTGCCGCAGGTACTGGCGGAGGCGTTCTACATCGCTCGCTCCGGCCGGCCGGGTCCCGTGCTGGTGGATATCCCGCTGGACGTGAGCCTCAACAAGATCGAGTGGGATCCCGCCGACTACCCGAAGAAGGTGGACATCCCCTCCTACCGGCCGACCACGCGCGGGCACGACATGCAGATCCGCAAGGCAGCGCAGGCCATCATGGAGGCGGAGCGGCCGGTGCTATACGTGGGAGGAGGCGCTATCGCCTCTGGGGCGCAGGGTGAGGTGACGGAGCTTGCCGAGCGAACCAACATCCTGGTGACTACCACGCTGCTCGGTAAGGGCGCGCTCGACGAGACGCACCGGCTCTCCATGGGGATGCTGGGAATGCACGGCACGGCCTATGCCAACCACGCCGTGAATAACTGCGACCTGCTGGTCGCCGTTGGCGCCCGGTTCGATGACCGCGTGACCGGCAAGGTGGACAAGTTCGCCACCGGCGCCAAGGTGATCCACATCGACGTGGACCCGGCGGAGATAGGCAAGGTGCGCGTGCCGGACATCCCCATTGTCGGGGACGTAAAGACGGTTCTGACGGAGCTGCTCCGGCACGTCCAGCCTCGGCCTTGGGCCGCCTGGAACGACCAGATCACAGGGTGGAAGAACCTGTTCCCGCTGGTCTACCCGCACGATGGCAAGCTGTACGCGGAGTACGTGATCGAGCAGATCGGGGAGGCCACACACTGGGACGCGATCATGACCACGGACGTGGGCCAGCACCAGATGTGGGCCGCACAGTACTACAAGTGCCGCCGCCCGCGCCAGTGGATCACCTCCGGCGGCCTGGGCACCATGGGCTACGGGCTACCGGCCGCCATTGGCGCACAGAAGGCGTTCCCGGAGGCCACCGTGGTCTGCCTTTCCGGGGACGGCTCCTTCCAGATGTGCAGCCAGGAGCTGATGACGGCCACCGTCTACGGCCTACCGATCATCACGGCCATCATCAACAACAAGTCCCTCGGGATGGTGCGGCAGTGGCAGGAGATGTTCTACCAGGAGCGCTACAGCCATGTGGACCTGCAGGCTTCGCCGGACTTTGTGAAGCTGGTGGAGGCGTACGGCGGCGTGGGCATGCGACTTACCAAGCCAGAGGAGGTGCGGCCCGCGCTGGAAGAGTCATTGAAGGTGCGAGATCGCCCGATAGTGCTGGACTGTGTGATCCCGACGGAGGAGAATGTCTATCCGATGATTCCCTCCGGCCAGAGCATCAGCGAGATGAAGATCCGGGAGAACCTGGAGGAGCTAAAGGCCAGCGTCCACGCCGACAGCGAGGCGTGGTCCTTCTCCGATGAGGAGAAGGTGCTCGCCCAGTACGTGGAAGTGGCGGAGGCCGTCCGCGGGCAGGAAACCGAGGGCTACTCATGGCGAACACATTGAGCAATACGATGATGGCGCAGCTACAGCAGCAGCACGTGATTACGGCCCTGGTAGAAAACCACCCCGGCGTCCTCGCGCGCGTGGCCGGGCTCTTTGCGCGGCGCGGGTACAACATCGAATCGCTCACCGTCTCGGTGACGGAGGACCCGAACATCTCCCGCATGACCATCGTAGTCGGGGGCGACCACCTGGTGCTGGAGCAGATCACCAAGCAGCTCCACAAGCTGATTGAGGTCTTGCGCGTGGTGGACTACACCGAGATCCAGGCGGTGGAGCGTGAGCTGGGCCTCATTAAAGTGACGGCGGAGGCGCGGGACCGTGGCG
>CAYNFH010000285.1:0-7157 GCA_964396385.1 uncultured Chthonomonadaceae bacterium | reverse complement strand
CCCACCCTAACCCTCCCCTTCCCAAGGGGAGGGAGTTCCCCCTCCTTACGAAGGAGGGGGATAGGGGGAGGTCACACCCAGCATGCTCCAGACACTGCTCGATAGCCTGAGAATAGACCCCCGGCTTCTGTTGTTCAACGGCATCCTGTTCCTTGTGCTGCTCCAGATCCTGGACAAGCTGTTCTGGAAACCTATGATGCGGCACCTGGATGCCCGGAAGCATGACATCCAGAACGCCTATAAGGAGGTCGAGGATACTCGCCGGGAGATCGAGCGGCTGCGGACGGAGTACCAGGCAAAGCTGGCGGAGATCGAATCGGACGCCCGATCCCGCATTGCCAGTACCGTACACGATGCGCAGAAGGAGCGGGAGCAGATGATAGCCCAGGCCCATGAGAAGGCAGAGCAGATCATCCAGCAGGGTGGTGCGAGTATCCAGCAGGAGGTAGCGCACGCGATCCTGGCCATGCGCGCCAACCTGGACCAGGTGGCCCTCGATACCCTGCACAAAGCCATTGGCGCTCAACCGGACCCTGCCCAGCGTAAGCTGGTGGATCAGTACATTTCTGACAAGGCGGTGAAGTCTTAGCCCTATGGAACAGATCCTCAAGTCGCCGTTCCTCCTTGAGCATCCACCTGACATCTCGAACGCGGGTTATGCAATTGTCCAGGTGGTCGGGTTCTTGCTCCTCGCCTTCGTTTTCGTCAAGCTGGTCTGGCCCTCCATGGTGCAGCCGCACCTGGACGCCCGCCGCGTCGCCATCGCGGACGCGAAGCAGCAGGTGGAGCAGACCCACAATGAGACGCGGGAGATGCTGGGCGACTACCGCCGCCGCCTAGAGGGCATTCATCAGGAGACGCAGCGCCGGATAGAGGATGCTCTCACGGAGGCCGAAGCCCTCCGTGAGAGCATCCTCGCCGACGGGCGCACCGCATCCGCCGCGATCATCCGGCGAGGCGAAGAGGAGGTTGCGAGGGAGCGCGCCAAGGCGATGCTCCAGCTCCGCGCGGACTTTGTCGAGAGCGTGGTCGGGGCCGCCCGACACGCCGCCGCTAACTCGCTGGACGGTCATCAGCGCCGCCTCGTGGACGGCTTCGTCCGCATCCTGGGGTCGCCATGATGACCAGTGGTAAGTCGTCAGTCGTCAGTCGTCCGAACCGTCCGGGGACCAAGTCATGAGCAGCGGCGCCGACCTCCGCGTAGCCAAGCGCTATGCCGTTGCCCTGTTCCACGTTGCCCGCTCCACGGGCAAGGTGGAGACCATCCAGGCGGACCTGACAACCCTTTCCGACCTGTGGTCGCAAGTCCCGAAGGTACGGGAAGCAATGGAGTCCCCGCTGATCCCTGCCGACCGCAAGAAGGCCATCATCCGACAGGCGTTCGGACCCCACCTGGATGGACTGACCATCCGCTTCCTGGACCTGCTGGTGGACAAGCGACGCGAGCCCATCGTACCGGTTGTGCGGGAGGAATTCATCCGCCGGGCCGACCTGGACCGGGGGCTGGTGCGCGCAGCAGCCACCGTCGCGGCGCCGCTGGACGACCTGCAGCGCGCGGCTATGGTGGAGGCGCTGGAGAGGCGCACGGGCAAGCGGGTAGAGCTGAAATTGGAAGTGGACCCGGCCATCATCGGCGGGGCGGTGATCCGGATGGAGGACACCGTTATAGATGGCAGCGTCCGCGGCGCCCTGGAGCGCATCCGCGAGCAGATGCTGCAAGAGAGATAGGTGTTCAGGTGTTCAGGGACGGAATCCCGAATACCTGAAGACCCGAGTACAGGGAGAGCAACGTGGCTATCAGACCCGAAGAGATAACCTCGATCCTGGAGCAGCAGCTCCGGGACTTTGAGCCCCAGATCCAGGAGGTCGGGGTCGGTACCGTCCTGCAGGTGGGGGACGGTATCGCGCGCATCTACGGCCTGCAGGACTGCATGGTCAACGAGATGCTGCAGTTCGAGGACGCGGACGGCAACCCGGTGGTGGACTCCGACAGGAACCCGGTTCGCGGCATCGCCCTGAACCTGGAAGAAGACAACGTGGGCGCGGTGGTCCTGGGACCGGACACCGGCATCCGCGAAGGGAGTGGCGTCCGGCGGACCGGCCAGATCATCTCCGTTCCGGTCGGACCGGGACTGGTCGGACGCGTGGTGAACGCCGTTGGGGACCCGCTGGACGGCAAGGGCCCCATCGTCGCTGCCGACCGCTGGCCCGTTGAAACCAGAGCGCCGGGCGTGGTGGACCGCCAGCCGGTGAAGGAGCCCCTCCAGACCGGTCTCAAGGTGGTGGACGCGCTGACCCCCATCGGCCGCGGCCAGCGGGAGTTGATCATCGGCGACCGCCAGACCGGCAAGACCGCCATCCTGCTGGATACCATCCTAAACCAGAAGGGCCAGAACGTCATCTGCGTCTACGTGGCCATCGGGCAGAAGCAGTCCACCGTCGCCAACGTGGTGCGGACGCTGGAGGAGCACGGCGCGATGGAGTACACCATCGTGGTCTCCGCGACCGCCTCCGACCCGGCCCCAATGCAGTACATCGCCCCCTATTCCGGCTGCACCATGGGCGAGTACTTCCGCAATACTGGCGGCCATGCCCTGTGCGTTTACGACGACCTTTCCAAGCAGGCGGTCGCCTATCGGCAGGTGTCGCTGCTGCTGCGCCGGCCGCCCGGGCGCGAAGCTTATCCGGGCGACGTCTTCTACGTGCACTCCCGCCTCCTGGAGCGCGCGGCCAAGATGCGCGAGGACTGGATCATCGTCCCGAGCGGTGCGTCCGCGGACACGAAGACCGGGGTGGACGGGAAGGTGTATGAGGGCGAGCACGGCCGCGAAGAGGCGAATAAGACTCGCGAAGGCATGCCGAACAAGGACTCGGTCGAGGTCCGCAAAGTGCCCGGCACCGGAGGCAGCCTCACCGCGTTGCCGGTCATCGAGACCCAGGCCGGCGACGTGTCCCAGTACATCCCGACCAACGTGATCTCCATTACGGACGGACAGATCTTCCTGGAGACCGACCTGTTTTATGCCGGCGTTAGGCCGGCCATGAACGTGGGTATCTCGGTCTCCCGTGTGGGGGGCAACGCCCAGACCAAGGCGATGAAAGCCGTGGGAGGCCGGCTCAAGCTGGAGCTGGCGCAGTACCGCGAGGTGCAGGCGTTCTCGCAGTTCGCTTCCGACCTCGACCGGGCCACGCAGCTCCAGCTCCAGCGAGGCGCGCGCATGGTGGAGCTGCTGAAGCAGCCGCAGTTCAACCCGATGCCCATGGAGCTGGAGGTCATCTCCATCTTCGCCGGATCCAGCGGCTACCTGGATGACGTGCCGGTGGAGCAGGTGCGGCGCTTCGAGACGGAGCTGCATGCCTTTATGAAGGACAGGTACCCGGAGGTCGCGGAGACCATCCGCAGCACGGGCGCAATGAACGACGCCACCCAGGCGACCCTCAAGAAGGCCATCGAGGAGTTCAAGACGGGCTTCCGGGTGTAGGGGACCGGAAGTCTCACGCAAAGACGCAAAGAGCGCAAAGAATCCAAGAAGAGATCCACGCCCACGGCTGAGAGATCGGCCGTGGGCGCTTGTTTTGCGGCAGGAATCCTGCGAAGAGGTGGAGAATGAGCGGGCCTTAACCGTCGTATATAGAGGCCATGAAGCCTCGGTTACGGGGCAGGAAGGGAGGGAACGTGGATGGAGACTCTGGAGCGGATCCTCTCGGAACACTCTTTCTTCAAGGGACTGGAGCCACAGTATATCCAGCTCCTGACCGGCTGTACGGCCAACGTACGGTTCGATGCGGGTGAGACCATCTTCGAGGAGGGGATGGAGGCCTCCCGGTTCTACCTGATCCGGGAGGGGAAGGTGGCCGTGGAGATCGCGGCCGGTGAGCGGACGCCGCTCACCATTGAGACTTTATGCGAGGGCGACGTGCTGGGCTGGTCCTGGCTCATCCCGCCCTACAAGTGGCGGTTCGACGCGCGGGCCGTTTCACCGGTGCGAGCGTTCGCTCTGGATGGCGCTTGCCTCCGCAGGAAGTGCGAGGAGGACCACGACCTGGGCTTCGCGCTGCTCAAGCGGTTCTCGCACATCGTGGCGGAGCGGCTCCAGGCCACCCGGATTCAACTCCTGGACGTCTACCACGCCTATCACGGGATCATGGAGGGGAGGACGTAAGGAGGGCGTTCAGGCGTCCAGGTGACAGGCGAGCGGGGTCACTGCCTCCTGACGATCCAGTTGGTTCTTGATCGTTCCGGCCTCATCGCCCGTACGCCTGAACGCCTGAACGCACGTACTAACTGACCTTCACCTCGATTCTCTTCGGCTTCGCCTGCTCCGCTTTCGGCAGGTGGAGGGTCAGGACGCCGTGCTTGAGCTCGGCGGTGATCTTGGTGGCGTCTACGGTATCGGCAAGCTGGAACTGCCGGAAGAAGTTCACAAGCTGGAACTCCCGGTAGATAGCATGGCCGGGCAGGTGGTCCTGCGTCCGTGCCTGCAGGGTCAGGACATCGTCCTTCACCTCGATCGTCAGGTTATCCCTCGTGGCACCGGGCAGGTCCGCGACCACGGTGAGCCCATCTGGAGTCTCGAAGATGTCGACGGGCGGCGCATAGTGTCGCTCCTGCGCCCGCGTAGACTCCTGAGGCGCGGGCCGCTCGTCTCCCTGCGGGGGCGTTGGAACGGTTCTTTCTGGCATGATTATCCTCCTGCGGATGGACGGCGGACGGGAGACGGATGACGGACGGATTCTCGGCCGGTCACCCGTCCTCGGTCCTCCGCCGCTCTATCCAACTGCAACCTGAATCTGTCTCGGCTTCGCGGCTTCCGCCTTGGGCAGCGTGATGGTGAGCAGACCATCCGCGTAGCGGGCACTCACCTTGTTGCTGTCCACGTCCACCGGCAGCTCCACGTTGCGAATGAACTTGCCGGTGGCGCGCTCGCTCCGGTGAACCGCCTCCGGCGCTATCCCGGCGTGCGAAAGCTTCTCACCCGCGATGGTGAGCGTGTTGCGGACCACCGTGAGGTTGATGTTCTCCGGGTCGATCCCGGGGGCCAGCGCCTCCACGTAGACGTTATCGTGGTCCTCGCTCAGGTTGATGAGCGGGTACTGGCGAGCGGCGCGCCCGGGCAGGAACGCCGCGTCGCTGCCGCGCGTACTTCCGCCCGGATTGCTCGAGCGGACCCTCTCATACTCCCTGAGCAGCGCCTCCATCTCCTGGTACGGATCCCATCCTCTCGTGCGCATGATGTTGTCTCCTCGGTGTGGGGTGGACGGAGGACGGAAGACGGTTGACGGACAGAATCAGATGCTGGTCCGTCATCCGTCCTCCATCTTCCGTCAAACAGCGGCCGCTTCCGGCCGGCCGGTCCGGACGGGCCGGACCACCAGGTCGTCATTCTCCATGTCGACCTGGATGATCGACCCGTCCGGTATGTCGCCGCTCAGCAGCGCCCGGCCGATGCGGGTCTCCAGCGTGCGCTGGATCATCCTCTTGAGAGGCCGTGCGCCGTAGACCGGGTCGTAGCCGGCCCTCGCGAGGTGCAGCCTGGCGGCCTCGGTCAGCTCCAGCTCGATGTCGCGGTCCCGCAGCCTTCCGCGCAGCAGCGCCACCTGAAGGTCCACGATCCGCTCGATCTCCGGCAGCGTCAGCGGCTTGAACAGCACGATCTCGTCCACCCGGTTCAGGAACTCGGGCCGGGTGTGCGTCCGCAGCTCGTTCATTACCTGCGTGCGGGCGCCCTCCTTGATCTCGCCGTCGGGCGTGATGCCCTCCAGCAGATAGTGGCTCCCGATGTTGGACGTCAGGATGATGACGGTGTTCTTGAAGTCCACCGTCCGCCCCTGCGCGTCCGTCAGCCGGCCGTCGTCCAGGATCTGGAGCATCACGTTGGAGACGTCCGGATGCGCCTTCTCGAACTCGTCGAACAGGATCACGCTGTACGGATGCCGCCGCACCGCCTCCGTGAGCTGCCCGCCCTCTTCGTACCCGACGTATCCAGGCGGCGCTCCAATGAGCCGGGAGACCGTGTGCTTCTCCATGTACTCGGAGAGGTCGATCCGGATCATGTTCTCCTCCGAATCGAACAGCGCCTCCGCCAGAGCGCGGGCCAGCTCCGTCTTGCCCACGCCGGTCGGCCCGAGGAAGATAAACGAGCCGATGGGCCTGCGCGGATCCTTGATGCCGGCGCGCGCCCGGATGATGGCGTCCGCCACCGCCTGCACGGCCTCGTCCTGGCCGATGACCCGCTGGTGCAGCAGATCATCCAGGTGGAGCAGCTTCTCGCGCTCTCCCTCCACCAGCCGCATCACCGGGATGCCCGTCCACTTGGCCACGATCTCGGCGATCTCGTCCTCTGTGACCTCCTCGCGGAGCAGCCTGCTGCCGCCCTGGGTCCGCGTGATGGCCTCCTCTTCCTCCCTGATCCGCCGCTCGAGCTGGGGCAGTCTTCCGTGCTGCAGCTCCGCCAGCTTGTTGAGGTCGTAGCTGCGCTCCGCCTTCTCAATGTCGCGGCGCACCAACTCGATCTCCTCGCGGACGGCCTGGACCTTCTTGATGGCCTCTTTCTCGGACTCCCACTGGGCGCGCATGGCATTGCCGCGGTCCTTGAGGTCCGCCAGCTCCTTACGCAGCGTCTCCAGCCGCTCCTTGCTGCCCTTGTCCTTCTCCTTCTTGAGCGCCTGCTCCTCGATCTCGAGCTGCATGGTGCGCCGGGTGATCTCATCCAGCTCCGTGGGCATGGAGTCGATCTCCGAGCGGATCATGGCGCAGGCCTCGTCCACCAGGTCAATCGCTTTGTCCGGCAGGAAGCGGTCGGTCACGTACCGGTTGGAGAGCACGGCTGCGGCCACCAGGGCGTTATCCTGGATCCGCACGCCGTGGTGCACCTCGAACCGCTCCTTGAGTCCGCGCAGGATGGAGACCGTGTCCTCCACCGTCGGCGGCTCGACCATCACGGGCTGGAAGCGCCGCTCCAGCGCCGCGTCCTTCTCGATGTGCTTGCGATACTCGTCCAGCGTGGTCGCGCCGATGCAGTGCAGTTCGCCGCGGGCCAGCATGGGCTTGAGCATATTCGAGGCGTCCATCGCGCCCTCTGCCGCGCCCGCGCCAACCAGTGTGTGCAGCTCGTCGATAAAGAGAATGATGCCGCCTTCGGCGCCGGTCACTTCTT
>CAYNFH010000284.1:0-7238 GCA_964396385.1 uncultured Chthonomonadaceae bacterium | reverse complement strand
GCCAGTTGCAGAAGTGGCTGAACGACCCCAAGCACTGGAAGTGAGAGGAATGATGGGGGACCGGGTACCGGCTCAGAGTCGGTCCGTCACCCATCTCCCGTCCTCCGTCTGTGATATTCCGGGAGACGCCCGTGGGGATCTCACGCGTCGGTCTGATCGTCAATCGCGATAAGAGCCCGGCACTCCTGTTCGCCCACGAAGTTATCGCATGGCTCACCGAGCGGGACGTGGAGGTCTGCGTCGACTCGGAAGCCGCTCCCCTGCTGGGGCGTGACGACCTCTCCGCGGATGCCACTTGCCTCGCCGGTGTCGAGCTCCTCATTACGCTGGGAGGTGACGGCACCATCCTCACGGCGAGCCACATCGCCGCTCCCCACGGCATCCCCATTCTCGGCGTGCACATGGGCCACTTCGGCTTCATCGCGGAGACACGCCCGGACGATCTCTTCCCCCATCTGGACGACCTGTTGGAGGGACGGATGGAGACGGAAGAGCGGATGATGGTGCATGCATCCGTTGTTCGTCGCGAGCAGACCGTGTACGAGGCCATCGGGCTGAACGACGCTGTGCTGAGCAAAGGCACCCGCGCCCGGATGCTGCACCTCCATACCGCCTTCAATGGGGAGTTCATCGCTGTGTACGCGGCGGACGGCGTGGTGGTAGCCACTCCTACCGGCTCCACGGCTTACGCCCTCTCCGCGGGCGGGCCGCTCGTAGAGCCTACCATCGAGGGGCTGTTGGTCGTGCCGATCTGCGCGCATACGCTGGCTGCCCGCCCCCTGCTCATTCCCTGCGACCAGACAGTCTCGGTCACCATCGAGTCGGACGGCGGTGAGGTGATCTTCAGCGCGGACAGCGCGGCGGTATTCCCTCTGGAGTCCGGCGACCGAGTGGACGTGCGGCGCGCGGAATACACCACCCGACTGGTCACGCTGGGCCACGCCACCTTCTACCGCAAGGTGCGCCAGCGGCTCCTGTGGGCGGAACGGCTGAATGCGTGAACCAGAGCACCGCAATGACCATTCGTGAGTACCTGAACCAGGAGGCGCGACGGATTACCGATGGCGGGCCGCGGGATTGTCGCTCGCCTGAAGAGTGGCAGCGGACGCTCCCCGCGCGGCGAGCCCGGTTCCTGGAGATGATGGGGCTCAGTGACCTCGCGCCCGTAGGCGAGCGGCCGCCGGTGCCGGTGACTGTGACGGGCGTGGTGGAGCGGGATGGCTACCGTATTGAAAAGCTGGCCTACGAGAGCCTGCCGAAGCTGTATGTCACCGCCAACCTGTACGTTCCGTCTGGGCTGACCGGCAAGGCGGCGGCCGTACTCTACGTCTGCGGCCACGGCAAGGACCAGAAGGTCTGGTATCAGGCGCACGCCCGGAAGCTGGCGCAGCTCGGGTTCGTGACGCTGCTGGCGGAGACCATTCAGCTTGGCGAGGCGGAGGGCCACCACCACGGGACCTATCGGGAGGGTTGGTTTCACTGGTACAGCCGGGGGTATACGCCGGCGGGCGTGGAGCTGCTGAACGGAATTCGCGGGCTGGACCTGCTGGCGGCGCGGCCGGATGTGGACGGCTCCCGGCTGGGAGTGACCGGCACCTCCGGCGGCGGCGCGACCTCCTGGTGGGTCGCCGCGGCGGACGAGCGCATCAAAGCCGCGGCGCCGAGCTGCGGGACCGCTACGCTGGCATCCCATATCGCGGACCGGACAATAGACGACCACTGCGACTGCATGTGGTGGGTCAATCTGTACGGCTGGGACCTGACGGATATCGGCGCGCTCATCGCGCCGCGCCCATTGCTCATTGCGTCCACCGAGCGAGACGAGCTGTTCACCATCGCCGCCATCCGCGAGGTCTACGAGCGGCTCCAGCCGCTTTATGCGTCACTCGGGGCGGCGGATAACCTGCGCCTGGTTACCGCTCCCGGCCCGCACTCCTACCAGCCCCAGACCCGCACCGCCATCTTTTCCTGGCTCGCCCGGCACCTTCAGGGGCGTGACATCCCTCTGGAGGAGATCGGAGACATCGACGGCTCGCCGGAACGGCAGGAACCGCTGGACGCGCTCCGGGTGTTCGTCAACGGCATCCCGCTTGGCAACCGGGCGCTGACCATCCAGGACGAGTTGGTACGGCTCGCCAGGCCACCCACAATCGCCAACATTGCAGAGCTGCAGCAGGCGCGCGAGCACACAGTCCGCGAGCTGCTACACACTACCTTCGCCCAGTTCCCCGTCGCGCAATGCCCGCCGCTGGATGCCCGGATCGATTGGGAGTTCGAGCGGCGGCCTGGTGAGAGCGGCTGCCGGTTCGGCTTCACATCCGAAGAGGGATGGCGCCTCCGGGGCGTGCTGGTCCGTCCCGCGAATCTGGAGGAGAACGTCCCGCTCACGGTGGCGCTGCGCGGCCCCCACGATAAGCCGCACGCGGCGGAGGAGCTTGCGGGCCGGATGGGCGGTGACAGCATCCGGGTGGTGGTCGAGCCGCGGGGAACGGGCGATACCGCCTGGGGCGAGGATTTGGACTGGCACGTGCGGCGCGCCGCCGCCTGGACAGGACGGACCGTGGCCTCCATGCGAGTGTGGGACACACTGCGCGCACTGGCGGCAGTGCGCGACCTCCCGAACACGCCGCACGGAGAAGTGACGCTGGCCGCATCCCGCGAAATGTGCGCCGTGGCGCTCTACGCCGCCCTCCTGGACGGCCAGGTCTCCCGGCTTCACCTGGAATCGCCACCCGCCACTCAGCATACGCCCAGCCAGCCAGACGGCTGCGGACCGGCGATCGAGATGCTGGGGTGTCTTCGCATTACCGACCTGCCCTACATTGCCGGGCTGCTGTATCCCGCCCAGATAACCGTAACGAGCTGCCCGGACGCATTCGGCTGGGCTAAGGACCTCTACGCGCGACTTGGCCCTCCCGGCGCCTTTAGTTGCTGATTCATCTCCCCGAGGTCAGCCGGCTTGCGTCTGTTTGTCCACGCGGGGAGGGCGCGGCATCTCGAACATGGCGGAGCAGTCGATGCGCGCGTACCAGTCTCCCCCCATGCGCGAGATGTAGTCCACGCGGCGGGCGTCGAGCGCTCCCTCCGGCATCAATGCCTGCGCGACGTGGAAGTAGACCACCTCGCCGATGACATAGTTGGCCGAGAGCGGACCCGCGCCGTGGCGCACAACCTGGTAGAGCCGGCACTCGATGGCCAGGGGGCTCTCCGCCACTCGCGGCGGCTTGACGCGGACCGACTGCGCGGGGGTGAATCCCGCTTCCTCGTACTCGCTCACGCCGAACGGGTACTCCGCCGAGGCGCGGTTCATCGGCTCCCGCATGCTGAACGTGACCACGTTTATCACGAACTCGCGGGTCGCCTCGATGTTACGCAGCGTGTCCTTCGGCTGACCGTTCCGGTCCGTCAACGGTGAGATGACCACGGAGGGCGGATTGGCGCCGCCGGCCATGAAGTAGCTGAAGGGAGAGAGGTTGGGCACCCCATCGGTGGAGATGGTCGAGGCGAAGGCGATGGGCCGCGGCGCCACGCAGTGCAGCAGGAGCCGGTGCGCATCCGCCATGGAAAGATCCGCCGGGTCAATCCCCAGAAAACCGCTATCTTCTCCCACAGCCCCCTCCAAGACTTTCCACCACAGAGAGCACAGAGGCCACAGAGATTCCGATGAAGTGACGGAGGAATGCGGCGTGGCCGGAATCTGCCCTCCGCATCTGCCATTCTCTGCGCTCTCTGCGTCCTCTGTGGTGATTCACGTCTTCCAACTGAACGGATACTGATCGTCCTCGAGCTCCGCGGCAGCGCGGGTCAGGCGCAGCGGACGGAAGGTGTCCAGCATCACCGCCAGCTCCTCCGTGCGCGTCTTCCCGAGACTGGCTTCCACCGCGCCCGGCTGCGGGCCGTGCGGGATCCCGGAGGGGTGAAGCGTCATGGAGCCCTGCTCGATGCCCTTGCGGCTGCCGAACTTATCGTTCACGTAGTACAGAAGCTCATCGCTCTCCAGGTTACTGTGATTGTATGGCACCGGCACCGCGTCCGGGTGGTAGTCCAGCATCCGCGGCACAAAGGAGCAGACCACGTAGTTGTGCCCTTCGAAGGTCTGGTGGATGGGCGGCGGCATGTGGAGGCTGCCGGTGATGGGCTCGAAATCCCCGATATTGAGCGCCCAAGGGTAGAGGCAGCCGGCCCACCCCACCACGTCCAGCGGATGATAGTCGTACCGATATGACGTGAGGTGGCTCCGGGCCTTGATGCGCACCTCGTACTGGCCCGTCTCGTCGTGTGTCTCCAGGTTTTCCGGCACCCGGATATCCCGCTCGCAGTAGGGCGCGTGCTCGAGCATCTGGCCGTACTCGTTGCGGTACCTGCGCGGGACCTCCACCGCGCTCGCCGATTCGATGACGAGCATCCGGCTGGGCCCTGCGTCGCCAACCACCCGGTAGATGGTACCGCGCGGGACCACCACGTAGTCACCCGGACCGTACGGGAGCGTGCCGAACATGGTCTCCAGTCGGCCCGTGCCCTCGTGGATGAAGAGCAGGTCGTCCCCGTCGGCGTTCTTGTAGAAGAAGTCCATCGGCTCCGTGGGGACGCAGAGCCCGATGGACACGTCCTCGTTGAGCATAAGCGGCACACGGCCGGAGATCGGGTCGCCGTGCGCCTTGAACCCCTTCGTTTTCACGTGCCGATGCCGCAGCGGCACCTCCGGCAGCGTCTCGACCCGGGTCTCCTTGAGAGGCCGGAAGTCGGAGACCTCCGTCGGCGCGTGGGCGTGGTAGAGCAGCGAGGAGATGCCCGAGAAGCCTCTTGTGCCGAAGACCTGCTCCGCGTAAAGGGTGCCGTCCGGCTTCCGAAACTGAGTATGCCTCTTCCGTGGCACCCGACCCAATTGGACATATCGCGGCATATTACGGCCTCCTATTCACCATCGAACGGCGGCTTGGCGTAGCCCATCCCGAACGGCTCTTCCGGCCGGTTCCACTCGCCCATCAATGCGCGGCGCAGTGGTGTGGTCCGGGCGAGAAAGTCGGGGTCGTTGCGCTTTCGGTCCGACGGGATAAGCCAGGGCGGAGCGTAAACGATGTGCTGGATGTATCTCTCCCCGCCCTCCTCGTTGCGCGTCCCTCGGTGGAATAACCCCTGATGGAACATTAGCGCGGTGCCCGGCGGGCCGCAGATGACGTCGGAGTACGGCACGTCGGCCCGGCGGAGGTCCCTCGGCAGAGGAGTGGCGCTATTGTGGCTGCCTGGGATCATGACCATGTTGCCCATGTTGGGCTTCGACTGGTCGGTCAGGAAGTAGCCCACGCGGAGCTGGACGAGCGGCGTGGGGACCGCGAGGCGCCGGAACTCATACACGCTGCTCCCGTCCTGGTGCCACCCACCCCCCTCAAAGCCGGGTGGCGAGAGCGTGCACCAACTGCTCTGGACGATGAAGTAGTCGCCCATAAGGGCCCGAACCTTCTGGAACGTGGAGGGATGGTCGATGAGCGGCTCCAGCGCAGGCTCCCGCTCGTAAGCCGCCCCGATCTGCCGCCACTTGGAGGTCCCGTGCGGCGCGTGCACGCGCCGGGCGGCCGCAAGGCAGGCCTCCACTTCCTGAGGTGAGAGCGCTCCAGGTATCACGAGATAGCCGGCGGTTTCGAACAGAAACCGCTCCATGTCCGTGAGCGGACCGGGTTGAGCGAGAGGAGTCATGTCGTCTTCGATTTTGGTCTTACCCCTCCCGTACCCTCCCCTTCGTAAGGGGAGGGAATTCCCCTTACGAAGGGGGTCAGGGGGAGGCTGCCATAGCCGTTCTAGACCACGCGATTTCGCAATACTCCCAGCCGTTCTATCTCCAGCTCCACAGTATCACCGGGCTGGAGCCAAGGGTAGGTGCCGGGCGGAAACTCTACGATGCAACCGGTGCCGACGGTGCCGGAGCCAATCAGGTCCCCTGGACGCACCACGGTGTTGCGGGAAGCGTGCGCGATGAGCTCGGCAAAGGTCCAGTGCATCTCACGCGCGTTGCCGCGGGAGTACTCGAGGCCGTTCACGCGGGCCGTCATCGCCAGGTCGTACCGAGCCCCTCGGCTCCGGTCTTCCAGGATGCGGTCCTCCAGCTCGTCCGGAGTGACCAGGTACGGGCCGATGCTGGTGGCAAAGTCCTTGCCCTTGGCCGGGCCCAGGCCCACCTTCATCTCCCGCCGCTGGATGTCCCGGGCGCTCCAGTCGTTCAGGACCGTGAATCCGGCGACGTAGGAATCGGCCTCCTTCACGGGTATGTCCCGCCCTTCTCTTCCGATGATGACCGCTATCTCCAGCTCGTAGTCCAGCGCATCGGTCTCCGGCGGCTTCCGGATCTCCGCCTCCTGCCCCACGAAGCTCGCCGTGTTGGAGAAGTAGAAGACCGGCGCTTCATACCACTCTGGGACCATCTCCAGCCCGCGGTTCTTCCGGGCATTCTTCACGTGCTGCTCGAACGCATAGAAGTCCCGAAAGGAGCGGATGTCCTGGAGTGGTACGGGTGTCCGCACGACGACGCCCTACGCTGCGCCCCCAGATCCCCCATTCCGGGAGAGGGTGCTCTGCATTCCGGAGCCATGCTTCATAGAGTCCCCCTGCGGGCCTGCTCGCGCTCGATGGCTTCGAAGAGGGCCTTGAAGTTGCCCTTGCCGAAGCTGCGGGAGCCGTGCCGCTCGATAATCTCGAAGAACAGCGTCGGGCGATCCTCCACCGGCTTGGTAAATATCTGCAGCAGGTAGCCTTCGTCGTCCCGGTCCACCAGGATCCCCAGCTCCGCGAGCTGGTGCAGGTCCTCCTCTATCTCCCCTACCCGGCCCGGCAGCATCTCGTAGTACGCCTTGGGCACGCGGAGGAAGCTCACGTCGTTATGCCGCAGCGCGCTCACCGTCTCGATGATGTTCTCCGTGGACAGCGCGATATGCTGCACCCCGGGACCGCCGTAGAACTGCAGGTACTCCTCCACCTGGGAGCGTTTGCGGCCCTGCGCCGGCTCGTTGATGGGGAACTTGATCCGCCCCTGCCCGTCCTGGACCACCTTGGACATGAGGGCGGAGTACTCTGTGCTGATATCCTGGTCCGTAAAGGACACGAGCTGGGAGAAGCCCATCACGTGCTCGTAGAATCGCACCCACTCGTCCATCTTGCCGAGCTCCACGTTGCCCACGAGATGGTCGATGGCGGTCAGTCCGACGGGCTTGAAGGTCTGCCGGCTGTACCGGCCCGCGTCGAGCGGC
>CAYNFH010000283.1:0-7298 GCA_964396385.1 uncultured Chthonomonadaceae bacterium | reverse complement strand
AGGAGGCGACTACCGAGTCGTGAGTCGTAAGTCGTGAGTCGTGAGAGCAGAATCCGGATTCGCTGTGTCGCCGGGCGCTGATTCATCCCTCATCCCTTACCCTTCATCCCTGCCTTTAGATGGATGTTGGGTGGGGCGACGTAGAGCGGTGTGAGCGCCAGCGGGTCATCGGTCACGCCGGCCGCGAATCGCCCCTCGGCGATGGCAGCCACGGTACCTGCACGTGGCGCGTTGGTCCCGCCCAGCGTAATGCCCGGCGGCGGACCGGACTTTGACCACGGCAGGCCGCCGATGCCGTCTCCGCAAGCCACAACGGGTCGGTGCGGCTGAGCCACGAGGCGCGCGCAGAAATCCTCCGTTGCAACCTGCACGCCCGCGCGATGGATGAGCAGGTCCGCACCGTCCGCGGACCAGTCGCAGGTATACACGGAGCCCGGCCGCGCCCGCACCGCAGGCGCTACCAGAGCGCCGGGAGCAGCGTTCTCCGCGATGAGAGCATCCAGGCTGGAGACCCCCACGACGGGCTTATCCAGCAATGCCGCCCAGGTTTTCACAGTTGTGACCCCGATCCGGACTCCTGTAAATGAGCCAGGACCCACCCCCACGGCAAGGCCCTGTATGTCCTGGAGAGTAATGCCGGCATCTTCCAGCACGTCGTCCACATCCTGGAGCAATCGTTCAGACAGCCGCATCCGGTGCCGGAAGACCCGCTCCACAAGCAGACCGTAGCCGTCCCGGACGGCCACTCCGCACAGCTCGCCGGTGGTCTCCAGCGCCAGGATCAGCACTCGCTCTCGACCTCCCGAAGCAGCTTCTCCCAGCGCGAGCCGTGCGGGATGAGCCGCACCTCCCGCTCCTCTTCGCCCATAACTGCCAGGCGCACCTCCAGAGCCTCCTGGGGCGCCAGGGACTCCAGCCTCTCTGCCCATTCGACCACTATCACTGCCCCGCTCGATAGGAGCTCGTCAAAGCCCAGGTCCTCCACGTCCTGCGCTCCTGACAGGCGGTAAGGGTCCAGGTGGATCAGCGGCAGTGGCCCGCCGCGATACTCGTGGATAAGCGTGAACGTGGGGCTGGTCACCGGATCCGATAGGCCTAGTCCTGCCGCGAGCCCCTGAACGAACGTGGTCTTGCCCGCGCCAAGGTCGCCGTGGAGCAGCAGCACGTCCCCGGGCCCCAGCCGACGGCCGATGCAGTCGGCGAGCGCGCGGGTCTCTTCGGGGCTCCGAGTCTTGCGGTACAGCATAGCCGTATTATCGCACGGCGGGCGGGGCGACGGAGTATGCGGGCAGGACTGCGGTGAAAAGGAAGGCGACGGCGAGCACAACCAAGAGCGCAAGAAGGAGCACGGTAGCGGTCTCGCGGTACCGTGCCGGAAGGATCCCGCGGAATCCGAGCGCGCCCAGGAGCGATAGCGGGAGCAGGGCGGGGTAGAGGTAGCGCCCCTGCGCCTGGAAAAAGGTCCAGGTGAAGCCAGCAAACGACGCCATCACGAGCGCGATCTCCAGCCCGCAAAGCAAGATGATCTGTTGCTGGAGCTTCGTATAGTCCGTACCCCTCCGGAGATGCTGCCGTATCAGTCCCGCGATTGCGGCCGCTCCGAGCAAGGCGTACAGAAAATAGTAGCCTGGTGGGAGGAAGCTCGGGATGCCGTAGGCGGCATCCCGGCCCATCCGTGTGTACGCGGCAACAGCGGTGCCGAAGGTCCAGTCCGCCACCAGGAGCGAGTACTGGCCGCGCGTCTCGGTGGAGAGGTCGGGCTGGCCGGTGAGGATGTCGAGCATCCGCATGTCCTTGCCGATGAAGTCGGCCGCCCTCGCCGTATGCTCAAACTCCTGCACGAACGCGCGCGCCGGGGTGAACTCATGGTACAGGCGCAGGTTGCGCGCATACCAGATCGAAGTGCCCGCCACGAACACCCCGAGGATGACCAGGCCGCCCTGTGCGAGGCCCGGAAGCGCCTCGCCCTGACGCCATGCGAGAAACAGCGCCACCGGTATGATCGGCAGGAGCAGCAGGCCGGAAGCCTTGGTCAGCGCGGCTGCGGCGACGCAGACCCCGATCACCACTCCGCGGCGCCAGTTGAAGCCATAGGCCAGGGCCGTAACAAGGAGCATCAGGCAGGCGGAGTAGAGTAGCTCGATGAGCACGTCGTTGCCGACCGAGCTCGTCGTTGCCTCCCGCATGGGGAGGAGGGCAGCGCACCCGAGCGTCAGTACCGCCAGTCCGTGCTCCTCCGGAAAGGCAAGGCGCGCTGACCGGAAGACCAGCCACAGCGCGAGCGCACCCAGAAGCAGCGTCACGCCGCGGACCACATGAGGACCGTAGGGGAAGAACGGCGCGCAGAAGGCGTAGTAGAGCGGCGGCTGGTGCCATTCATAGGTCGCATATTGCTTCTCACCACGCACGGGCAGCCGGCCGCGCTCGGCGATTGCCTTGATGTAGAGGAGGTGCGCCGCCTCGTCGGGAGCGTTGATATAGTTGATTGACGTGGAGGGCGATACGGGGGTTGCCTTCAGATGGCCGAAGCCGAGCCCCAGGTAGGCCAGGAACAGGAGCGCTACTGCCACATGCCAGCCCCGGGTGAGGGGCTCGGGCCTAGGTGGGAGCGGTGATAGAGGGGGCGCATCCGGCTGCAGCGGCTTCCGGCGGCTCATTGCGGTGCGGCCCCCGGCCGGAACTCCACCAGTACCGCACCGCGAAAGCTCCCGTCCGGCATTACGACCGCCGCTCCAGACGACAGCGCCTCGCCCAGCAGCCTTCTCCATCGCTCGCCGGCGGTATTCGGGTTGTACCACTGCAACAAGAGCGTCGCAACGGTGCCGTTTCCAACCGCGGAGCGGAGCTGCTCGGCGCCCTCGGCGGTGGCTCCCGGCTGGCTGAACTGGAGGTTCACGATGCCGTACCGGTAGCCATGCCGCACGAACCAGTCCGCTAACTGTGCGCCATTGGCAAAGCTCCCGTACGGGATGTAGGTGGAGTGGGGGCTGTTGCCCCAGAGGTACGGCCGGTCCAGGTAGAAGCCGCGCGTCTCCTCGAAGAGCACCACGCCCTCGCTCGGTGCGGCATGAGAGTTCACCCACTGCTCCGTCTGGTACACGTTTACCTGGCGCTGGAGGTACTGCTCCCGCTCCTCCGGGTTGGTGGCCCGCGCTATCTGCTCCGGGAGCGACGTGCCAAACGCGGCGAAGCAGACGGCCGCCTGAGCGAGCACCGCGACTACCAGTGCCAGTCCCACCACTCGGCTAGCGGCCGAAAGTCGTGCCGCCGCGCTTCCACCGCAGAGAAGCGCCAGCGGCAACAGCGGTATGAGGTACCGCACGTACTGCATCGACTGACTCCAGACCAAGAACCACGCCAGAGCCATCAGACCGGACAGCACTGCTTCCCGTGGGAGGCGCGGGACCACCAGCGCCAGCATAGGCAGGCTCAGGAACAGGAATCCGAGCTGGGCGTGTACGCCAGGATCGTTGTAGTTGTAGAAGATCCGGGGCACTGCGACAAGATCGAACGGAACCTCGATCAGGGTCATGATGCGGTCGCGGAGGCTTGGCGGAGCATACTCGGCGCGCTTCTGGGAGGCGTCTTCGCTGACGCCTGTGCGCTGTCCACTCTGGCCAAATCCCACCTGCTCTGTTTGGTATGTGGCGGCGAGTTCCGCGTTCCAGTACTTGCTGTGTGGGAACAGACGATACGCGAACGGATAGACCGGATTGCCGGTCATAACCCATGACTTTACGTAAAAGGGCGAGCCCACCAGGACCGCGACAGCTACGTAGACTCCGATGGCACGAGGCGGGACACTGCGTAGGAGCAATGCGCCAGCGAGCAGCACAAATGGAACCAGGGCAAGAGCTTTGACGGACAGGGCAAAGCCCATGAGGCAGGCCGACAGGACGAGCCAGCGGGAGGGTGAGGGTGTGAGGGGGTGAAGGGGTGAAGGGGTGAGAGGGTGAGGGGTGGTCCAAAGGTGGAGGTACTCGAGGGCGGCGCCTACGGAGGTAAGGACGAAGAGTGCCATGCCTAGCTCAATGTAGGCCGCTCCGGCTTCCCAGATGACGATAGGTGTGAGCGAGAAGGCGACGGCTGCCAGGATGGCGGCCCGGTCACCGAGTCGCCGCCGGCCTACGGCGATGATGGCCGCTACCGTGAGCACGCCCGTGGCGAAGTGTACCAGGTCCGCCATGGCGTAGCCCTGGAACAGCAGCCCCACGGTGAAGAGCATCTCCATGGTGAAGGGGAAGTTCGAGTGGTGATCCGTGGGCAGCAGGAGGATCCGGTGGTGCTCTATGTACACCTTGGGAGCGGCCAGATGGTAGGAGAGCGCGTCCCACTCGTGTGCGGCCGGCGGAACGAAGCAGGCGACGAAGGCGATGAGGGCGATTGCGGTGAGGAGGAGGGCGGCGGGAATGGTTGAAGGTTGAAGGTTGAAGGTTGAAGGTTGAGGGCCGGAATCCGCTGGGTGTTCAGGTGTTCGGGTGTTCAGGTGTTCAGTCCCGGATTCCGGAGTCGTGAGTAGTGAGTCGTGAGTCGTGAGAGCGGGGTCCGGGCTTGCAAGTTGTGAGTCGTCAGCGGTGGGAGTGGTTTGCGGGCTTGAATCATCGGATCCGGGGGCGCCGCAAGAGGGCCCTTCGCGGCGAAAGAGCGGGAGGAAGCCAGGAAGGGCGAGAGCGGCGAGGCAGGCGAGGGCGATGGCTACGGGCGTGCGGGAGAGTAGGCCCAACAGACCCAGGGCCAGGATGCAGTATGCGGTGATGCCGAGCCCGAGAGGAGTAGCGTAGACCACCCGCTCGAGAGAGGTAGCGGGCTGTACCCGGAGAAGCCGCAGCAAGGAGGACCCCACGCCAGCGGAGATGAGGAGGAGTACTGCCGCTCCAAAAACCGCGATCACAGCGCGTGGACCTCCGCCGTGAGGTCAACGGCCCCGCCGTCCACTCGGGCGATCACGCGGCCGTACGAGTGGGCCCACCAGCCCGCCTGCACAATCAGGCATTCCCCGACGCGCTCTCCCTCCGGCAGCGTGACGTGCGTGTGGCCCCCGATGATGAGGTCGATGCCGGGGACTCGCTCCGCGAGCTCGCGGTCCCTGGATACCCCAATGTGGCTCAGACAAACCACCACGTCGCAGTGCGGCCGGAGCTCCGAGACGATCCGCTCCGCAGTGCGAAGAGGGTCGTCGAACACGAACGCGGAGACATTGCGCACGAGCATACGCTCGGTGATCATGGGGACGGTAAGGCCGAATACAGTCACCCGGATGGCGCCTGCCAGCGTGCGCGCGATCCAGGGTCGTACCGGCAGCGGCGTTCGGGCGTCTCTTGCTCGGACATTGGCGCAGAGCACGGGGAAGCGGGCGCGGCAGACCTTGGCGGAGAAGCCGCCCTGGGTGAAGTGAAACTCCCGGTTGCCCACGGTCATGGCGTCGTAGCCGGCCCCGCTCATAAGGTCCAGGATCGGCTCGCCGGCCGGCCTGTAGGTGACGTTGCCGGAGGAGATGGCATCGCCGGCATCCAGGAGCATTCCACTGTCCCCGAGCTCCTGTCGCATCGCCTTCAGCTTCTCGGCCTGGGCTGGGGCAAGATGGTTGTGGAAGTCGTTCGTATGGAGGATGGTGGCGGACGGCATGGAGGCGCCGCCCTAACTCTGGAGCAGTCCGGCCAGGTACTGGGTCACGGCATCGTTCCACTTGCCCTGGGCCTTGAGGATAACGTCTACCACCTCACGAACCGCTCCGGCTCCGCCGGGCCGTTCCGTGACGAAGTCGGCGAGCCCCTTGATGGCGGCTACGGCGTTGGCGGGGGCGAACTTCACTCCCGCGAGGGAGTACGCAGGCAGATCGTTCAAGTCGTCGCCCACGTACGCGATATTTGCCTGGGTAATGGAGTAGGCGCCCATCAGCTCCGCCAGGGCGGCGGATTTGTTCTTGACCTGCTGGTACAGGTGCTGAACTCCCAGCTCGCCGGCGCGACGCTGGACGATGGAGCTGCTCCGGCCGGACAACCAGGTGACGGTCAGCCCGGCAATCACGGCGAGCTGGATGCCAAGCCCGTCCTGGATGTGGAACCGTTTGACCTCATCGGCCCCTTCCGGTCCCAGTTCGATGGTGCCGTCCGTCAGGACCCCATCTACATCCATGGCGAGGAGCCGGACGGCCTGCAGCCGAGACTCGATGGATGGCGCCTCGCTCATAGCCCGGCCCGCAGGAGGTCCTTAATCATGATCATTCCCACTGGACGGCCGTTGGCGTCCACCACCGGCGCTTCCCCGATCTGAGCGCGGGGCCACTCCAGCATGGCAGACATGGCCTCCGCAGCCAGCGGGTCGCCGGTGATCACCATCGGGGTGCGGGTCATATACTGGGATACTGCCGCTCGTGATGCGAACTCGTCCTGCTGGATCGCCCGCCGGAAGTCTCCGTCCGTGAAGATGCCGGTCAGCGCGCCCTCGTCATCTACCACGCATGCGGCGCCTGCGCGGGCAGCGGTGATGGCCAGGATGGCATCGTGAAGGGTTGCGGACTCCTGGACGACTGCAAGCTGCTCACCCCTGCGCATCACGTCGGAGACGCGCAGCGTCAGGCGCCGGCCCAGTGCCCCCGCCGGGTGAAATGCGGCGAAGTCTTCCTGTGTGAAACCGCGCGCCTCCATGGCGGCAAGCGCCAGCGCGTCACCCAGGGCGAGCATGGCGGCCACACTGGTGGTGGGGGCCAGGCCCAACGGGCACGCCTCGGCATCCACGGAGACATCCAACACGATTCCCGCGGACTGGGCCAGGGTGGAGCGGCTGTTCCCGACGAGCGCGATGATGCAGGCGCCGATACGCTTGATGGAGGGCAGCAGGCGCACCACTTCGTCGCTCTCGCCGCTGTAGGAGAAGACGATCACGATATCCTGCGCCCCTACAACGCCCAGATCGCCGTGGACCGCCTCCGCTGGATGGAGAAAGAGGGCGGGGGTGCCGGTAGAGGCGAGGGTCGCGGCCATCTTATGCGCCACAATGCCGGCCTTGCCTACCCCCGTGGTAATGACGCGACCGCGGCACGAAAGGAGCGCCTCCACGGCGTCCTCGAATCGCGAGTCCAGGCGGCTGCCAAGCGACCGGATGGCGTCCGCTTCCGCCTGGATGACCTTCCTGCCGCGGTCCAGCACCTCGCTCATGACGGCGTGATTATAGCACGGCGGGCGGAGGATGAGGGGGTGAAGGGGTGAAGGGATGAGGGGGTGACTGTGGAGGCGAGAGTCGAGAGTCGAGAGTCCAGAGTCCGGAAGCCAGGGTCGTGAGTCGTGAGAACGGGAGGC
>CAYNFH010000282.1:0-7300 GCA_964396385.1 uncultured Chthonomonadaceae bacterium | reverse complement strand
GGTGGACCAGCACCGGGACCTTCTGGCGAACCCCGCCATCCACCTCAGCGTGGAGGAGCTCCGGTTCGGAGCGGATGAGGACCTGCGGCGCAGGGCAAAGGACCTACTGGACGACTCCGGCGCGCCGCTCCATGGCAAGCGCGTGCGGGACCTCCTCAACTACGGGTACTTCGCGCGGAACATCGAGCCGCTCATGGAGCGCCCCGGCGCCGACGGGAGAAGCTGTATCGACTGCCACAGCTCCCACTCCCTGCTCCGCTCCATCGCCTCCGGGGTCGCCAATCCCCCGCCCTCGGTCATCGTGCGGTTCAACTACCGGGAGGCGCTCAAGGTGGTCAACGTGAAGGATCCGGACCAGAGCCTGCTGCTGGTGAAGCCAACCCGGCCTCACGCCCCGGACGGACCTTACTCGGAGATCCATGGCGGAGGACAGCGCTGGCCGACCGATGCTCAGAGCCCGGAGTACCAGACGGCCCTGCGCTGGATCCGTGGGGCGAAGGCGAAGGAGCCGGCCGGCTACCGCCCGCCACCGGTCCCGGAGGACGGGCTGATGCACGGCGCAGAGCTCATCCTCTCGCCCAACCATGACGCGCGGCCGCCGGGCCAGGCGATAGACACGGTGATTGTGCACGCCACGGTGATCGATTCCCTGGCGGAGACAGTATTCTGGTTCCTCACTCCAGCCTCGCGCGTCTCCGCGCACTACGTGGTGGGGCGGGATGGCGCCATCGTGCAGATGGTGCCGGATACGGACCGGGCCTGGCACGCCGGCGTTTCCGAGCTGGAAGGGACGCGCGGCGTCAACAGCCGGAGCATCGGGATAGAGATGGTGAACCGGGATGACGGCGTCGACCCCTACCCGGACGCGCAGTATGCGGCCGTGGCCGCCATCATCCGCCACGTTCGCTCCCGTTACCAGGTGCCGGAATCGCGCATCGTGTCGCACGCTTTCATCGCCCGGCCCGTAGGGCGGAAGAACGATCCGCTGGGGTTCGATTTCCAGCGTCTTTACAACATGCTGCGCTAAGGACCGAAGACCGGGGACCGTGGACCGATGAGGACGGAGGACGATACGTACCGCAACCTCCGGGCGGATCGCACCGTCACACTCCAGGAAGGGGCATCCGAGCCGATCCCTTGAGTAGCCCGGGTCCGTAACAGAGTAGCCCCTTGCGCCGGCTGACCTGCGAAGTCGCTTCCGGCCCTCAACCTTCAACCTTCAACCCCTCCCATACGGGCCGTGGTAAAGTAGGTGATACGATTCCTGCATCCTGCCTCGGAGGTCTTACGTGTCGTACCGCACTGCCATCTACTCCCTCCTGCTGCTCGGCCTGCTCTCTGGTTCAGCCGCGGCACAGCGACGCCATCCGGCTGCCGTACCGCGCCGCCACCCGGTCGCCGCGCCCCAGCCCAGTGTCGACTACGCGCGCCGGAAGGTCTACCCGGCGCTGGTCAATATCACCGTCGTCATGCGCTACTTCACCGGCGGTCGGGCGCAGCGCACCCCCGGCGGCGGCAGCGGCGTCATCGTCACGCCGCAGGGCCACGTGCTCACCAACTACCACGTGGCCGGCAACACCACCCGCATCGTCTGCACCATGACCGACGGCGAGTCGGTCCCGGCTACCGTAGTCGCGCACGATCCGGCCACCGACCTGAGCGTGCTCAAGCTGAGGCTGGACCGCCGCAACCACCCCAACGCTCCCGTTCCCTACGCGAAGCTCGGGAACTCGGACGCGCTGGAGGTGGGCCAGCCCGTCATTGCCATGGGCAACCCGCTCATGCTCTCCTCCTCCCTCACGGTAGGGGTGGTCTCCAACAAGAAGCGCGTGTTCACGGACTTCACCGGCACGCAGATGGAGGAGCAAGAGCTGGACAACGACGAGAAGACCGGCATGTTCACCCGCTGGATCCAGCACGACGCCCTGATACTCCCCGGCAACTCCGGCGGCCCGCTGGTCAACCTGCGCGGCGAGGTGGTGGGCATCAACGAGCTGGGCGGGAGCGGCATGGGCTTCGCCATCCCCTCCAACACGGCCGCGAGCGTCTTGCGCCAGGCGCTCAAGTACGGCAAGGTCCAGCGCGGCTGGATAGGCATCACGGTCCTGCCGGTGAGCAAGATCAACCGGACCACCGGGGCGCTGGTTTCGGCGGTCGAGCCCAGGTCTCCCGCGGCCAAGGCGGGGCTGATGCCCGGCGACATCCTCACGCGGGTAGGCTCCTCGCCCGTCGCCGTGCGCTTCTTCGAGGAGGTCCCGCTCCTCTACCAGCGCATCGCGGACATGCCCATCGGGGCGTCCGTGCCCATCGGCTACCTTCGGAACGGCAGCCCGCGCACGGCGAGCGTCACCATCGCCCGCATGGCCCCCTATACCGGGGACGAGCAGGAGATCCGCGACCTGGGGCTCACGGTGCGCGGTATCACGGACGCCATGGCCCTCTCCCGCCACCTGCCCACCAGGGACGGTGTGCTAGTGACCGGTATACGGCCCGGCTACCGGCTGGACAGCGCAAACCCCAAGGTGCAGGAGGGCGACATCATCACCGCCATCGACGGCAAGTCCGTGCCGAGCCTGGAGGCGTTCCACCGCGTGGTGACCCACCTGGACCGCGGCCGGGAGGTGGGGATCGCGTTCCGCCGGCAGGAGGAGCAGCTCGTTACGGCCGTCAAGCCGCAGGAGGAGCCCTCCGCCGAGCAGGGAGGCGAGCTGCCGAAGCCCTGGCTGGGCATCACCACGCAGGTAGTGACGCCGGAGGTGGCGCGCGCCCTGGGGCGGCCGGACGTGAAGGGGTTCCGCGTCACCCAGGTCTATCCCTGGACGGCGGCCGGCAGGGCGGGCCTGCGGCCCGGGGATATCATCATGGCGCTGAACGGCGCCGCACTGCAGGCCTCGCGGCTGCAGGACGCGGAGGACCTGAAGCGCGCCATAGAGGACCTGCCCGTGGGTGGGGACGCCAGAATCACGGTGCTGCGGAACGGGAAGCCGCAGGAGGTGGCCGTGAAGCTGGAGCCGGATCCCACGCCGCAGTCGGACCTGCCCCGGGTGAAGGACGAGGAGTTCGAGTTCACCATCCGGAATATCGCGCCCACGGATCGCATGGCCCACCACTGGGAGGGCACCCAGAAGGGCGTGCTGGTGACGGACGTGGTGACGGGCGGATGGGCGCACATGGCCGGCCTCCACGTGGACGACCTCATCCAGGGCGTCCACAACCATCCGGTCCCCGACGCGGCGACCTTTCAGAAGGTGATGCGGCAGGTCAAGGCCGAGCGTCCAAAAGTGATCGAGATATTCGTGCTGCGCGGCTACCGCACGCACTTTGTGTTCATCGAGCCGGAGTGGGAGAGGAAGGGATGAGGGATGAAGGATGAAGGATGAAGGATGAATCCGGACGCGGCGACGCGGCGATGCGCCGACACGGCGATTCCGGCATCCGGACCCGAACTCCGACTCCTGAACCCTCTGAAGGGATATCCATGAAACTGATGGTAAGCGCGGCCGCGCTGGCGGCGTTGTGCCTGGCGCCGGGAGCGGCGCGAGCCGCGGACGATGAGGCGGCCCAGTACCAGGCGCTGGTGCAGAAGGTGGCGCCGCTCGTCGTAACCGTGAAGGCCATCCTCAAGACCCAGTTTAAGGGAGGAGGCGCCTCCCAGGACCAGGAGTCCCACGTCACCACGCAGGGCGTGATCGTGGACCCGGACGGGCTGATCGCGGTCTCCAGCGTCCTCTTCTCGCCGGCCAAGATGATGGAGATGTTCGGTGGGGAGGAGGGCGGGCCGGACATGGGCGTGAAGGTGACCCCCTCGTCCTTCAAGGTGATCTTCGGCTCGGAGGAGAAGGAGTACGACGCCTTCCAGGCCGCCAGCGACAACAAGACGGGGCTGGTGTTCCTGAAGGTAGACGGCCTGGGAGGCCGCAAGCTGCCCTCGGTGGACTTCTCCTCTCCGGCCACTCCCGCGGTAGGGCAGCGCATCGCGGCGGTCTCGCGCCTGGGTAAGGGGTACGACTACGCCCCCTTCTTCCAGACGGCACGCGTGAGCGGCGAGATCTCCAAGCCGCAGAAGGCATGGACGGTGGACGGTGGGATGCCCGGCTTCGGCCTGCCGGTCTACCTACCGACGGGCGAGATGGTGGGGCTGCTCTCCGTGGTCGGTTCCGGCCTGAAGGACGAAGCGACGCGCGACGAGATGGGCATGCAGATGTTCATGCGGATGTTCGCGGGCGGCGGGGGCGGCTCCACGGCGTTCATCCTGCCCGCGCAGCCGCTCAAAGCCGTCGTGGACCAGGCCAAGGCGCAGGCCGTCACCGTGGCGGCCGAGCGCGCCAGGCAGAAGCAGGCCGCCCCCGCCGCAACGACCCCCAAGCCTCCCGCCCCGAAGAAGCCGTAAGAACAGTGTGGGAGTGTGGGGGTATGGGGGTATGGGGGTCCGGATTCCGGCCACTCCCACACACCCACACTCCCACACTCCCACACTCCTCCTACTCCGCCACCCGTCTCCCGTCCTTATAGGGGAAGTACTCTACGTAGGGCGGGAGCTGGGGCCGGAACGCCCGCAGGCTGGCCGCCAGGCGCGGCGCCTCCACCGGGTCCGTCGCGTAGAACGTCACCAGGTCGTCCCCGCATACCAGGTTGTTCTGGGAGGTGTCCCAGTCCGCCACCTTGCGCCACTCCGGCGGCACCAACCCCACGAACCACGAATCGTAGATAATGGCGATGCGCGCGCCCTTGCGCATCACGATGTCGCGGATAGCCCCGGCCGTCAAGTCGTTCCGGAACCACCGCTCTGCCGTCTCCTCGCACGCCAGCCCCTCCAGGTCCACGGGCCGCGCCCGCCCGAGGAAGGCGACCGCCCCGATGTCGTTCACCGCCACCGCCTGTCCCGGATAGTAGGTCCGGAGGAACCGCGCCATCTGGACCTGCTGGCGGTAGATGTCGGTGGACCCCTTGGTGATCAGCCGCAGGCCGAGCGCGCCGCGCTCAAAGAGCGGGCAGAGCGCCACAAAGAGCAGCGCCAGTGCGCCCAGCCGGAGCGCCGTCGCGCGCGTGGACGCACTGAACCGGGGCAGCTTCTGCCGGTCCAGCAGCATCGCCAGCAGGATGGGCACGCTCAGGATGGCCAGGTACCGCACGCCGCGCGCCTCCAGATCGCTGATGCGGTAGACGGTCAGGTCCAGCGGCAGCAGGAACACGCACAATCCCCCGAAGAGGACGGACGGCGGACGGAGGGGGAGAGCTGGAGATGTGGTATGGGGGTGTGGGGGTGTGGGTGTATGGGGGTCCGGATTCCGGTCACTCCCACACTCCCACACTCCCACACTCCCGCACTCCCCCTCTTCGCGGCGGGTGCTCGCCACCGTAACCGCGGTGGCGTAGACGAACAGGGCGACGACGTACGCCTGGTACCGGTCCGTGGGCAGTTCCAGAAAGGCGGTGACCAGGGCCAGGTGGACAGGCGCCACTATCAGGAACAGGACGTGCAGCACACAGTCCGGCGACCAGAACCGGCGGCGGCCGATCCGGGCGGCCACGATGGCGGCGGAGGTGTAGAGCATCAACCGGACGTGGGCCGTGGTCTGAATGCGCTCCGCGATGCGGGCCCACCGTTTCACGAGCTGCAGTGTGTGCCCTGGGCCGACGTGGCTCTTGAGGAGCACGGAGTTGGGCAGCCAGTGCCAGCCGTGGGCCACGCACCAGGCTCCGTATACGAGCACAGATACCGCCGCCGCGCCCGCCACCGCCGCGCACATCCGCCACCGGCCTCGCGCCAGCGCCAGCCCGCAGAAGGCGGCGATGAGGAACAGCCCCTCGTACCGGGCCATGGGCAGCAGACAGGCGAGGGCCGGCAGCTCCCAGCGCCTTCGCGGTGGCTCGCCGCACAGGGTGCGGGCCGCGCGCTCCACAAAGAGCAGGCTGAGCAGGATCTGGAGCGTGTGCTCCATCCCGGCAAAGATGAGATACGGGATACAGCCTAGGAGCCAGAGGCAGAACAGGCCCGCCAGGACCCATCCGTCCGATGCGCCGGCCCGGCGGAGCCCGGCGTAGGCAGCGCCCAGCACTCCGAAGGCGGCGAGCAGGTTGAGCGCCAGCGGCCAGAGCGAATGGCTGCCGGTTAGCCGGAAGGCGACGGCCAGCAGCAGCGTCCAGAGCGGCGAGGAGCTGGCGGAGGTGAACTCGCGCGGCGTGATGCCCCACACGCCGTGAAAGGCGAAGCTGCGCGCCATCGCGATGTGGATGTACGGGTCGTCCAGCGTATAGGCGAAGCCGCCGTTGATCTCCCGGCACAGCCCGTACAGGAACAACACCACGCAGAGCAGGATGGCGCAGGAGACGAGCAGGGGCCAGTGCCGGCCGAGGGCGGGGCGCAAGAAGGACCTCCGGGTTTCGGTGTGCAGACTTCCCTCTTATGCCACACTCGCGACGGGCTGTACTCATGTGAGTTACGCACCGGCGGTTATGCACCGGCGGCTGAACCCGCCGGCTAACAGGCGCTTGGCGCCGTCCGCCCACCTTCGTGGGCGGCCCTCACCCCCGTCGGCCTGCACTCGCTCGGCTCCGGGCGCTCGCTCCCCCCGAAGAACAGGAGAGGGGGAGCCTGAGTGAGACGTTTGTAACCAAATTCTAGCTGCCAAGGAGCTCGTACGCCCGATCGATGAGCAGTCCGAGCAGCGTGTAGTCGGACACATGCAGCCGCTTCGCCAACCCATGCACCCTCTGCTGGAGGAGCCGCCGGAGAGTGACCGTATCGGCTCCGGCAATCACCTCCTCAATCGAGCTCACTGTATTGCGCTGTTCTACTTTCACACCAATTTGAGCGGACCCGCTCAAATTGTCCCTGTTTGGATGCATCGCTTCCCTCATAGGCGAGACACCCACGAAAGCTTTTACCGGCGGCAGGCGGTAGGCAGCAAGAGTGAGACATTGTCTCAAATACGGCGGAGTCTAGAGTCGAGAGTGTAGAGTTGGCAGCCGCCATGGGGGCGTCAGAGGGAGTGAGATCGTTGTCTCAAATTAGCTGATTCAGGCGATGGGGAGAAGCGGCGGCACCGCATTGGCCACCGGAGTGCGGGCGGTAATGGGCAGAGGCTGCGTAAAAGGCGAAGAAAGCGCAATAAGGGGGGGCTCGGCCCCCATTCTGAGCTCAACAAGGCCAGGATTCTCACATTGCGCAGTAAGCGCGGTAAGCGCGGTAACGGCGCAGATTCCGAGGGCAGAGCCCTCGTGCTTCTGCGGCCCTATCACGAGGGCTCTGCCCTCGTGCTCCCGCTGAGGGGGCTTCATTCGCCCCCTCAGTCTCCCC
>CAYNFH010000281.1:0-7304 GCA_964396385.1 uncultured Chthonomonadaceae bacterium | reverse complement strand
CCGCCCCTTTAAGGCTGGCGAGGTAGGTCCCCAGCGCCTGAAGCTGCGCCGGCTGGATCTTCCCCGCGTAGGCCGGCATGCTGGTGTTGGGGTTGTGCTTCTGCGGATGCGCCACCTGCTCCATGAGCCAGGCCACCGTATGGCCGGGAACCGCGCCCGTCCGCGTGAGGTCCGGTCCGGCCGCGCCGCCCTTGCCCGCGATGGAGTGGCAGCCGGCGCAGCCGTTGGCGTCGTACACCCTCCTCCCGGCCGCTAAGGCAGCCGCCTGCTGCCCGCCCCCTGCCTCCGGCCTCCTGGCCGCCCCCTTGCCCCTGGCTCCCTTCTGTCCACCCCACCGGGCGATTCCCCCAGAATTGGGGGTTAGGGGGCCCGGCTCAACTCCGGCCAACACGAGCGAGGCGCTGCACAGAACGAAGAGGCTGACGGCGGCGCCGGTGAGTGGGCGCGCGGGAAGGGACATGGATGACTCCTGGTGAATGGTGGCTTGCCAGTTCATTCTAGCGGATTCCGCCATGTCCCGCGTTCCACAAGAACTGTGTTGGGGGGTGGGGAGTATGGGGGCAGGACTCCGGACCCTCCCATACACCCATACTCCCACACTCCCATACATGCCCTTATAGGAGCTCCAAGCTTGACGCTACCGGAGACCACGCTGCGCAAAGTCACGCGCCGTCTGGTGCCGTTCCTCTTCCTGCTCTACATCACCGCCTATATCGACCGGGTCAACGTCTCCTTCGCCCAGCTCCAGATGCAGACCGACCTGCGCTTCAGCGCCACGGTCTACGGACTGGGCTCCGGCATCTTCTTCCTGGGCTACTTCTTCTTTGAGGTGCCCAGCAACCTCATCCTGGAGCAGGTGGGCGCACGGAGGTGGATCGCCCGCATCATGTTCACGTGGGGCATCATCTCCTCCTGCATGATGTTCACCCGCTCGGCTGCCAGCTTCTACACGTTGCGGTTCCTGCTGGGGCTGGCGGAGGCCGGGTTCTTCCCCGGCATGATCCTCTATCTCACCTACTGGATCCCCGCCCGCCGCCGCGCGCACACCGTCGCCGGCTTCATGACGGCCACCACCCTGGCCGGAGTGGTGGGGAACCCCATCTCCGGGTTCATCCTCCAGCATCTCAGTGGCGTGGCGGGCCTGCACGGCTGGCAGTGGCTCTTTCTGCTGGAGGGCATCCCCTCCGTCCTGCTCGCCTTTGTGGTGCTCTACTACCTGACCGATAGGCCGGAGCAGGCAGAGTGGCTCCTGCCGGAGGAGCGGGCCTGGCTGGTGGAGCGGATGGAGGCGGAGCACGCCCACCGGCGCAGCCGTCACGACCTCACGCTGCTCCAGGCGCTCTCCAATGGACGCGTGTTCCTGCTGAGCGCGCTCTACTTCAGCCTGGTGATAGCCTCCTACGGCACCAGCTTCTGGCTGCCGCTTGTCCTGAAAGCGCGCGGCGGCTGGAGCCCGGAGACGCTGGGCTTTGTCACCGCCATCCCGCCGCTGGTCGCGGCCGTGCTGATGGTCCTGGTGGGCCGCCACTCGGACGAGCGGCAGGAGCGGCGGTGGCACATCGCGCTCAGTGCCGTGGGCGGGGCCATCGGCCTCGTCATCGCGGCGCGCGTGGGCTCTCCCTGGCTCACCGTGGCGGCCCTGGCGCTGGCCACCGCCGGTCCCTCCTGCATGCTCGGCCCCTTCTGGTCGCTGCCCACCTCGTTCCTCACCGGCACGGCGGCGGCGGGCGGCATCGCGGCCATCAACTCCATCGGCAACCTGGGTGGCTTTGCCGGGCCCTACATCATGGGCTTTCTCAAGGACCGCACCGGCGGATACACGGGTGGACTGGAGGTGCTGGCCGCCTGGCTCGTGGCCGCCGCCCTGCTGGCCCTCGCCGTCCGCCACGATCCCACCTTGGAGCACCCCCCGGAACCCGAGCCCTCCCTCGCCCCCTCTACAGAGGGCTTCGCCACCTGATCGCACGCGGCAGGAGGAATGGTCCCCCGAACGAATTCCGGAGTTAGCTCGTCCGCAAAAGAACCACTCCCTGCCGCCGCACTCCGCCCGAAAGTGGAATTGCCGGGCTAATCTCAACCGCCCATTCGGGCGGCCGGCACAGAATCGCTCAAGAGGAATTGAGAGTCTTGTAAGCGCCTAACAGTTCCGTCCGTCCGCCAGGATGGTTCTCACTGCCGTGGCGATCCACATCACCCAGTCGGGCTCCCAATTTGCCGCAATTGCAGCAAATTGGAGCGGCTGCGCAAACCCGCCTGGCACGCAACCTGCACCGATTCCGGCGGGAGGAACGGCAGTTGGCGGTGGCGGTTCCAGCGGCGGAAGCGGTGGTGCGGACCCCGGAGGCGGCGGGGCGCGGGCGGCTCGCATACCTCGACGGCATGCGCGGGCTCGCGGCGCTCTACGTCGCCTTCACCCACATCGGAGTGGCCCTGGGCATTCCGGCGAGGTGGATGACGTACGTGCGACTCCTGCCGCCGCCCAGCTTCGCGGTGGCCGTTTTCATCGTGCTCTCCGGCTTTTGCCTCATGCTGCCCGTGGTCCAGTCCGGAGACGGCCGGATTCCCGGTGGCACGGCCGCCTTCTTCAAGCGGCGTGCGCGGCGCATCCTCCCGCCCTACTACGCCGCCATGGCCGTCGCCTGCCTCTTCGCTGGCATCCAGGTGATCTTCGGCGGGGTGCAGGGCGGGGCCAAGCTCTGGTGGTCGGAGAACCTGTCGCCGGGCAGCCTCCTCTCCCACGCACTGCTCTTCCACAACCTGAGTCCGGCGTGGCACCTGACCATCAACCCCGCCTTCTGGAGCATCGCGACAGAGTTCCAGATCTACCTGCTCTTCCCGTATCTGCTGCTCCCGCTCTGGCGGCGGGCAGGCGCGCTGCCGGTAATCGCGCTGGGGCTGGCGCTGGGTGCCGCGCCGCACTTCCTGCTCCCGGCGGGCCGTAATCTGGACACGGCGCGCTTCTGGTACGTGGGGCTGTTCGCCATGGGGATGGCCGGGGCGGCTACCGCCTTCTCCGGCGAGGAGCGGATGCGACTGATACGGGAGCGGGCGCCCTGGGGCTGGCTCTTCCTGGCGCTCGCCGGAGTGGCGGCCTGGCTGGACTGGCGGGGCGTGAGTCCGGCGCTCGATGCGGTGGTGGGGGAGGCGGCCGTCTGTCTCATCCTGCACTGCGCGCGAGGCAGCCGGTCCCTCGCGAGGGCGGCGCTGCAGTGGCGGCCAGTCGCCGCCATGGGAACGTTCTCCTACAGCCTCTACCTGCTCCACTGGCCCGCGTGGTGGATCCTGTCGCCCATCCTGAAGGACCTGGGCCTCTCGGCGGCGGCGGCCACGACGGCGACGGTGGTGGTCGGCCTTCCCTTCGCCATCGGGCTCTCCTACTTCTTCTACCAGTCCGTTGAGCGTCCGTGCATGCCCCCCCGGGGGCGCACAGGGCAGGCACAGAAGCTGAGTGCCGGAGCAGCGTCCGAAGGCTAGTTTCGCGAATCAGGGCCGCGCCTATACTGCCACCAGCGTCTCGCCTCGGGCTCACCCGCTACCCGCTGTAACTTCCGGACCAGGCCGGAATCAGGAGTGTCCATCAGACCGGCATCGGGGTAGCTTCGTAGGAGGGCATGACCTGTCTCCGCGGCAGCAAGAGCCTTGCGGGCGAGTGTTCCTGCCTCGTCCGTCCTCCCATGATGGTGCGCGACAATCGCCCGTATCGCGTTCACGTGGAACTCCCCAAATGGCGATGCGATGGGCGTATTGAACTCGTCCAAGACCTCTATCGCTTCGTCGTAGAGAGCGGTCATTCCGCGAGAGATGACGAACTTGCCGAATGCAACAGGCGAATCGGTGACATACGTGATGACGCCGTGAGTCGCGCGCATATCGTCCATCGAGGCGCGGAACGCCGAAACGGCCTCGGCATCTCGGCCTAGTGCGGCAAGGCACTCCGCTTGCTGGAGGTGAGCACAACTGACCTCAGACTCCTCCGGGTATCGCGTGAGCATATAGTCCAGGAGATCCAGAGCTGGTGCGAGCAGCTCACGAGAGCCCGTATGTTGAAGCTGATGTGCCTGAATCCGGAGGTACTGTGCCTTATTGCGGTCTGTCCGGCTCCTGTTTAGCCGGTGCCAGAACTCCTCACGATCCTGCGCCGTCCAGGTAGTCCGGCGAAACCAGTCGTCTCTGCCCATCGCGATCCCCTGTGCCGCCCTGTAAGGCTGTGAAATGGCGGTGTGCAACCTTCCGGATTATCGGCGACTTGGCGGGGGCCGCCGACTCCCGGTCACAAACATTGGAGGCGCAGGGCTCAGCCCTGCGCCTCCATCAAGGTACGCGCTTCGGGTACTGCTCACTAGTCGTTCAGCCCCTCCCTGGCCGGCACGTGGCCGGACGCGACCGGCTCGCGGCTGGCAGGACCCTCCTTGCCCCGGAGTGTGCCGAACTCCTCCTGCCAGAGCTCCTGGGCCCTCCGCAGAAGGCGCTCGATTGCATTCCGGTCCGGGCTGGACGGCTGCGATTCCCGTACGTACATGACTTCCTCCTGGGTGCAAAAGGACCGCGGATGACGGACTACCGACGACGCCGGAATCTGTGGTCTGTGGTCCGTGGTCTCCGATCTGTGGTCTCCGCTAGTCGGCGGGCGGCGCGAGCGGCGCCGGTTTGGGTGCGGGATGAGGATGGACGCGCCGGTAGCAGACGGCGTGTCCGCCGTTCCCAACGGGCAGCGCCTCCGACTCTCCGAGCCGGATAACGCAGGGCGCGCCGATCTGCTTATACAGGCCGGGTGGCGCCTTTTCGCCCGCTAGGTACAGCTCCTCCACGAAGTGGTCGTTCTGGGGCTGCTTCCACATGGTACTCCTCCTTGAAAGGGCCCCTTTGTCCCGGGTTTCGTGTCGTGACGGTTCACGTACAGGGCAATAAGACGCCGCCGAGTCCGCATTGTTCTAAGCCCGCCCGCCGGATGACAAGGTGAACAGACCTGAGGAGATTACCGGGTGGCGCCGATAATGAGATTGCGCATAGCCATCTGACACACTCCTCCCAGAGATACTTAGGGCGGTCCCCCTTCAGGAGCCGCCCCTTTTCTTTTCATGTGGGTAGGGATGTCATCCCGAGCTCCGCGAGGGATCTGCTCTACCGTACGGGTACGCCCTCCGTTACTTCAGAGGCTCGAAGGCTCGACACGTCATCCCGAGCTCCGCGAGGGATCTGCTTTACGGTTCCAACACGTACTCTGCCCCAAGAAGCAGATTCCTCGCTGGCGCTCGGAATGACAGGGATGTTCCGCCATCACTTACCTGCGCTCGCACCGAAATGCTTCCGCGTACTGGACGCCGATGAGGTGGCCCTGCGAGGCCGCCTGGCCGGCGATGATGCCGTCGATTCGGCCCTCCTGCGTGCCGAACTGACTGGCATGCACGTGGAGCAACGCCTTCTTGCGCGCCCAGTAGGGCGTTACGTCCACCGCGAAGTTGGGCGCGCTGGTGGAGAAGTGGAGCAGCCACTTGCCTTCGCCGGCCTGCTTCGCCGCCTCCTCCGTCGCGGTCCCCATGGTTCGGTGGTCCCGGTGGCTTATGCGCGGCGGATACTCGCCGTCAAAGAGCAGGACGTACTCCGGGTGGAGCAGGTGGAGAGCATCCGCGATTCGCAAGACCAGCTCCCGTGACAGCGTGAGCCGGCTGTCGTGGTAGCCCAGAAAGAGCGCTTCGTGCGCTCCCCACCGGTGCGCCGCCTCCTCCGTCTCGGCCCGGCGGACCTGCTTCAGCTTGGCGTGGTCCGCCCAGGGGATGTAGGCCTTGTCGCCGTCCGTTGCCACGATGAGGCTCAGGACCGCCCCGGTATCGTGCAGGCGCGAGAGCAGGCCGCCCAGGTAGAACTCCGCGTCGTCCGGATGCGCGGTGACCAGCGTCACGCGCACGCCGGGGCTGAACAGCCGCTTGCTGTCCGGATCCACCGGCGGGTTGGGCGAGGGGCGTTTGTGTGGAAAGAAGTCGATCCGGTACGGCTGCCACCAGTAGTAGCCGGTGAGGATCGCGAGCAGAACGATCAGGATGAAAAGTGAGCTACGTACGAATCGGCGGAGCCGCGACGGACGGGGCTCAGGTACTGGTGCAGGCGATTCCATGGAGTCCTATTACCTTGCAATCAGCTACCTGCATTCCCGTCGCTGGGGAACATTGCCAGTGTTTGTAGGGGCGGCCACACAGGGCCGCCCCTACACGAATGTTACGCCGAGCTTGATGGCCTGCGAGGCGTCCGCGAAGGCGCGGGCTAGGGCGGCCGGCGCTTCGGAGAAGGGGACGATAGGAGTCACGACGTCCTTACCCGTGATCTTGCCGCCGCGGAAGAGGTCCGTTACCGCCTGCCGGGCGCGCTCCGCGTCCCAGAGCGGGTAGTCCCGGTCCGGATTGCCCCATCCCTCCCACGCCTGGCTGCCGATTAGGGTGGGCCGGTTGAGGTGGAACTCTTCGTCCAGCCGGAGATCCGCGCAGCTCGTGGGTCCCCAGGGCACGTGCACCACCGTCCCGCACTGGCGGATGCATCGGATCGATTCGTGCAGCGCGCGCGCATTGCCGGAGGTCTCCACCGAGACGTCCACCCCTTTGCCGGCGGTGGCCCGCTTGATCTCCAGCGCCACGTCACAGGCCGACGGGTCGAAGGCCGCATCCGCGCCGTGCCGCTCCGCGCAGGCCCGGCGGGTGGGCAGCGGGTCCACCGCGAAGACGCGGTGGGCGCCGCCGGCCCTCGCTATCTGCACCGCGAGGAGCCCGATGGCGCCGAGGCCAAAGACCGCCACGTCGTCCCCTATCCGGACATTGCCATCCCGCACCGCCACGAAGGCGACGTGCGCCGGATCCGTGCAGACCGCGTCCTCGTACCCGAGCCCCTGGAGCAGGGTGAGCCTCTCTTGCGGCGCCTGGTGCACCTCCCGGATAGAGCTGTAGCCGAATACCTGATCGCCCACGGCGAACCGGGTCACCTCCGGTCCTGCCTCCGTGATGGTGCCCACCACGATGTTGCCTACGCCGCGCTCGGAGCGCGTCGGCACGGGAGCGTCGGCCGACTTGGGGAGGAACATGCGCAGGTCCGGGTTCCACAGCTTGGTGTCGAACGGGCTGCCGGCGAAGGCGTGGCCCTCCGTGCCGTGCTTGGGCGAGGCGAACTCCACCTTCACCCGCACCTGGTTGGGCTCCAGGTCTGGCAGCGCGTATTCGCGGAAGGCAAACTCCCGCCCGTCCGTGGTCACTATCCCCTTCGGCACCCGCATCTCTCCTTTCACGTGGCCGTACGCATTGTACACCTATTCTCGGAAGCCT
>CAYNFH010000280.1:0-7396 GCA_964396385.1 uncultured Chthonomonadaceae bacterium | reverse complement strand
GGCTTTCCCGAAAGTTCAGCGTTGATGGTTACCGCGCTTTACGACATGATCCGTCTTCAGCGAAACGAACTCGGACATCCGCGCCCTCTGCCACCTCGCGTCGAGCCTGAGGAAGCCGTCTCTCGACTTCACATGTTCGCGGGCTACTACGAGACGGCCGTCGAGGAGGATCTGCTTAGTCGCAACCCCGCGGCGCGGGTGCGCCGGCCCAAGGTTGGCAAGGATTCCCAGCGTCTCGGCGTAGACCAGCTTGGTCTTGGGAGTGATAGCCCGGCGGAAGTTCTCGGGATCGCCGGGATCCACGAAGTGCGCCTTGATGCCCATCTTGGGAAACGTGTAGTGGAACTGGTTGTACGTGCCGCCATAGAGAGAGGTGGAGCTGACCATCTCATCCCCGGCATTGACGATGTTCAGGATGCCCATGAGCTGGGCCGCCTGGCCGGAGGAGGTGGCAAGCGCCCCGATACCCCCCTCCAGCGCCGCCATGCGCTTCTCGAACACGTCGAAGGTGGGATTCATGATGCGCGAGTAGATGAAGCCCAGCTCCGAAAGGTTGAAGAGGTTTGCGGCGTGCTCGGTGTCGCGGAAGACGAACGAGGTGGTCTGGTAGATAGGTACCGCGCGCGCCGTCGTACTGGGGTCCGGCGCCTGGCCGGCGTGAACGGCGAGCGTGTCGAAACCCAGCTTACTCTCATCTAGGGGCATGGCTGTCCTCCTGGGTAATCTGCGGGTGTGGCTCTCAGTGTAGCGAAGGCGGCCGGCCGAAGTCAAGCACTGGGGCGACCACCAACCACGGACGATGGACTAGGGTCCACGAACCGTGGAATCCGGGGTGGTCGGTGGTCTGTCGTCTGTGGTCAACCGGCGGCGGGTATTCTCTTGTCATGCGAGAGAAGAGAGCGGACGAGCCCATCCGCGTGCTGTTCGTGTGCCTTGGCAACATCTGCCGCTCGCCCATGGCGGAAGCGATTTTCAAACACCTGGTGAAGGAGGCCGGTCTGGAGAGGAGGATCGTAGCAGACTCCGCCGGGACAGGCCACTGGCACGTCGGCAGCCCTCCCCATCAGGGCACCAGGCGCGTGCTGGAGCGGGCAGGCATCGCCTGGGACCACCGGGCGCGACTGGTCACCCCACAGGACCTACAGGAGGCCGACTACGTCATCCCCATGGACAGCAACAACCTGCGGGACCTCCAGGCACTTGGCAGCGGCCGCGCCCGCGTTGCGCCGCTGCTCGCATTCGCTCCTGCTGCCGGCAGTAAGGACGTGCCGGACCCGTACTACGACGGCAAGTTCAACCTGGCCTACGACCTTATCCTTCAGGGCTGCGAGGGGCTGCTGGCCGAGATCCGCCGGGAGTACGGCCTGTAGTGGAGCTCCCGATCATGCTGATCATGTCCCTCGGCGAGAGCGGATATGAGCCGTTGACCCGTGTTCCCGCGGAGCCCGTGGGAGGTGGGATGGTCAATGAGGCCGCCCGCGTGGAGACGAAGCGCGGCTCCGTCTTCGTCAAATGGAACATGGACGCGCCGCCCCGGACGTTCGAATGCGAGGCGGATGGGCTCCGACGGCTGGCCGCCACCAATACGCTCCGCATACCGGAGGTGCTCGACTTCACGGATGCGAGCGACTCTGACCGGATCAATGGGTGGCCGTCCTACCTGATTCTGGAGTGGATTGAGCAGGACCCGCCGCGAGATCCGCGCGCTTTCTGCCGCGGCTTCGCGGGAGGGCTTGCGGCTCTGCACCGGCACAATCCGGCTCCTGATGGCATGTTTGGATTGGAGCGCGACAACTATCTGGGCAGCCAGCCCCAGGACAACACGCGCACGGCGAGCTGGCCCGAGTTCTACCGGGACCGTCGCGTGCTGCCGCAGATGGAGCGCGCACGGAGGCTGGGCCGTCTGCCCGGCTACCGCGAGCGGATGGTTGTCGAGGTGTGTGAGCGGATGGCCGACCTGATGGACGGTATCGAGTCCCGGCCCGTCCTGGAACACGGCGACCTGTGGAGCGGCAACTATCTCACCGTAGGGGACGAGGCCGTTGTGATCGACCCGGCGGTGTATTACGCGGACCGTGAGGTGGAGATGGCGTACGTAGAGCTGTTCGGCGGATTTCCGGTCGGATTCGTGGAAGCGTATGACGCGGCGTACCCGCTGGATCCCGGATACGAATACCGGCGCCCGCTCCACCAGCTCTACCCGCTCCTGATCCACCTGAACCACTTCGGCGAAACCTACGGCCCGGCGGTGGACCAGGCCTGCCGGATCTATCTGCGCTAGCTCTCGGGAGCACGAACACAAGGAACTTGCCCCACAGGTCATACGTAGGTGTACCTGCGCCAACCAACGCCAGGGGATTGAGTCCTATCGAATGAGCGACAGCAACTGGACCCCGCTTTGTCCCGCCCGGGAGTGCTCCCAGTGAGCGAATTCCACCCTTCCGCCCGCCCCGTGCTGGAGGATCTGCGCGGCCGTTTCCCTGAGAGCCGCTTCCTCGCGCTCGGCCAGACCATCTGGTGGGACGAGCCTATGAAGGCGGTCCTCCGGCGAATGCTGGACGACATGGGCCTGGGCGGGGAGATGATCCTCGGCGTTCATGACACGGACTACTTCGCGAAGCTCAAGGTCCGGCAGGCGGGCCAATCCCGCTTCGAGCTGGCCCCCCACAACGACGGCACGACCAAAGACCTCTGGTCCGCGGCCGGGGAGATCTCCCGTCTCTTCGGCAGCGAGACGGTGCCGTCCCGCCACGATTTCCTTCGCCACGGTGTCCCCTTCGACCGTCTCGCCAAGGCTTCTCCCGACAAACAGGAGTTCGTGAACCAGACTACGGAGGCATGGGGCTGGCGCGGGCTTGTGTACACCGGCTCGCGAGACCTCATCGTGCACCAGCTCGCCCTCAAAGAGATGGGGCAGGCCGTAGAGGAGATGCTGAGCTGGGGCTTCAACGGGTCCATGGAGCAGATCACGGACGACTGCTGTAAGCAGGAGGCCCGCCGCCTGGCGGAAAGCCTCCTCCAGCGTGTCGCCCGGTTCCGAGAGCAGAACTCCTCCGCCCACCTCACTCGGCTCTACCAGCATCTCTTCCCGGATCTCTTCGCACTCCTCCTTGGCGCTCAGCCTACCGGCGTAGAAGTAGCCTGTACCGCCCACCTCCTCCGGCTGACGCCGGAGACAGCCAGCCTCCCGCGGTTTGAGTTCGTCGACCTCTTCTTGAACGAGAAGACGCGTAAGCTTGCGGCAGCGGCCTACAACCACGCCGTAGCCGGCAGCGAGATGTACACTCTGGACAAGTTCGGCCTGGGCGCGCTTCCGTTTGACCTGGTCCTTCCGGACCACGGCCGCGGTACGCTGAGGGTTACCCTCCGGGCCATTCACGTCGAGACGCCGGACCCCATTCGCATCCGAATCCCGAAGCCCATCACCACCGTCAGCGAGCTGGCGGAGCTGCTCACACGGGAATTCGGCAATCACGTTACTCTCGTCGGCAAGGCGGTAGCGCTCATCTCCATGCTGGCGCGCGAGTTCATCTTCGTCTTCAACGAGGAAGGCTCCGCCTACGTCGGGCGAACCCGGAAGATGAACGATTACCTGCGGTCTCGCGGCGTCGAGCTGCACATGCATCCCATCCTCCGGCTGCGGTATCGAACCTGGGACGCCCTGGAGGTTGGGCAGCCCACGCTCACTTTGCCGGACCACCTGGCCGCTACCTTCGGGGCTGCAGCCGTCCCATCCGCAGGGTTCGCTGCTCGCTGGCGCCAGGTCGTGGAAGAGCAGGAAATCGTGCTGGAAACGCTCAAGCGCACCCGGGGCCCCAGAGAGCTACTGGCTTATCTGAACCAGCGAGGAGAGCCGGACTGCGCCACTCGGCTGGAAGGGTACCAGCGCGCCAAGGGCGGGCTGCGCCGGCTGAGGACACGCACAGCCGCCATCCAGTCCGAGGTCGATGGCATGTACGCGGAGCTGGCGCGCGTCCGCCAGGAGATACGAGACACAGAGCGCGCCAAGGGAGACCATTTCCGCTCTACTTCAGACTGGAGCGAGGCGGAGACCGCTCGGCGCGAGCAGTTCGACGCCCGCATCGCTGAGCTCCTGGCCGAGCGCCGGGGGCTGTTGGAGCGCATCCGGGTTCGCAAGTCGGAGAGGCTGGAGCTGGAGAGGGGACCGGAGGCGGCGCCGCTTCGCGCTGAGGTACATCAGGTGGAGATGGAGGCCGAGACTGCGCGCATGCGCCTCGTCCGCAACGCCCTGCTTACGTGCCGCGGTCTCCAGCACACCCAGCATCGGCCCTCAGCGTGGTGGCTGCCAATGGTCGACCCGAAGGGACACTGGTTCCGGCGGGTAGTCGAGACCACCGAGCTGTACACAGAGCTGCTGCTCACCCCTTGACGCATGGCGATACCGGTTTGGCCCCGTGCTTGAATCGACGTATATCCACTGCCCCGGCATAGGTCCCAAAACGGAGCGGCGCTTCTGGGCGCGCGGCGCTCGCACGTGGATGGACTTCCAGGTCTGCCGCGATTCCCTGTGCCTCAGCGCCAGCCAGCGCCTGAAGGTCGAGCCGATCGTCGTCGAGTCGCTGGCGCGGCTCGCCGCGGAGGACTACGCCTGGTTTGCCGAGCTTCTTCCACCCCGGGAGCACTGGCGCGCCTATCCGGCCTTCCGCGACCGCATCGCCTACCTCGATATCGAGACGACCGGCGGCATGGAGGGAGACTACGTCACCCTGGTGGGCGTGTACGACGGCAGCTCGCTGCACCAGTTTCTCCGCGGACGCAACCTGCAGGACTTCCCGGCCTTTATGCAGGACCGGGCGCTCATCGTCACCTTTTTTGGCTCCGGCTTCGATCTGCCCTTCCTGCGACGGACGTTTGGGATGCAGTTTCCCCAACTCCACGTGGACCTGTGCTTTCTGCTCAAGCGGCTCGGCTACTCGGGAGGCCTGAAGCAGGTGGAGCGCGACCTGGGTATTGCCCGCTCTACGCGTACATCTGGTCTGGACGGCTGGGACGCGGTCCGGCTCTGGTGGGAGTGGAAGCGGCGAGAGACCCGCGAGGCGTTGGAGCTACTGCTGGAGTACAACGCGGAGGATGTGCTGAACATGGAGCGGCTCCTGGGCATCGCCTATCCGCTCATGCTGGCGCGGACGATGGAAGGAATGGGGGATTAGCCGGCGTCGCTCTCCACGCGGCCCACGTACCTGGGGGTGGCAAGGGCGGCTGCCTCTACCGCCTCCGGGAAGGTGGGGTAGGCGTGCATGGTATCGGCAATGGCCGACACAGGTAGGCGATGCTGCATGACCAACGCGACTTCGGCGATCATGCTCGCCGCGTTATGTCCCACGATGTGCGCGCCCACAAGCTCATTGGTCCGCGAGTCGATCACCAGCTTTGCCAGTCCGCGCGCGTCCCCCTGAAGGATCGCCCGATCGAGGTTTGTGAAGCTGAAGCTCTGCGTCTTCACCTCCAGTTCCGCCTCCAGCGCCGCCGTCTCCGTCAGGCCGATACTTGCCACCTCCGGGTCCACGAAGGTGGCCCGCGGCACCACGCGAGGATTGTAGGCGGTGGGATGGTCTGTGAATGCGTTTTCCGCGACCAGCCTGCCCTCGTAGCTCGCCACGTGTGTGAAGAGGTAGCCACCTGCGGCATCTCCGGCGACCCAGACGTCCGGCCTGTTCGTACGCAAGAATTCATCGGTATGGATGCAGCGACGTTCGTACTGAACGCCGGCCGCGTCCAGGTTCAGATCGCCGGTCGCTGCGGCGCGGCCGGTGGCTACAAGGATCTCGTCTACGTGCAGCCTCTCGCGTGCTTCCCCTATCTCGACCTCCACGGCTTTGCCGCCCTCCGCGAGCCTAACCTCTAGCGCCCGGGCCCCGGTGAGCACGCGCACGCCCTCGTCGCGCAGGAAACCCGTTACAAGCTCGGCAATCTGGCCATCCTCCTTCGGCAGGATTTGCGGCCCCGCCTCAACCACCGTCACCTCCGCGCCGAACCGGCGGAACACCTGCGCGAACTCTAGCCCGATGGGTCCGGCGCCCAGCACCAGGAGCCGGCGAGGCAGGGAAGTGAGCCGCACCGCCTCCCGGTTAGTGATGTAGCCTGCGTCCAGGAGGCCCGGAATAGGTGGTATAGCAGGGATGGTCCCCGTTGCAAGGATGACGCGGTCCGCGTGTACCACCTCTGCGCCGATACGGATGAGGTTGCGCTCCTCGAAACCGGCGGTCGCGGGATAGTAGCGGACCCCGATGCGGCCCAGTCCGGCGTCCGCCTCGCCGCCTCCGCCCACCGCGTCGACGGTCCGATCCTTGTACGCCATGGCCACCGCATAATCTGCGCGGACGTCCTTACAGGTGATACCGAACTCATGCGACCGACTGACCAGATGCCATACTTCGGCCGCCCGGACCATCGCTTTGGTCGGCACACAGCCCGCCCAGAAGCACTCGCCGCCGAGCTGCACCTCCTCCGCCAGGGCAATGGACGCGCCCCGCTTGGCTGCGGTTCGGGCCGCCTTCATTCCGGCGGACCCGCCGCCTATCACCACGAGGTCAAACCGCTCCATCCGGCCAGCGCCACTCCTTCGACAACCTGTTCGCCAGATCAAACACCCCCGCGATCAGAGGATCCCACCGATAGTAGATACTGGGAATCTCAACCAACGGGAAGCAGCGCGCCTGCCGCGCTTCGCTGCCGGGTGGGATCGCTCCGTACTCTTCGACACAGCCCAGGAACGTGGGCGCAATCTGCGTACCAGTTACGTTCTTCAGAATGTACCGCCCAATCTCCCGAGTCTCCTGGAGGAGAGCCCCGGCCTCCTCCCATGTCTCTCGAGACGCGGCCTGCAGCGGTGTCTCGCCAGGCTCCAGTCGCCCGCTGGGCGTCACCCAGCCGCGGCCCGGGATCTCAGCGAGGACGAACCCGTCACGGCACCGTGCAAACATGATCACGCCAAGCACGTCCTCGGCATCGCCGCGGCACGGCCCGAGCTCGAAAGTCACTTCGAGCTGCCCTTCATCCCAGAGGACCGTTGGAAACTGGCGGCGGTTAGAGCTGTGCATTGGTGTTGCGGGCTATACGAGACAATGGCTGCCGTGTTACAATACTCCGCGCTGAGAGGGCGCGTTTACCACGCTGCCCAGGATGTCCTTGATCGCCACCGGGCCAAAGCTCCGGCTGTCATCCGACACCTGCCAGTTGTCGCCCAGGACAACCACAAAGCCGGCGGGCACGCGGAGCGGCGCCTGAGGGTCCCCGGTGGTGTCGAAGAACTCCAGGACGTGGCGGAAGGCTCGGGCTCGCTCCAGCGGAATGGTGTCACCCGGCAGGGCCGCGATGCGCTTTATCAGTATATCGTCGCCCACCTTCGCCAGGACCACGTCGCCGCGCTGCCATG
>CAYNFH010000279.1:0-7448 GCA_964396385.1 uncultured Chthonomonadaceae bacterium | reverse complement strand
GGGCGGCCACACAGGGCCGCCCCTACATCTGTTCTCCGAGGTTGCCACGAATGGCGACACACACCCACCCGCCCGGTTGCCATTGAGATTCCGCCCCTTCTGCCGTATAATAGAGGTGTCCATGGGGGTGATTGGTGTCGACCTGGACGACGTCATTCCTGGTGGCGAGCCGAGGCGCCGCTGGCCTCGTAAAAAGCGGCAAACCAATAAACGCGAACACTCAACCGTACGCGCTCGCGGCCTAAGGGCCGCGCGTCCGCCCGTCTCCTGTCGGCCGAGACGGCTTCGGGCGTCACCTATGCCGACTGACTTAGCCCGGCGCGTCCGCCACCAAAGCTAAGGACAACTAAGCGGACTGGCCCGGATGGATCCCGTCTACGGGAGACCCCGGCGCGACACCAGAACGTAGACTACGCTCGTAGAAGCTAGGGGTGAATCTCTGGGGACCGGGGTTCGAGTCCCCGCACCTCCACCAGTGTGTGTGACTGACCGACCGCCCGGCCGAACCATCGGCCGGGCGGTCTTGCGTCTGGAGGAACCGGCGGCGGGTGATTGCCGTCCTCTTCGCTGAACGCGTGACGGAAGACGGCTCGGACTGTTTCGGTCCGTCGCCCGTCTTCCGTCATCCGTCTCTCCGGAAGGAGCTTCGATGCCCGCGACCACCGCCGTCGACCAGATTGAACGCATGCTGCATGCCCGCGCCGTGGTGGAGGGCGGCCGGCGCAAGCGCTGGCTGCGGCGGAAGGGCACCAAGGCGCGCGGGTTCTGGTACGAGAATGCAGAAGGGCGGCGCATCACCGAAGAAGCCCAGCTAGAGCGCATCCGAAAGCTCACCATCCCGCCCGCCTGGCGGAGTGTGCGGATCTCGCCCGTAGCGCGGGGCAAGCTCCAGGCCGTCGGAATCGATACCAACGGGCGGGTCCAGTACCTCTACAGTGCGGACTTTGCCGCTCGGCGACAGCGGCTCAAGTACTCTAGAATTGAGCAGTTCGGGAACATGCTTCCCCGCATTCGGCGTGTCACCAACGAGGATATGTCTCGGAATGGACTCCCGCGCGAGAAGGTGCTGGCAGTCATGGTCCGCCTGATAGACGACCTGCACTTCCGGGTGGGCTCAGAGGAGAGCGTGCGCCGCTACAGGACGTTTGGCATAACGACTCTGCGGAACCACCACGTCCGGATCGGCGCGAACGGGGCCCTGGAGTTCAACTTCGTGGGCAAGCACCACATCCGGCTTCGCCGCGTCCTGCTGGACAAAGACCTGGCCGGGCTGGTGAGTGACATTAAATCGGTTAAGGGCAGCAAGCTGTTCAACTACATCGGTGACGACGGAAAACCGCACGCCGTGAAGCCAGTCGACCTTAACCGGTACGTAAAGGAGGCCATGGGACCGGAGTTCTCCGTCAAGGATTTCCGTACGTGGGCGGGCACGGTGGCCGCCGCAGTCGCGCTGGCCGAGCTGGGTCCGGCAGCCACGCAAAAGCAGCTCAAGAAGAACGTGGTCCAGGCGGTAAAGCGGGTGGCGGAGGAGCTCGGCAACACTCCCACCGTCTGCCGGAGCTGCTACATCCATCCGGTGCTGTTCGAGCGCTACGCGGCGGGGATCACGCTGTCGGCATTCCGGAAGCGTGCTGAGCGGCGCCTCCGCAGGCGCCACCAGCCGGATTATGACCCGGAGGAGGCGGCCCTTCTTGACCTGCTGAAGGCGGAGCCCACCACGCTGTCCGAGCCGGAGAAACTGGCCGCGTAGATACGTTGAGCAAGTTCGCACAGCGGAAGGACGAAGGAATTGTCATCCCGAGCTCCGCGAGGGATCTGCTCTATGGTAGCTGTACGAACTCTGTAACTTCAGAGTACGGACCGCAACAATCTGTCAACCCGAGCTCCGCGAGGGATCTGCTTTTCAGCTACGGTACGTACTCTGCAGGAAACGGCAGATCCCTCACTCCGGTCGGGACGGTGAAATCGCCGGCTGCCTGCCCTCCAGGGCGTAGGCGATGATGCGGTCCAGGAGCTCCGGGAACTCGATACCGGCCGCCTTCGCCGCCTCCGGAAGAAGGCTCGTCGGGGTCATGCCTGGGATGGTGTTCAGCTCCAGCACGTACGGCACGTCATCGTCCGCCACGATCATGTCGACGCGGCACATGCCCCGGCATCCAAGTGCCAGGTGGCTGCGCGCGGCAAAGGCGCGCGCGCGGTCGGCGGCCGTCTCGGAGATGCGCGCCGGAATAGTATGGGTGCTGCCGCCGGGCGCGTACTTCGCCTCATAGTCGTAGAACCCGCCTTTCGCCTCGATTTCAATGAGCGGCAAGACCTGCGGCTCCGCGTTGCCCAACACGCCGGCCGTGATCTCGATGCCCCGGATGAACTCCTCCACCAGAACGGAGGAGTCGTACTTGAAGGCGGTGTCCAGCGCTGCCTCCAGTCCGGTGGCGGTGTCCACGATAGTGCACCCGATGGTGCTGCCCTGGGCGTTGGGCTTGACGATGACCGGGAAGCGCAGCTCCCGCTCCGCTTGCGTTCGCAGCAGTTCGGCAGGCGGACGGCTCTCCCGGTTCACCAGGATCTCTGACGGGACCGGGATGCCTTCCGCGCGGAGCAGCTTCTTGGCCATCGCCTTGTCCATGGCTAGCGCGCTTGCGAGTACTCCGGATCCAGTGTATGGGATGCCTAGCAGCTCCAGCAACCCCTGCACTGTGCCGTCCTCTCCCCCCTTGCCATGCAGGGCGATGAGCACAACGTCCGGCCGGTCTTCCCTGCCGCCCGCCATCTGGCTGAGCGAGAGGGGCGCAAGCTCCGTGGACGCGGACTGGGCGGAAGCGCTGGGCAGCGCGTTGAATGCCACTCCGGGCGGGAGCTCCGGCTGGCGCCCGGAGATGGCGGCGGCGTCCAGCGCCATTGCAATGTACTTAACGGGATCCAGAGCGGCAACGATCTGGCGGCCGGTGGAGAGGGAGATGGCCCTCTCCGCGGAGGTCCCGCCCATGAGAACGGCGACACGGAGCTTCTGCATTGGAGTTACCTCAGTTCGAGTTAGCTGCTCCCTCGGCGAGCGGTTGGTAGGCCCACAAGCCCGCGCAGCGCTCGGTGGCTGGACCAAGAACGGGGGGATGGGGTCAATGCACAGACCTCGAGGAACAGTAGCCTGACACGATGGAGGCCGATCCGGCGGCACTGCGAAGATGGTAGCATGTTGGGCGGGATATGTCTATAGAGGGAGTAAGGGAATGGAGCCTATACTGCTCCGGGAGGCCGAGGACGCCATGGCCGCGGTGCCCATCGGGCCGGTGGAAGGCGCGGCGACCAGTATCTGCACCGATACACGCGAGGGAGCGGCCGGATCCCTGTTCTTTGCCCTGAAGGGCGAGAACATGGACGGACATGGCTTCGTCCCACAGGCGCTGCAGGCCGGGGCTCTGGCAGCCGTCGTCGACCACGAGGTCCCCGGGGCACGCGGCACGCAGCTACTCGTCAAGGATACGTTGCGCGCCCTGGGCGACCTGGCGGCCCGCTACCGCGCCCGGTTCCGTATCCCCATGGTGGCCATCACAGGCAGCGTGGGCAAGACCTCCACCAAGGAGATGGTCGCCGTGGCGCTGGGGGCCCGCTACCGGGTGCTGGCGAGCGAGAAGAACTTCAACAATGAGATCGGCGTGCCGAAGACCCTGTTTGCCCTGTCCCCGGAGCACCAGGCCGCGGTAGTGGAGATGGGTATGCGAGGCCCCGGCCAGATTGCAGAGCTGGCGCGGATTGCGCAGCCCACAGTGGGACTTATTACCAATGTGGGTGTCTCGCACATTGAGCTGCTGGGCTCACGGGACGCTATTGCGGAGGCCAAGGCCGAGATCCTCAGCGCGCTGCCGCCCGAAGGCTTCGCCGTACTGAACGCGGACGACGACTACCTGGAGATGCTGAAGGAGAGGGCGCCGGCACGGGTCCTGACGTTCGGCACCGGCAAGTCGGCCGACTTCCGCGCGTCGGACATCCGCTTTACGCCGGAGGGAGAGCCGCGGTTCACCGTCCGCGGCCAGCGCATCAGCATCCACGCGCCGGGGGGCCACCATATCGCGAACGCCGCCGCCGCCTGCGCGGTTGCGGCGGCGCTGGACATCCCGCTTGCGGAAGTGGCGGACCAGCTTGCGCGAGTCCGTCCGTCGGCCATGCGCATGGAGACGGTGGAGGCGCCGGACGGAACCACTATCCTGAACGACGCGTACAACGCCGCGCCGGATTCTATGCGCTCCGCCCTGGAGACGCTGGAGATCCTGGCGGGCCGCAGGCGGCGCAAGGTAGCGGTGCTGGGTGAGATGAAGGAGCTTGGCGCTCACAGCCGCGACGCCCACCAGTACGTGGGGCACATCGCCGCCGAGTGCGGCGTCGACCTTCTCGTGACGGTGGGGCCGATGGCGCGGGAGATTGGGGCCGGCGCCGGCTACATGCACGAATCGGTGGCGTTCGACACGACGGACGCGGCGGCGCGGGCGATCCGCGACCTGGTAGAACCGGGAGACCTGGTGCTGGTCAAGGGCTCTCGCGCGATGGCGATGGAGAAGGTGGTAGAGGCCCTGGCGCGGCGCTAGGCGGCCCTATCTCCTGGCGGTGGCCGCGGTGCCCGTACGGACGGCTTCCCGCACTGCGTCCAGCGACGGGCCGCCGGCGATGCCCGGCGGAAACCAGACGTCCAAGGTGGTGCCGTCCGGCTTCGCGAACACCACCGCCTCATTGGGATCCGTGGTGCGGCTAAACTGTTTTCAGGAGGGGAGCGCCAGTGATTGTGTCGTGGTTGGTGGCCCTGGTGGCGATGGGCAGCCTCTGCGTCGCCGCGGCGCCAGGTGCCGCGGAAGGCCAGGACGTGTTCCAGCCGAAGGACGTGGAGATCAGGCGCGTGGCAGCCATGCTTCCGCTTGCGCCGGGCGGACTGGGACCTGCGGCGACGGATCGCAGCGAGTGGGAGCGCGTGGTCGCACGACCCGCCATGATGGCCGCAGCTGCCCGGGCCGAGCAGCTCCTCAACGCGCCGCTGCCGCCGATGACGGACGAGCTCTATCTGGACTTCTCCCGCACCGGGAACCGGCGGCGCGGAGAAGCCGTGTTCTTTGGGCGAAGAGACCGCGTGAAGACGCTCGCCATGGCGGAGTGCGTGGAGGGCAAAGGGCGGTTCTTGCCAGCCTTGGAGGGGGCCATCCGCCCCATCTGCGCGGAGAAGTCGTGGGTCATGCCCGCCCACGACGCCGGCCCGGAGACCTTTCACGGCAAGACGATGACCATCGATCTCGGAGCCTCCATGTTCGCCTGGGATCTGGCCATGGCGGACTATCTCCTGCGAGGGAAACTGTCCCCTTCCACGCACTCCCTTATCCAGGAGGAGCTGGAGCGCCGTATCTTCGAGCCGTACCACCGCATGTGCGCCGGCGAGCAGAGCCAGTGGTGGCTGACCGTCAAGATGAACTGGAACTCTGTTTGCCTGGCGGGGGTCACGGGGGCGGCGCTGGCAGCAGTCGACGATCCGCGCGAGCGGGCCTGGTTCGTGCTGGCCGCGGAGCACTACTCCTGGTACTCGTTGGAAGGTTTCACACCGGACGGGTACTGCGACGAGGGTGTGGGCTATTGGAACTACGGCTTCGGCCACTACGCGGCGCTGGCGGAGACGGTGCGGCGGGCGACCCACGGCGGGGTGGACATCCTCGACCGTAAGGAGGCCGTTATGCCCTCGGCCTACGGATCGCGGATCCAGATCGTCCCGGGTGTCTCTCCCTCCTTCGCGGATTGCGACCCCGGCTCACGGCCATCCGCGGGCCTCATGGACTATCTCCTCCGCCGGTTTACCGGGCACGGGACGCTGCGTGCGCCGGGCACGCTCTGCGGCAGCCTGTGCGACGAGGTGATGGCCGCGTTCCCGGAGCCGGCGCCGATGATCCATACCTCCATTCCGTGGCCCCACATAGACCCGCTGCGCTCCTGGTTCCCGGACCAATCGGTGCTCATCGCCCGCGCCGCTCCCGGCACTTCCTGCCGCTTGAGCATCGCGCTCATGGGCGGCAACAACGGGCAGAACCACAACCACAACGACGTGGGCGAGTTCATCGTGGTCGTTGGGAAGGCGATGGTCCTGCCGGACATCGGGGCCGAGGTGTATACGCAGCGGACTTTCAGCGCGCGCCGGTACGAGAGTCGCGCGCTCAACTCCTGGGGCCACGATGTGCCCCTGGTCGCCGGCACGCTCCAGAGCACGGGGCGGCAGGCGGAGGCGAAGGTGCTCCGAACAGTGTTCAGCAACAGGAAGGATACCGTGTCGCTGGACATCCTGTCCGCCTATGCCGTGCCGGCGCTCACCAAGCTGGAACGGACGTACGAGTACGATCGCACCGGCGCGGGCGCGCTGACGGTGCGGGACGACTTTGCGTTCACCCAACCGGAGACCTTCGAGACGGCGCTGCTTACGTTCGGCAGGTGGGAGCGCGTGGACGACCGCACGCTCCTGGTAAGCGATGGCGGCGAGTCCGTGCGCGTCGAGATCACGGTACCTGGGGGCGCCGAACTGGTGGTGCGAGCGGAGGACGTGAACGAGGACCTGGCCGCGCACCGGAACGCGATCCGGATCGGTCTCTCACTCAAGGCCCCTCTCCGCGAGGGTTCCGTGACCCTCCACATCACGCCGGAGGCGAAGTAGCGCGAGTAAGGGCGCTCAAGGAAGATGAATCTAGTGAGAATCCCCGCCGGCCGCACGGGCCGTGAGAGCCGTCCAAGTAGTGCGCACATTGCCCTGTGGTGGCCGCTAGTGCCCGAGAAGCCCCGGCGCCGCGTCCAGAGGGGGACACGCGAGGAATACTTGATGAGGAAGGTTGCCGGCGCAATAACTCCCGCTACGGCTTGGTGCTAGTTTGTCATTCGAGGGCGATCCGGGGTCTGCTCGACACTACCCGCTCTGCCATTTGCAAGAGCCTCGGGAAAAATTGAGACGGCCATGAAAGGAGCGGATTCAAGCCGCAGCTCCATCCCGCCCGTGTGGATCCTGCTTGTTATCATCGTTCTCGCCATCGCCTGGTTTGTGGGCAGGGCCACAGACCTGATAGGAACGCCATTCGGACAAGAGCGGTTCAACTCGGCCGTCTGGCAGGCAAGCAAGACCGAGCGCCAGCGGGAGGCCCGCGCGCGAATGGCTCGCGACCTCATCGACCACTACCTCAGGCCGGGTATGTCGGAGAGCTCCCTCATCTCGCTCCTGGGACGACCGGACAAGACATGGCATCGGTCGGAGTACACACCGCCCGAGCCGCACGATGTCTACGAATACAATATGGGTTCTGCCCCCATGGACATCGCGGGACAGAGCTACGTCCTCCGGCTGTACTTTGATGTCCAGGCGCGGTACCGCCAGGCCGAAATCACGCGGGATTGAAGGCTCCCTCAGCCGGGTGTGCTGCCCTACTAATGAACGCTGCCAATAG
>CAYNFH010000278.1:0-7502 GCA_964396385.1 uncultured Chthonomonadaceae bacterium | reverse complement strand
CTGCAGCACGCGCTGACCATCGCGAAGCAGATCGACTACCTGGGCGGGATGCCCACGGTAACGCCCAAGCCGGTACGGACTTCGGACAAGGCAGAGGATATGCTGCGGTTTGACCTGGACAACGAGAACGAGACGGTCGCCAACTACCGCGTGCGGGTGCGGCAGTGCGAGGCGCTGGGCGAGTATGCCATCGCGGAGAACATCCGCCAGATACTGATGCAGGAGCAGGAGCACCAGATCGATCTGGCCACCGCCCTCGGAGAGGACGTGCCGGACGTCACTCGGCCGGACCAACGGGCGTAACGAGTCGGCTGGGTCAGTCCGCGGTGTCATCCCGAGCAGAGCGAGGGACCCGTTTTACAGTCCCAACGTCTTCTCTGTATCTGTGGATGCGCCACCGTAGCAACCTGTCATCCCGAGCTCCGCGAGGGATCTGCTTTACGGTGGCTGTGTGTACTCTGTAACTCTAGAAGCCGTACCATCCCGTTGTCATTCCGAAGGAGCGAAGCGACACTCCTGTCATTCCGAAGGAGCGAAGCGACTGAGGAATCTGGCGAACCTCTCCGGGAGGCCAGATTCCTCGCTGGCGCTCGGAATGACAGGTTGCGGCCCTGAGAAACACGGCATATAAATCGGAACGAAAAGCAGATCCCTCATGGAGCAGGAGTCTGGCGTAGCGGCTCCGAACAAATCCAACGGCGACCTGAATCCGAGGAGCCCAACATGCCGGCTGCGCACTCCACGGGCACGCCTACTTCCGACCCTTCACCCCAGCTCACTCTCTGCCTTGTCATGGACCTCAAGCGGTCCACGGCGACAGGGCTGAAGCTCTCCACGCGCCGCCTCGATAAATTCAACCTCGCGCTGGTGAACCAGCTCCGGCCGCACCTGGAGGCGGTCGGGCTCACGGAAGTGCGCATGAAATTCACGGGCGACGGCTGGCTCTTGATGTCCAACAACCCGGACGACGCTGCGCCGCTCTGCTGCCTCGCGGTGATCATGGCGACACGCTTCCAGGCGGACATTGCCCGCGAGACGGGGCTGCATCCGGACGGCGTGCCCGCTCTCCGGCTCGCGGTTTGCTGGGCACGCGATCTGGAGGTGGAGCTGCCGGACGGCCAGCGCGACTTTGTAGGCGATAGCGTACGTCATGCGGTACGGGCCAGTCAGTTCTGTGGCGACAATGAGATCCTGATCGACGAGACCGTACAGCGCTGGATCCATCACGACTTCCTGACCGAGCGCATCGATCTACCGGCACGGCTGGGCGCGATGCCGGACGCAAAGTGGGAGCAGGACCTGGCTCTCCACGCGGTGAGAGAGCTGCGCGTCGAGTGCGCGTCGGAGGAAGACGCGCCGGTCTACTTCGTTAACACGCTCACCGTGATTGGCCGGAGCGGCGAGGCGGAGGAGCTCGCGGACCGGATATCGGATCGGCTGCAGTCCGAGGCGGGCGAGCCGGATGCCGACGTGCTGGAGCTGCGTGACCGCTTCAACCAGCTTCTGGCGGGAAGCGTGGACTACGAGGCGGCCGGCCGGATCCTGGCGGATATGGAGGGTGCCGGGCTTCCGCCGGACCGGGAGACGCTCCGCACCCTGCTCCTGAAGTCCGGCAGCTACGCCACGCAGTGTGTCTGGCTGCAGCGGATGAAGCAGAAGGGGGTGCTTCCCGACCTGGCCACTTTCAATGCCGTCATCCGGCAGGCGCCGGATGAGCGGACGCGGCGCAAGTGGCTGGCCCAGATGAAGCGGGAGGGCATACCGCCGGATACGGTCACGCTCAACACGCTCGTGGCGGGAGCGCCCGACTACGCTTCCGCAGCCGGATGGCTGGCCCGGCTGGAAGCGGAGGCGGTGCGGCCGGACACAGGAAGCTTCGACCTTCTTATCCAGAGGTGCGAGGACGTGACCACGGGCATGAGGTGGATCGAGAGGATGTTCGCGGCCGGGCTGCAACCTCCGCTGGTGAGCTATCTCACCCTATTCTCCAAGGACCTGTCAGGGATCTCCGCGGACGCCCTGCTGGCCTGGTTCCTTCGGCAGCCCTACCATCCGGCAGTGGCTATGGACCGGCCGATGGCAGCATACCGCCGCATGGGCCGGATAGACGATGCGCTCCGGCTGGCATTGGACTATCCCTATACGCAGGCGGCGCGGCGGATCATGCGGGGGAACCCGGACCGCGAGCTGGACCGCTTCCGGCAGGCGGTGGAGATCCACCCCCTTCACCCCAACGGGGCGTACGCCCTGGGCATCGCGCTGCTGGAGCTGGAGCGGCGGCGTGAGGCGGAGCCGTGGCTGCGGCGCGCGGCGGAGGTCGCCGGCCCCGGCCCGCGTCGTGACGAAATCCTGCGTCTCGTGGAATCGCTCCGCGCTCCCAAACCCTCACCATCCCATGCGGTAGTGACAGTCCCTCCGCCCGCGGCTGCGGTACCGCTCGGTTAAGACCGACCTGTTCTGCTTCTCCGAGCAGCATGAGAGCACGGCTGGGAGCATCGGCGCTTCGAGACATCAGGGTACCGACGATGGCCTAGCTATCCCAGAACAGGCGGATTGTTCGTGGGCCCACTCGTCTCCCTTCGAGCCGGAATATCGGCGAGCATTTCCTCCTCGGTCGCTCCCTCGGCTGTTAGCTCTTGACGGATGCGGTCCAGCATTGCATCGACACGGAACAGGAAAGCCAGTGAGTGCCGGCCCAGTGGGCTTGGGTGCCTAGGTGCAATCAGAGCGCAGTCGTCCGACTGGTCCGCGGCGCGGAGCAGGAGGCTATCGTCTGCGTCGCCCGCGCCGGCGGCCCTGAGGAGCTCCTTTGCACCGTCCCCCGACACGGACCGGAGGAGAACGTCTCTATTCGGCCGATCTCCGACCTTGACCGAATCGACCCATTGGGGGGCGACAAGCTCAATGCCTGTCATCGCCAGGACGTAGAGGACGTAGAACGCGAACAGGATTACCAGCACCAAGACGGATAGTATGATGATCCCGAAGACCACCACAAGCGCCCATAGTGCGAATGTCATCGGGTCGTGCTGCGGCATGATGTTCCCCGCCCGGTTCCGATGCCGGTAAGCAAGCGGTATCAACGAACGATCGTTGATACCGTTCTATTTACTGTGTTCCTTGGGCTTCGGCGGCAACACCATCTGCGTCATTAGGCCAGCGCAGGCTGTGCTCCAGCTCTAGGAAGGCCATGTAGGCGAGCAGCGCCGCCGTCTTCTGCGTGCTGAAGCGAGTGATGAGGCGGTCGCCCATACGCACTCGCGAAGGCGGCCTGCGTACACTCATTTACCCATTTACCCATTTACTCGTTTACCAGATTATCTGTGTCTGGTAACGCCCACCTGCCGGCAGTATTCGAGCACAGGACAGGTGGAGCAGGCGGGCAGCTTGCCGGTGCAGATGTGTTTGCCGAACGGCACCAACAAGCGGTTTATATCGACCCAGTACTGGTGCGGCAGCACGGATTCCAGGGCGACCATGGTGAGCTCCGGCGTGGGCGCGCTAACGTAGCCCCAGCGATTGGTGACGCGGTGGACGTGGATGTCCACCCCAATGCCGCCCTTGCCGCAGGCGATGCCCAGCACCAGGTTGGCGCACTTGGGGCCAACCCCGGAGAAGGAGGTGAGCACGTCGAAGTCGCAGGGTAGCTCGCCGCCAAGCTCCTGGACCACCCGCCTGGCGATGGCGTGGATCTGGTACGCCTTCGCTTCGTGGAAGGCGCAGCCGTGGACCAGGGAGTCCAGCCGCTCCACCGGCAGCGCGGCCACCTGCTCCGGCGTGCTGGCCTCCGCGAAGAGCCGCCGCGCCAGGACCACCATCATCTCGTCCCGAGTACGGATGGAGATGATGCAGGCGACGAGCAGCTGGAACGGCGTGGTGTAGCCGTCATCGCGCAGCTCGAAGAGGGCGGCCTTGGGGTACGGCTTCACGGCCTCTTCGATCCGGCGGAGCATGTCGTCGATGTTGAACGGTTTCTTCATGTTCAGGTCTTCCTCACCTGAATGCCTGAACGCCTGAAGGCCTACTTTCGTTCCAGGATGAGGAGCCAGTCCTGCTCGGAGGTCGGTGGGGGCTGGGGGGTCCATTCGCCGGATGCGTCGATAGTGACCTCCCGCGCGGAGACCGGCCGGCAGGTGGTTGGATCGACAAATTCCGCACGATACGCCGCGCGGGGACGCAGCCCCGTCAAGCGGATGGGGCGATGCTGGGGAACGTAGATGATTCTCTCATGCTCCGTTCCGGCGCAGTAGGGGACGAGGAACGGCTCGTCCGCTTCCAGCTTGCCCCACGGACCGGCACCGTACGGAGCAACGACCCGGGCCCGGGGCCAATCCTCGTCTGCCAGGTCCAGGGAGGTCCACCCCGGCGTCTGCCGGTTGGCCACGGCCCACTTTCCGTCTGAGAGTACGTTCTCCACTTTCCCATCCGCATAGTGTATCTCCAGGCCGCACAGCAGGCCGGCGGGATTCTGGGAGACGGGGGCCGGCAGGTTCTCCGCCCGGACCGCCAGCATGTTCAGACCGTGCCGCAATAAGGGCGCCACCGACGTCTCCATCCAGGGCTTCCAGCCCGTGTGGACTCCAATCCTCCGGCCGTTCAGGTAGACGGTGGCGCGGTCGTCCACCGCAAGCCGGAGCACGGCGTCGATTGGCCGCGCGTCCTCCGGTATCCAGAAGCTCCTGCGGAACCAGCGCGGCTCCGCCGGCGCGTCCACGGCCGGGTCGCCTTCCGGGTACCAGATCCAGCTTCCCCAGGTAATGGGCGGCTGCGCTTCGTAGCTCGCCGTGCCGGGCAGGGGCGTGAGGCGTGTCCAATCCTGCTGCTCCAGCAACCGCTTGGCCAGCCCGAGCTGGCGCGAGCCGGGGAGTCGCATCGCCTCCTGCCACGGCGTGGGGCCGTACGTGCCTCCATGCGGCGACTGCCCGTACGGCCGGCCGGGGCGGTTGAGCTCCCAGATGCCGTTGGCGCCGTACGTGTGGCCGGCAGCCCCACTCAGCATGCAGCTCCAGAACATGAGCCGCTGGACGTCGGCATGGCACGCGTTGAGGATGCCCTCGTAGCAGACCTCCGAGTCCAGCACGGGCATGGTGGGCTGCGCCTCGTAAGAGGAGCGGATGGTCCGGACGGTGGGATCGAGGCTCGATCGGTCGCCGTGACCGGTCTGGAGCATGTCGAAGTCCAGGAGCGAAACGTCGTCAATGGCGCCGCGGGCCGTGAGCTTTCCGAGCCCGGTGGGGTGGATGGAGAGCAGGCGGTGGTACGGATCCTCCGCTCGGACGTACCGGGCCACCTCCGTCCAGCCGGCCACCTGCTGCCGGTCATCGTATGGAAAGCCCTTGGCCAGGTAGTAGGGCAGGTTGGCCTCGCCGGCCACACACCAGAAGACCGGATAGGCGCCGTAGCGGGCGATGAGGTAGCGCCAGTGCTGCTCCATGCGCGGGATTCCCATCCAGGGCAGATAGTAGCCCCAGGCCCCCACGATGCAGGGCGCGAGTCCGGCGTCCATCAGCGCGGCTATGCGACGGTCGGCGGCCTGGAAATACGCGGGATTGATGCTGCTGTAGTCCTTCGTCCACGGGAAGCCCGCCTCGTTGGCCCCGCGCTCATCGAAGGCGGGCATGTCCGGGTACAGGCCGGCCACGATCTGGATCACCGTGAAGCCCTTCTGTACGCGATCCTTCGTGAGCTGCTGGAACTCCGCGGGCCACTCCAGGCGCTTGCACAGCCCCATCCACCAGGTGTCCGCCAGCCAGAAGAAGGGCGTGCCGTCCGCGTGGGCGAAGTGGCGACGGTCCTCTGCGACACCCACGGGACCGTGCCGGTAGAGCGGGTTCGAGCCCGTGTAGGGGACCACCTCCACCTCTCCGGTAACGCCGTTAAGGCCCTTGTCCCGTGGGTCCGAGCAGAGAGTCCGGTACGCGTGGATGCCCAACTGGCTGGACGCGTATCGCGCCTTCCAGGTGCCGCCGCCGTCCCAGAAGGCGGGGATCCGTCGCACGTCGCCGTCCGGCGACGCAACAAGCACGTCCAGCGTGACCTCGTTGAACGGGTCCGCGTAGGAGTTGCGCGCGGTGAACGTCCACTCGACGACGTGGTTGGCACGCACGGTTGGCATGGCAGATGAGCCGGCTGCCGCAAGGAGCGTCATGGCAAACCATGGCAGGCTGAAAAGCGCGAATCGTACGGTTTCCACGCTACCAGGCTGAGTCCCCGGGCACCGAGTCATCCGGGAGGCGGAGGTCGTCTTCCGTCAGGTGGCACCTGGCGCCGCCAGGCGGGACCTCGCGGTGGGCGGACCACAGGATGCCGTTCACCAGGAGGCGGCGGAACGGCTCGCTCCGGAAGTTATCGTAGAAATGGCCCAGCGTGGTTCCGAAGGAGCGCCCGCCGTGGGAGCTGAGGCGGTTATACGCCCAGGCGACCACCTGGTCCTGACCGTCCACGTGCGCCACGACGATGGGGTGAATGCCCGGCTGGAAGCGCAGGTTCAGATAGAACTCCTCGTGCCACTCCGGCAGCGCCCAGCCCCGGCAGATGGGTTGGGCCGGGTCCGGCTGGACCATCGGGGCGGTATCGATCTTGATCCTGGAGAACAGGGCGGAGTGGTGCCAGCCGCCCAGTATCTGCTGGTACTCCGGCCCCAGCTCCGGTTTGGCGTCCGTGGCCCAGTGGATGGCGCAGTAGCCCACGCCGCGGGCCAGCAGCCTCTCCGCCTGCTCGCGGTGCGCCGGGTCCAGCAGGATGTTGCCGCCGGGGCTGCTGTAGAGGACGATGGCCTTCACGTCCCTGAGGGCCGCCGGCTCTGCCGGCCAGCCATCCGACACCACGGCCTCCACGCCCGGGGTCTGGTTGAGGCATTTGGCGAGCAGACCGCACACCTCCACGTACATGTGGGTGCGGGGCGGATGGTCGTGCTTGGTGCCGATGAGGAGAATGCGCGTCCTGCTTGGCGCGCCGCCACTCGCAACGGCGAGGGTGACCGCCGCCAGGCATCCAGCCAGGAGACTCACGGTTCCGTTTCCTCCGTCGGTGTACTTCCGGGATCGATCAATCGACTCCTGCGTGGAGCTACCCCCTAACCCCCTGGCAGGGGGACTTTCGTGCGCAGACTTATGGCCACAAGATTTCTTGGGGGCCTCGAAGCGTCATGGTGCGTGGGCGAGAGCGAGTCTGCGGCGCCTGACGTAGGGACCGTAGACCCGGTCGGCGTGGTACATAAGCTGACCGGCCACGATGGCAATGTCCTGGTTTAGCTGGTCGGCGAGAAAGCACCAGTCGGCCCACCTCTCCCGGCTCAAGCGGAGGAGGCAGGGTTTATCGGCGGTTCCGATGAGCTCCACGGCCAGCTTGTCCTTGACTTGCTGAGGGACCTGCGCGAGCAGAGTCTTGATGAGATGGAGGCGCTCCTCGCCCGTGTAGTTCGAGCGGATCCATTTGACAAGCTCATGGAGGGAGGGAGCGGGCGAGTGGGCGAGCGGGTGAGCGGGCGAAGGAGTGAGACA
>CAYNFH010000277.1:0-7662 GCA_964396385.1 uncultured Chthonomonadaceae bacterium | reverse complement strand
TCTGTTCGTAAGAGCCCGCGGGGCCGGTGGGAGTGAGCAAAGCCTCGACCTCCCACTCGGCGATGAGGCCCAGGCAGCGGGAGTTCGGGTGGATGTTGGTGAAGAAGGCCGGATCCTCCCCGAAGAACGCGTCAAAGCTGTCGTCGACGATCACGTGCTCGGGCGTCGGCAGGCCGCGCACGCGCAGATCCCAGTTTCCCCGCCGCGTCTCCGCTTCCATCCGGGCGAAGATATCCACCAGGCCGTAGCCTTCCTCACGCGCGAGCTCGCGCATCGCCTCGTACAGGGGCGCCAACCTGGCGCTGCGATCCCAGAGGTAGTGGGCCGGATAGTCCACCCAGATGCCGGTCTCGATGAACAGGGTCGCGCCCGGAAACCTCTGGCGTACCAGGCCACACAAACTGCGCAGGCTGTTGATGCAGCCGGCAATCCCCGCCTGTTTGCGATCGTTGATACCATACCGGATGAAGACGGCGTCCAGGCGCGGCAGCGCGGCCAGCGAGCTCTCGGCCCGCCCGGAGCGGAGGTAGTCGGCAGCGCTCTCCCCGGACGCCGCCAGGTTGCGTACCAGGTGCGGCCGCTGCGGAAAGGCGCGGCGCAGGCGTACCGCCAGATGGTTCTCGGGGCGGTTGGCCGGGGGCAGGTAGCTGCAAGAGACGGTGCAGTCTCCCAGCAGAGCGACAACGAACGCGGTCTCCGGGTCCGGTTCCGGCTCCCGCGCCTCGTCGCTGTAGGGAGTAGAGGGCCACTCCCTGGTATGTCCCTGGTCTGGGTCCGGCACGCCGTCCGCTGTGGTCATAACGGAAGGTCCGCGTAGTCTGCCCTGGGTGCGCGTTGAGATGCAGGGCTGGCTGGGTTAGAGAGACAGAAGGCGCTCATAGCTCGCACTGGTGGAGCGGTTGCCAGGGCCCCTTTCATTATCTCACGTGGTTGATGTCCAGGGCCAAGAACGGGAGAGTCGGGCTCCCGGATGGAAGAGTGGGGAAGCCTCACACATTGATCGGAAGCTCCAGATGCCAGATCCATGGGATAGAGCACGTACATCGCTATCGCGAATCCCGGCAGCCGCGCGGCGCGGCTGAGTTCCGGGATCTGCGGGAGGGGAGTGGGGAGGGCCGGCAGGGTGAGGCGACGCCCGGCAGTCCCGCAACGCTCACCGGCGATGCTACTACCGGGCGGCGGAGGCTCGCCCGAGAGGCCCACCCCACACAGGGCAAGCGAACTGACGAGCGCAAAGTCCAGAAATTTGAGACAATGTCTCACTGGGCCCTATCGGATCTTCCCGCCCTGCCGGTGCGAAGCCGACCGAATGTCCGGGTACGTCATTCAAGAGGAGCGACATGAGTCAGGACCAGATTAAGCGGGTGCGGGGAATCTGTCTCGCGCTGCCGGAGACCAGCGAGCGGCTCTCCCACGGGGAGCCCGGATTCTTCGTGCGCCAGAAGATGTTCGCCATATTCGCCAATGACCACCACAACGACGGTCATGTCGCCGTCTGGCTTCCCGCGCCGCCCGGCGCGCAGAAGGCCCTGATCGATTCCGCGCCCCGGACGTTCTTCAAGCCGCCGTACGTTGGCGTGCGCGGCTGGGTGGGAATCGAGCTGAAGAACATCGACGACGAGGACCTCACCTTTCATATCCAGACCGCCTGGGAGCTCTGCGCCCCCAAACGCGTCCTCTCCACCCTTGAGGCTCCGCCGGAGGCTGGCGCCGAATAGGCGCGGTGGTCGCGCATCCATCACGCGCCGATATCCCGACGGGGTCCCACAGGCTCTTTATAGCTGGCAGCCCGCCGGCTGCGTGGGAGGCGATAATGCGGAAAGTGACCTATGGCGGGGCGATCAGTCTGGACAGCTACCTGGCACGGCCGGACTACTCTGTGGACTGGCTGCGCTGGAGCGACGAGGCCGCCGAAATGATGGCGGCTTACTGGAAGAACATCGATACCGTTCTATGGGGACGGAAGACCTGGGAGGTAGCGGTACGCAGCAGCCAGGGCCGCGGATTCTCCAAGGCGCGGAACTACCTCTTCTCGCGCACGCTTGCGGAAGAACCTCGCGGATTCACTCTGGTGCGGGAGAACGCCGGGGACTTCGTCCGGAGCCTCAAGGAGCAGAAGGGAAAGGACATCTGCCTGATGGGCGGTGGGGACCTTGCCCGTTCGCTGTTCGAAGCCGATGTGATCGACGAGGTGGGATTCAATATCCACCCCACGTTCCTCGGTTCCGGTATCCCCGCGATACACCCAATGGGCCGGCAGATCGAGCTGGATCTGCTGGAGTGCCGTCCCTTCAAGAACGGGTGCGTCTACGTGCTTTACCGCGTCCAGCGCCGAGAAACCGGCCGCTTCGGGTAAATCGCTCTAACTCCACTGCTTCACATTGTGCATAGGGAGAAACGAGTCGTTGTTCAGGCTAGATACGCCGCGGATCGTGCTGCGGGACCTGACGGACGCCGACGTGGAGCTGATCGCGCGGATGGCGCGGGAGCCTTCCATCATCCGCTACCAATCCTGGCTGAGACTCGACTCCCCGGAGGATCTCCAGCGGTGGGTCCGGGACGCGGTCCACCACAACAGCCTGCAACCGCGTGAAGCGTACAACCTGGTCATCGAAGAACGGGCCACGGGACAGCCGGTAGGCTGGATAGGATGGGGCCGGCCGAGCGACCCGCAACAGGGCGACTACAGCTTCGGCTATGCGCTTCTGCCCGGCTACTGGGGCCGCGGCTACATGACGGAAGCCCTTCGGGCGGCCATCCGGTTCATGTTTGTCGCCCTGGGGGCAAGCCGCATCTCCGACTTCTGTGAGTGCGGCAATGTGGCCTCGGCGCGGGTCATGGAGAAGTGCGGCATGTCGCCGGTCGAGCGATGGGCCGAGCTAAGCGAAGACAATGAGTGCATTGAGTACGTCCGCTATGCCATCGAACGGACCGACCCGCCCGCCAGGTCGGAGGAAGAGGCCGTGCCGCACGTCAAGAAAGCGCCATGAGAGCACAGGCATTGTGGATTGCCGGAGCAGTGGGGATGCTGGGCGTTCTACCCTGCCCCGCGTTGGCGCTGGCGCAGGGCGCCGGACCTCCGGCCCGGCTGGATCCGAGCACGCCGCGCCGACAGAGTGGCTACACGCTCCTGGCGGTCCAACGGACGGATTGGGGCGGCGAGTGCAAGCTCAAGCTCGGCCCGGGCAGAGAGTACGACGGCTTTATCGTAGGCAACGGGGCGGACGGCACCGCCTTCTGGATCAGAGCGCCGTTTGCGCCCATCCAGGGCAGCGGGACCAAGGCCAGCGTCCTAAGAGACGCCATCACAATCACTGCGCGCCTATCGACGGGCGACCATATCGGTGTCCCCTGGAGGCCGGAGCTTGAGTTCCATCTATCGGACAGGAAGCCGCCCAGGGTTACGGGCGAGCCCAACCTGCTCTTCGCCTACCTGTGGCCAGGCTACCCCAACGCGGTTCGCTACGCGGACATCCTTCTTCATGACAGGCGAGGAGCAACCGTACGCTGGCGAATAACGCATCTGCCCCGGATGCGCCACATGCTGGTTCATCCGAGGATCCGGAGTACAGTGCGAGTCCCCGGGATAACGGTACGAGGATGGGCCTACCGCGAAGACTGGCCGGGATCGGATAGCGACCGCCATAGCATTCGGTACTCCCTGAAGGCGACCGGCGCCCCGAACAGGCCCTACGGGCGCGACCTGCGGATAACCGGCGTTTGGAACGAGTGGGAGTCTGTCGCCTACAAGCCCGAGCCCTCAAGCGCTAAAGAGAACCCGATCGATCCGAAGTCAGGCGCGGAGGTCGAGGCGCATCGGTTCGCGCCGTACTGGATGTACGACCGCTACGCGCGCCTCCAGGGAGCTGTGGTTCCGTTCGATAACTACGACGAGCAGGTGACGTTTCACGATATCGAGGTTGTAAGGCACGAAGACAGCGTCTTCTTCCGCGTCGCCCGGGCCCAGTTCGCCAAGACCCCGAGCGGCATCACCATTACACTCCCGGTGCAGAACATGGATCCCAATCACCCCACCGTTACGTCCGGCATGAACCTGCTTGTGAAGGTGGCGCCCGGCTGGATGAGCCTGCGCCTTCCCAGCTCACCTCTATACCGGAAGCACAGGAGGGCCATCGATCTGAGCGTCGTGCGGGCCGGCGGATACAGACGGACAGGTTGGGCCGGTGGGCTGTTGATTGGGCCGGAAGATACCAAGCAGTTCAGCTTCGACCTCCCGCAGCACCCGCCGGCCCGAATCCCGACGCTTACGCTTGTGGTCCGGGAAACGGCGTACCTCAAACCATATCCGATCGATCTGGTCGTCCCGGTCTTGAAGCAGCCTTCGCATTAACCGGCCCGGGCCAGGAGCAACGGCACTGGGAGAGCCCATGGTCACCACGGCGCGGAGCTGCACCCGAACCGCATGGGCGCTCCTCAAGGCTGAAAGGGTTCCAGCGCGATGCCGTCCGGGGAGGCGGCTTCCACGCGCAGGGTGTAGCGGCCGTCCAGGACGGCGAGGAGCAGCTCGCCTGCTGCGTCCCGACGCCAACCGGTCAGGAGGCGGATGTCCGGCGGAGGATCCGGGCGGCCGGCAAAATGCCAGGCGGCCAGAGCGTCGAGCTGCGCCCGGTTCGCCAGCGCGGAGGGCGCCAGGTCCAGCTCGCGGGCTAGCCGCCGGAGGCTTACGCCGAGCAGTGCTGATGCCAACTCCGTCCGCTCGTCCTCCGTCCGCTGCTCCGGCAGAGGCGGGCAGGCGTCGTCCGGCAGCTTCAGCGCCCGCTCCACCGCGGCGAACAGGCCATGGTGGTCGTGTATCCCGCGTACCTTGCGCAGCTCCTCCACGTGCCGCGGAGGCCGGAATGCCAACTGCCTCAAGGCTTCGTCCAGGGCTACCCGGCCCAGAGAGCGGTTGGTGGCCTCCGCGCGCTGGTCCCTCCAGGCCGCCACTTCCCTGAGAATGGCAAGCTGCCGGCGCGACAGGGAGTGGATGGGGCCCAGCTTCAGGTAGAGCCGCGAGCGGTCCGGCGGCGAGAAGGCCCTGGCGACCATCTCCTCCGTCGCCTCGGCGGCCCACTGCAGCCGACCGCGCCGGTCAAGCTCCTCTTCCAGGGCCTGCGCAACCGCCGGCAGGTAGCGGACATCGTTCAGTGCGTACTCTAGCTGCTCTTTGGAGAGGGGACGCGCCGCCCAGTTGCTGTACTGGTGCGCCTTGGGGAGAGCGACACCGAGAATCCGCTCCACCAGCGCCGCATAAGAGGGAGATGCGCCATACCCGGCGAACGCGGCGGCAATCTGCGTGTCCAGCACGTTGCGAATGGGCTTACCGGTGGCGCGCGCCAGCAGGCGGAGGTCTTCCTCGCCTGCATGGAAAACCTTCCTCACGGCGGGGTCCGCGAGCATGTCTCCCAGCGGAGCCAGGTCCAGCTCGCCGGGAATAGCCGCGGCCGAATCCCGGGTGGCGATCTGCACCAGGTGCAGCTCGGGACGGTACCGTCCTTCGCCGTGGAACTCGCAGTCCAGGGCGATCTCTCGCTCGCCGCGTAGTTTCTGCAGGAGGCCGCGCAGCTCATCGACCGTCTGGATCAAGCGGGTTCCTCCTGGGGAGCGGTTACTTGTGATCTCACGAGAGTAGATTACAGCGTGCCGGACGGGGAGAGTCAAGCGCAGGGACGAAACATGTTGCACGTGGGGCCGGCCGAAGACTTCCGGCCGGCCCGTTCGCCTGGAGAAAGGCCGCGCGTTTGAAAGAGCGTTTTGTGATAGCGGTGAGCGGAGCGAGCGGCGCGGGCAAGACAACGCTGGTGAACGCGCTGGCGGAGCGTGGACCCGGGACGATCCTCTTCTACGATGACTACTACCGGGCGGAGGGCGCCTGGACGTGCGACCTGCCGGAGTGGATTGCGGGCGGCTGCGACCCCAGCGCCTTCATCCGGATACCGCGCCTGGTGGAGGACCTGCGGTCTCTGCGCGAGGGGAGGTCCGTCGTCTCCCCGGCGGGCCGGCGCTCGGAAGCGGCGTCGCTGATCGTGCTAGAGGAGCCATGGGGGCGGCAGCGGGCGGAGATCGCGCCCCTGATTGACTACGCCATCCACCTGCACCTGCCGCTGGACGTGGCGCTCGCGCGCAAGCTCCTGCGCGAGGGACGGGCGGGGGCGGACGTCCTGCTCTTCCTGGAGGACTATCTGGGGGAGCAGATACACCGCCTCTATGAGGCGCAGCAGCGGGCCTCTGACTGCGCGGACCAGGTGCTGGACGCCACTCTTCCTCCGGACGACCTGGCAGACGCCGCCTGGCAGGCGGTGCTCAAGGCCCGATGCGGGGAAGCCTAGCGAGGCTCCGCATTAGACCGACGAGATAAGCTGCGAGCGAAACGGTGTGGGCGGCATGGGGTCGTCACCATCGGTCCGGTTCCGAGGGCTCCCGCCCTCGTGCTCCTGCAGATTCCGAGGGCTCTGCCCTCTGGCTCCCGCGGCCCTGTTCCGAGGGCTCTGCCCTCGTGCTCCCGCTGAGGGGGCTTCATTCGCCCCCTCAGCCTCCCCTCATAACGAGCCGCTGCGCGGGCTTCGCAGGCAGCGCCGGAACCGCGACCGTCCCTGCGGGACAGTTCCCGCGGGCCGGCTGCTGCCTCGCGTGCGGCACTAGTGCTAGCATGCAGCCTGGCAATCTCATAGCAGGTTCCGGTAGGCCGGCTGCTGCCCCGCGTGTGGCGGGGCTCTCCCGCGGTTTGGGCCGTCCGCCTGGGTGTGGCACGCGCAAACACGCTGGCGGAACTTGACACGCGCGTGTCAAATTGCCGCATGCCAGGGCCCCGGCAACTCTGCCGGCGGCCTCGCCCGGTCGGGGGCGGCCTCACCGGTCTGTTCCGCCGGGATCCTGGCGGCTACTCCGCGCGCCGGTTGGCGGCTCGAAGGTCGCGGCGCCACCCTCTACCCGTAGCATTCCCGCGCGGGTCCATTGTCGCGTCCGGCGCTTACTACTTTCTACCACGTCTGTTCGGCAGAGGGTGACGGTTCGGATGCGGACACCGCAAGCAGCAGCAAGTTCTCCGGCAAGTTCCCCGACGGAAATGGCCCGTAGCCCCAGGTGAGCCAGTGGAGCGGCTGTCCCACAAACGGCGCGAACAGCACGGGGAGAGAAGTGCCGCTGCTGCGAAGCACACCGCCGGAATACTCCAACTCGGTCCGCCGCTTGGCAGACCACCAGCATCTGTGCAGAGGTTCTATCATCGGTCCGCAAAACTCCGCCTGCGAGCAGAACGTGGCTGCTTTAGACTAGCGCACCAGTCGGCGCGTGGGATCATATGCGGAACGTGGTCCAGCCCTACGTGAAGGCGTACGTTCTCACAGAAGGCCGCGGCATCACAGGCACCCTGCGCGCACACCCATGACGGCAGCCATACGAAGAAAGGGCGGTCCCTCCTTGTGGGAAGGACCGCCCTTTGCGCCTTTGCGGCAGCCTCTAACTACTGGCTGTCGATACCCGGAGCAAACACACCATGGCCGGTCTGACTGCAGGAGATCACCAGGCCGCCGCTCGGAACAGTCTTGCCGTTGTTGGCGGTGCTGGCGCCCGTGCTGATGGCCACGCTGTAGGTGCCGCCGGAGGGACACACAGGCGTGGAACCCAGGTTGGAGTTCAACTGCGTAAGATCCGTGGTGTAAA
>CAYNFH010000276.1:0-7695 GCA_964396385.1 uncultured Chthonomonadaceae bacterium | reverse complement strand
CAAGATGAGAGCCGATGAACCCGGCTCCTCCGGTCACAAGATAGCTCAGGGACTGTTCCGATAGTGGGGCTACTGCCATATTCCTCTCCAGCTTCCGGACGCACGCGCGCCGAGGGATTAGCGCCGCGTGAGAGTTTGCGTCCCTACTTCAAAGAGGCCGAAGTAAGGGAGCTGAATGCATCGTATGCACGTGCGTTACAGGGGATCTGCCGCATTCGACCCTAGTTTACCATGGGTTCGGCCTTGCAGACAGAACAACCCAAGCCGTCCGCAATCGCGCCGGCTGGCTCCCGGGCGAAGGGGCCACGCGCTAAATGGCCGTGCGGGCAAACTCATACAGATTACGCTGCCCGCTTTCGGACGGAGTCAGCGCCAAACACTAGCAGATCGGCATCTTCGAATGGTAGCGTCACTTCCGCCCGGCCGTTCTGCACGCGCACCGGAAGCTTCCCGCGCACCGCGGACCTGACCGACTTAATAGGGGCGGTCAGCTTGAGCTGGACTGTCAGTGCCCCAACAGACGTCTCGCGGCCGTTCACGAGCAGTATGGCGGAGCCTTGCGGTGCATCCAGGACCGCGGACAGGATTCCCGGTTGCGAGAGTATCATCGGGCGTGCTACCTTCGCCCGGCCGGCCATGAGGCTGGCGTAGCGCGCAATCTCAGCACCCTGGCTGAGAACTCTTGAGGATTGACGGTTGAAGGTTAAGGGACTGGAGGCGGGCCGCTCCGGGTAGCGGGCGCGGATGTACGCCTCGCCCACCAGAGCCCCCACGAGGAGCGCCTCTCCTTTGCCGTACGCGTGGAGGACTGCGGCCGGGTCTCCACTTCCGTACTGGCCGACAACCTTGCCTCTATCAACCTCGCACTCCATCCGCGCGCCCCAGGCGGGGCAGACACCGGGGAGCACGCCGGGGGCAGACGGCTGGATGGAATCGACCTGCTTGTAGGCGAACCGGCTCACGCCCGGCTGATATCCCCACGAGGTGGGCTGGAGCCAGTCCGACTGCTTCACCATGCGCCGGGATCGGACGCCAAAGACCGGGTCCAGTAAGTCACAGGGCCGGTTGAACTCGTCCCAGCAGGCCGCGCCCACCTCGGCCCACAACCGGCCCCCGTTCTGGACCCAGTTGGCGATAGCTGTCTGCACGGCGGTAGGCGTGTTCGGATCCGAAAGGTACAGCACGGAGTAGCGAGCCATGCGAGCTCCATTCAGCACGTCCTGTTCCCCTATCAGGTCCACGGCGACACCCTGGCCGCGCAGGCCGGCGAAGAGGTGCTGGCGCTCGGGGAAGCAGTAGAGGTTGCCGGGGGGCTGGAGCAGATCGGTGGCGAAGCTCACCAGCACGGCGGCCCGTGTGGGACGGACTCGCGCCGAGGCGATGAACGTTTCATAGGGCTTGAGCTCTCGCGTGGTCTGTGCGATCTCCGTGTAAGCGGTCGCGTCGTCTCCCCACGCCGGACCGATGTTGCTGATGGGCCCATAGAGGTAGAGGCCGATGTCGCGGATGCCGCTCATGAGGGCAGTGTACATGCGCTGGCGCAGCCGGCTGCCGCCGACCAGGTAGACGGAGGGCGGTCCACCGTTGGTCCGTGCGCACGCCCGCATCAGTTCGCATCCCCAGGCTATGCGGGAGAGCCCAAGGTCTGTTGCAGGAGTCCAGTCCTCTGTCAGCGCGCCGGAGAGGCCGGTGGAGATCCGGAAGAGGTCCAGCGCGCCGTGAGCAACGTCGTTGTCGTTCCCCAGGAAGCCATACTGCATGGGCCCCGCCTGAAAGTTAGGCGCTACCAGGCGTGCCTGCGGGAACTCGGCTTTGGCGGCCCGGGCGGCGGTGGCATAGTACCGGCGCGTGTAGTCCTGTGTATAGGAGTGCGTGGCATAGAACCGGCGCGCTGCGGCCGGGTCGGCCAACTTGGAGCGGTCGTCCAGCGGCAGCGGGTTGGGACCGATGCCGGGAATACGCGCCGCGAACGCCTGAAATTCGGCCAGGATCGCGGGACGAGCCACGATCTCGGCCGCGGTTATCGCGGGCATGATCTCATCTCCCAGGTTTACGTGGGTCGCAACCTGGGCCTGCCACCGGCGACGGGTTCTGGTTTCGGCAGAAGACCTCCGGTAGAAGTCCGGCAGCACGCGGCCTATCCACCGCTCCGGCGTCTCCCCTGCCTCCAAATCGTACTTGTGGCTGAGGTGTTCGGGTGTGTAGCGCCAGTTGTCGGCCCATGCCGTGAGGCTCGAATCAACCACCGCATGAGCTCCGGCGAGTGACTGGAAGTCCGGGTCCGCCAGGTTCTCGACGGTGACTTGGTTAATGCCCAGCGCTTCCCAGATCCGGAAGTCCAGATCCGCGCGCTCCCGCGTGACGTTGCCGCTCGCCACCCGGCTTCCCAGCATCGCCCAGGTCCCGATCCGCAGCCGCGACAGATGGGGAGGTGGCTTCAGTGCGGGACCAGCTAAGAGTCCCAGTCTGGCGCGCGCCCACTCCGTAAAACTCATCACCTGAGTGAGCGCTTCCCGAGTGGGGGCCGTGGGCATGCGGATCAGCATCGCCGCATATTGGGGATGCGGCCATCGGTAGGTCGGGCCGAGCTCCTCCGGCGGCCCGGCAACCCTATGGAAGACGCCGGAGGGGTCCGGATCGATGGAAAACTGGACCTCCAAACGCATATCTCTCATGGCGGCCGGTTCCATCGGGGTGGCGGGGTGGAAAAGGAAGCCCGTGTGCCATTGAGGGGCAGCCGAAGTGGGGAGCTTTGCCCAGACCGTATAGGTGCCAGCCGTGAGCGGCGTCGCGCTGGACAGGCTCTCGGCGCCGGGGTGGAGGCCGCCGGCGTCCAAGCAGCCGGTTGTGACGAAGGCGGGACCGGACGGGACAGTCTCCGACTTGACCAGTACCCAGTACCTTACATCCGCCGGAGCGGCCACCCGGCAGCGGGCATATATCGATACAATGTCCGCGCTCACAGTCTTTCCCCGCGGGGATTCCTCGGCCGGGCACACGCCGCGCTGTCCGCCATAATGCGGGAACCTGCGCAGATTATTGTACGTCTGCTTAGCATTGGCGCGGTGGCCTCACCGCCTGACGCAGACGCCGTGATACTGCATTCTTCGCTCCCCCTTGGCCCGGCTCCGATGCGTCCTGCGGACGTTGCTTCCAGTCGAGACGCACTGTGCGTTCCTGATGGGAAGGATCGGCCGAAAGTCTTGAATACCCGACTTCAGGCGATTGACTGCCTCCGGGCGGCGGCTGCCCTGGGTGTCGTTATATACCACCTTACGCTGGGCACACGTGTTGCCGATGCGGCTCAGGTAGTGGGCTATGCCGGCGTTTATCTGTTCTTTGTCCTCTCCGGCTTCTGTATTCACCTTCGATGGGCAAGAGAGTACTCCGCGGGCCAGAACCCGTCCCAGGGATTCCTTGCCTTCTGGAATCGCCGAGTGCGCCGGCTTTACCCTGCCTACCTGGCCGCCGTGGTTCTTTACATCGTTCTTCCGCCGCTCGTCATCGGGCCGCGGGGCGAGGGACTTACAGGCAAGAATCTCGTTCTCCATCTTCTTATGCTGCATAACTTCAGCCCCTCGACAGTCTATGCAATCTGTCCCGTATTCTGGACTCTCGCAATCGAGGAGCAACTGTATCTTGCCTATTTCCTCCTCCGGCCGATCCGCATGCGCCTTGGGTGGACCCGCACTCTGTCGATATGCCTCCTGAATCAAGCAATGGTCCAGATCGGATTCAGACTTCTAAACCGCCACCACGTGACCGGGATGGACTACACTTCGCTCGCGCTCTGGTACTGGTTCATCTGGGCCGTGGGGGCTATGACGGCCGAAGCGACGGTCGGAATAGTCGAGCTGCCGGCGTTGGTCCGGAGTCGCAGTTTTCCCCTCTTCGCGTGGACAGGGGTACTGTGCCTCTACAGCGCCAACATCTTTGCGGGTGCGGCGCACCACGCAATCCTTGAGGCGACCACTTACGCTATTCCGCCGTTGATGGCAGTGGGGATTGTACCACTCGTATGGAGATTTGTACTGTGGGAGCAGCATACATCCGGTGCCGCCCGCCCCGCGGCGCTACGGTGGGCCGCCTCTGTCGGTCTTTTCTCGTACTCCCTGTACCTGACCCATATGGCAATCATAAGCGCGGGACGAACTGCGCTCTCATTGTCGCCGTTGTTAGCCGCGTCCTTAGAGCTCACGGTCTGTCTGGCCTTTGCCTGGGCATTCTATAGGCTCTGTGAGCGGCCATTTCTGCCCGCGAGTCCGAGGGCTCTCACTTCAGGGAACGGAGCTGCGTTGCCGGCGGCTGCTCGCCTAAGCGGGTCGTAGAAAGTCTTTTGACAACGCGTTCTTCAGCCAGAAATCGGGTAAACATATCCCGGCGAGGCTGAGCTCCTCCTCATCCGAGAGTCTCTTTCGGAACTCTACACACCGATGGACTTGCTCGTCGATACTCTCGTACTGCTTGTTGGCACAGACTACGTCTTTGGCATGGCCCCAGAGAGTGTCCATGGGGTTGAGTTCTGACGCCCGTTTGGGCAGCCACAGAAGCCGTATCTGGAGTTGGCAGGCGAGCGCCAGAGATGCCTTGGCCGTGTGGCTAGGGTCTTCGTCCAGGAGCATCGCAATCTCCTGGTCCAGGTGCTTTTGGCGTACTGCCCAGAGCAGCGCCTGGAAATCCGCGCTTCTTTGCCGCTCACACTCAACAAAGACCCGTTCTCCGCTACGGAGCTCCATCGCTCCAAAGACCACCCGCCGAGCGTTATACCCGTGCAGAGGCACCCGCACGGGTTCACCCACTCTGGCCCATCCTGCCCGAAGCGGCGGAAACAGCAGAAGGTCGGTCTCATCCTCTGCAAAGAGGAGCACGCTCGCCCCCAGCCTGCTTACGGAGCATATCAGAGAGCGTTTTTTTCTCCCTTTCTGCGTCGGGAGCCAGCACGTAGCGGGGCCGTTTCCACACGCACCGCTGCCGGTGCAGCTCCCCGCGCAGCGATGCGTCCGAGAGGCAAACGCCCGTCTTTAGCTCTATCTGCTCCGCAAGCAGCGCTACGGTCCAGCTTGTGGCGAAGTAGCCCAGCGGCTCGGGAGAGGTATGAAGTAGCCTTCTCAGAAGCGACCGCCGCTCCTCTGTCCACAGCCGGGGGCGGCCAGGGCAGGCTTCATCTTCAAGCGCACACGGGTCCTTCGGTTCGGAGTACGCCGCGATCCAGTTGTAAACGCTCTGGCGCGTCACGCCCAGGCTTCGGGCAATCTCTGAAACAGAACGGCCGCGGCAGAACTCCAGGACAGCAAAGGTGCGTCGGTACACACGAACATCACTGGCCTGCTGTAACTGCCGCTGGAGTTTGCGCTCCTGGCTGGGACTTAATTTCGGCCGGTCCACGGTACTTCACCTCTGGGAAGGCTACCGTGAACCTCCAACCATTGTCAAATCACTTTTTACTACCTGCTTAGGCTCACCAAGCACGCGCTCGTATAGTCTTACGTACCGGGTCCAGCCGACCTCTTCGAGATCGAACCTGCTCCGAGCCGATTGACGGCAGCGCGCGGCCAGATCAGGCTCCGACAGCAGTCGTCCAACCTCGTCCAACGCCACGGCGTAGGCTTCGCGGTTCAACTTCGTTAAGAGGACCCCTACCCGGTCCTCTTGGATGACCGCGTCCACATCTCCAACGCCGGAATTACAGAGAACCGGCAATCCATTCGCAAGGTACTCGGCTAACTTAGTAGGCGATGATGACTGCTTCGAATACGCGGGCCGAATCATGGATACCCCCACGTCTGCCGCACTCAGGTAATAGGGCACCTCTGTTGGTCGTACACTGCGCACATGCACCCGGTTCATGTCCGCGCCTAGCTCCCTCAGCGGACCCGCGATGAGCTCGCCGTCCGACTGAGTGAGGACCATCGCCGCCGCGCCGATCCATTGCCTCTGGGCGGCTACGATTATCTGCGCAAGCTCGTGCGTTAGGTACCAAGACCCCAGGGAGCCGAGGTATACGAGCACCGGGCCATCGGCCAATCCAAGTGCCGCTCTCACGTTGGCCCGGCTTTGAGTATCGGGTCCCCTGAAGCGTCTCAAGTCCGCGCAGCACGGGATAACCTCAACAGGGCGCCCTCTGAGGTCGACCGACCCTTGCCCCGAGAAGAGTATCTCGTGTGCCCGTTTGGTTAGCACCACAAAGCCGTCCGCGGCACGAAGGGTCGACTTCTCAGCCCACTTGGCGAGTCTGTACTTCAGCCCGCCGGGCGCCCAGATACCGGAGTCGACGTACTCCTCCGGATTGAAGCCGCGGATGTCGAAGAGGAGCCGCGCGTGTGTAAGCCGCTTCACGAGCGCTCCCATGGCGGAAGCCACGTGCGCTCGACCATGAACCAATCCTATATTGTGTTTCCGGACCAGGCGGGCTGCGACTATCGCGCCAGATGCGATGTCGTACATGGTGGCCGGCAGCGAGGGACGCTTGTGGTAGCGAAGAAAATGCCAGGCGATGCCATGTTCCTCAAGCTCTCGCTCGTGCTCACTTCGCTCGCCCGCTGGCCAGTTGCATGGATGGACCTGCTCAAAGGTGAGCAGGTGGATCCGCACTCCCGCGTGGCGCAATCCGCGCAAGTACGGGAGCACTTGGGATTGCACGAGTGGCTCTCGCAAGCCAAAATAGCAGATATAGAGCCCGCTCCGCGCTGTGTCGCAGCGAGCCGCGCTCCGGCTACTTTCGTTATTCAGGGTAGTATTCAGAGCCGATGGCCCCCGGGACGGCTGGCTGAGCCGACGGCACACCAGTAGGGAGGTGCATCGGCAAACTGAATATCTTGCAGGCCCGCGCTCTCCATCATCCGCCGGATCTCTTCGCGGGTGAAACGCTGCTCCAGGCGAGTTCCGAACCGGTCCAACGCGTCCGTCCTCATGACATAGAGGCTTCGATGCCGATAGACTGACAAGGGCCATCTTTCCACGTTTCGGCCGAGCGCCTCCGCAAGCCGGGCCGCCCGCGCAGCGGGCCAGTAGATGCCCAATGCCGCTATCTGGCTTGCTCCATACCGCAACGGCAAAGGCAGACGGGAGATGGCCCGCCGGCCCAGGTCACTGGCGCGCCACAGCGTCCGGAACCATGCGGGCCTGTTGTCGAACCGATAGTACAGGTAGAGCAGGAACGGGGCTCCCGGTTTGAGCTTTGCTACGCAGGCACGTAATCCCGCCGCCGTGTCCGGAACGTGGTGAAGCACGCCAAGCGAGTATCCGAAGTCCATGGAGCGGTCCGGAACAGGTATGGCGTCGACTCCTACGCAATGAAAGGAGCAGTTCGCTTGCCCGGACAGGTTGCTCCTCGCGACTTCGAGAGCCCGTCGGCTCGGATCGATACAGTGGAGATAGCCGACGCGGGGCGCCACGAGCCTGGCCCACCGTCCGGAGCCGCAGCCCAAGTCGAACCCGGCGGCGTTTTCAGGCAGACGTTCCCAAGGGAAGATTTGGAAATAAGATTGCCAGAGCTCAATGAGCTCCTCGCTCGCCAAGGCGGACTGATCGAATCGCGACCACTCGTCGCCGAAGCCCTCCACTACGGAGGCATCCACATTATTCGTAAGCACAATCGTTTTGGCCAAGTAGATACTTCCTATAAAGCCCGGTGCGGTTCAACGCTTCAGATGGAAGCTGTTTCCGGTCGATCTCCTTGTAGCCTTCGAGCCTCCC
>CAYNFH010000275.1:0-7696 GCA_964396385.1 uncultured Chthonomonadaceae bacterium | reverse complement strand
ACCGAAGGGAGGAATCTGGCCTCCGGGACAGAGCGGCCAGATTCCTCAGTCGCTTGGCTCCTTCGGAATGACAATGGGGCGCTCGGAATGCAGAGCGCGGGCCTCGCGTTACTTGAAAAGCTCGGCCGGATCGATGGCCCACTTGCGGGAACCGCCCGTGCCGATAACCACCTTCTTCAGCGTGACGTCTTTCGGAACCATAAATACCGCGCGGAATGTGTACTCATCGCCCTTCTTGAAGGTGTGGTCCGTATCCTCATCCAGCCGCGCCTTGCGGTAGAAGGCCGGACGGTACCGCTCGCCGTCCGAGTCCGTGAGCTCATACAACGGAGAATCGCCGCCCTGCGCGTCGAACATGCCTACCTCCTTATCCGTTAGGCTCTGGACCGTGAGGTTCATGATGGCGTACTTCTTGCCCTCGTCCGGTGGATTGCCGTTGAGCGGGTCCGTGGAGTAGCTGAAGCCATTGAGCTTGACGGCAAAGTAGCCGGACGGCACATAGGTGCCCACCGTCGCCTTGCCCTCGTCCAGGGCCACCGCGCCGGAGGAATCGGAGGGATCCCGCACGTTGTCCGGCAGCGGCGCGATCACGTTTTTGGGGTCCCCTTCCGCCCCGGCCTCGGCCTTGGTGGCGCCCGCGATGTAGTAGCGGAAGACCTCCTCGCTGGTGCCCACGCGCGTCTGGTTGACCATGATCTTCACGATTCGGGCCTTGGCGGGGAGCTTCCAGGCGACGGTCAGGGGGTCCTTCAAGTCGGGCTGTCCGAGGCCCTGTCCGGGACGCAGGGTGGTCTCGGGCCCCTTGCTGCCCGCACTCTGCAGCCCCAGACTGCCGCCCTGGTAGATCTGGTTCTTGGAGTCCACCAGGGTGAACATGCTGTCCGTGTTGAAAAAGTTGTCTCCCTTGCTGGCGTTCTTAATGGCGATGTCCGCTACGAGCAGCTTCTCGTCCGTGCCCGCGATGAGCGTTTCGTAGGCCTTGTATGGCTCCAGCGTATAGCGAGCGTCCAGTATCTCGAAGTTGAAGCCGCTCTTGAGGCTGTATACGGTCCCGAACCGGCCGTTGCCGCCGGCAAGCTGGCCGTGGCCCACGGTCTGGCCGGCGGCGCTGGACTTTGGCTTCTGGGCCGTGGCGTGCGTGGCTTTCGGCCTCGGTTTCTGGGCTGCGGCGGGCAGCGCGGCGATACCGGTGGCCAGCGGTATGGCCAAGAGCCGCAAATGACGTGCCGTGAAACGCATGAAGTTGCTCCTTAACATAGTTCCAGGGGACGCGACTCCGACCATCCGGAGGGCGCCACTCGATGGGCTGGGAGGCGCGACATCGCGCCGTCCTCACCCTCTATGATAAGGGACGACTCCTACAAAACTCCTACAAGGGATCAAAAACGAGGCTGTCCCGGCCATTACCGCACGGTGAATTGGCAGACCTGGACGGCGCCGGCACCGTCCCCCACGTAGCTGGCGGGGCCGATGGTGGAGCTGACGTGCGAAAAAGCCTTGTTGCGCGTGCGGATCTCCACGGTGTACGGGAGGGGGCTGTGGTTGGGCTCGCGCCACGAGTAACAGTGGGCGAACACGGTGTAGGTGCCCTTGGGAGCATGGGCGAAGTAGATGTGCTCCACGGGCGAGCGGGTCCACCGGCTTGGCACCCGTGAGTCGGAGGCGCCGAAGCTGAAGACGGAGCCTCCGGAGCTGAAGAGCGGCGCGATGTCAGCCGGCGGGTCTACCAGGAAGTCCGGGAGCGGGAGCAGCGTTTCCCGGCCCGGAACCTGGCCCGCCTCTGCCTGCTGAATGCCTTCCATAGTGAGCAGCGTGGGATTCGCGTCCACGTCCTGCACTCCCCCGCTCTGAGACTGGCGGTGCTTGGCCCAGATGAGCTCACCGTAGGGATCCCTGAGTGACAGATCCAGGTCCGACAGGGTGTTCCAGGCCAGGCTCACCTCCAGGTCCCCTCCGGTGACCGCGGAGGCGGAGAGGAGCCGGTTCTCTATCTGACGGCTGTCCACCGCGGCGCCGGTGAGGCCCGATCCCGCGCCAGTGGAGGGGGCCATGCTGAGGACGAGCCCCGAGCCGGCCTCCCCGCGGCTCCCGCCTGGAACGCGTAGCGCGACGACTAGCGCATAGCCGACGAAGGCCAGACATATCGCGAGCACCGCCAGCACCAGGCGGACGGCACGGGGGTCTGCCCGGGACGGCGAGAAAGGGTCCACTGCGTAGCCGGCAGGGGCGGCGTAGAACGGCTGGCCGCACCGGCCGCACGCGGTCCGCTCCATCACCGCCGGCTGGGAGCAGCGGGGGCAGATCTTGTACGGGTGCGGCGGTGGAACGGCCGCCTGGGGGGCTGCCGCCTGTGCGCGCTGGAGGCCGGCGCAGCGTGGGCACTGCTCATCAAAGGGGCCGAGGACGTATCCGCAGCGAGGACATTGCATGGTATTGATGCCGGGTGAGGACGGGTTGCTCCTATACCGATAATCTGGCTTGGTACACGCTCGCCGCACAGACGAACGTTAGAGGAGCCACCGGGACGAGATGCCGGACGAGTATTTACTGAAAAAACTGCGGACCGCCATCGAGATGGCGTGCCGCAACGGTCACATCTGGATACGCATCCCCGCAGGATCCATCACCACTACGGTATCGGCCGATAGGACGGTCACCGTGATCGTCGGAGACCGGCGGCTCTCCGTTCCGCTGTACCAGGTGCAGCAGCGCTCCACGCGGGACCTGGCCGCGTCCATTCGTCTCCTCGCGCTCGACCAGGGTCCCCCGAGGTACTAGGCGACGATTAGCCGTTCTGGGTAGACGTAGATACCCCACCGGGAATGCTGTCCCCCGTGGTGGCGGTGTCGTTGCCGGTAACTTTCCCCGCCGTGATGCCGCCGCCCGTGTCACCGGTCTCGTCGGCGCCCAGGTCAGCGGCCAGCGCCGCGCCGCCCTGGGAGGCCGTGGTGGGGACGGCGTTGCACTCGTCGTTTGTGCCTACGACCGGCGGATCTGTGGCGGTGGTGGGCGTGGTCTGCTCAGTGTCTGTCATTGGAAGCTCCTTGGTTGACGAAAGATGACACGTGTTAGGTTCGGAGCGCGGGACCGTGTGTCCTTCTCAGCATGTCCCGAATTGCCCGCTTCGGAACATCTGAAGGCGGCGGGGGGTCTATTTCTGTACCGGATTGACGAACGACGGTAGACGGAAGACGGATTTCGGAATCGGTCCGCCGTCTTCCGTCGTGCAGTTTGTCCAGAGGAGATCTTGATGTCTCATCACGCTATCCGCCTGCGGAGAGATACTTCGGCCACCGCGCAGAGCCCTGCCGCACCCCCACCACCACTCATAAGCGAGCTTCCAGGCACGTCACAGTTCTTTACGTGGCACGGTCACCGCGTACACTACCGGCGCTTTGGCGCCGGCCCATCGGTGCTCCTGGTCCACATGCCGGACGTGGGTGCGAGCTGCCTGGAGTGGCGGCAGAACGTGGAGGCGCTGGGCTCCTGCATGAGCGTGTACGCCGTAGACCTGCCCGGATACGGGCTCTCCGACGCAAGGCCGAATCCCTACCACGCTTCCGACTACATCCAGTTCCTGAGCGATTTTCTCTTCAATGTTGTCGGACCGGAGGCGCGCGTGGTAGGCAGCGGGCTGGGAGCGAGCTACCTGGCCCACCTGGCGTACGAGCGTCGCGGTCTCATCGAGCGGCTGCTGCTGGTCGCGCCGTGCGGCATTTCCACCCACCGTCCGCCCGCGCTCGCGGGGCTGGCGTACGGGATGCTCCAGGCACCTCTCGTGGGCGCGGCGCTGACGGACCGCGTGACCTCCCGGAGCGCCATCCAGGAGCATCTGCAGGAGGACGTCTACTCCAACGAGCTGTTCGCCGGCCCGCAGTTGGTGGAGGCGCACTACTGGGTGAGCCACCGGCCCAACGCCCCCTACGTCGAGCGGTCGCGGCTCTCAGGCCTGCTCAACGTAGATATTCGAGGCGTCATTCCAAAGGTACGCCAGCGGATGCATCTGGCGTGGGGCCGCCTGGCCGCCAAGCCTCCGCTGCAGGATGCGGAGACCATCCGGGAGATCCGGCCAGACACCGCATTGACCGTCTTCGACCGCAGCGCGCTCTGCCCGCATGAGGAGGAGCCGGAGCGGTTCAACCGCCTGGCGGAGGAGTTCCTCTGCGCGCCCGCCATCCCGATGGCCGCCTGAAGAACTGACAGGGTGACAAGGACTCGTAGCGCGGTCACCAGGTCACCAGGTCACCAGGTCATCAGGTCAATGCTCTATTCCCAGCTCGTGCAGCCGCCTATGCACCGCTGAGATCGCCTGCTGGAACGGGCGCTCCAGGAAGGCCTGATGGTCCGCTTCGCCGTGGTGGTGCGTGACGGATCCCGGCCGCCACTGGGGCGCTCGCCGGATGTGCTGGAGGCTGCCGTCCAGCAGCGTCAGCATGTAGTGCAGTGTCTCCGGGCTGCAGAGGTCGTACCCGTCGCCGCAGGCGATGTAGATGGGCGAGGTGTGCGCCATGATGCCCCGCCGCCAGGAGTCGTGGTGGCGGATGGCCGTGTAGCCAGGACCGGCGCACCGAGCGCAGAGCCAGGTCGACCCTTGGACGCGTAACGTGGCGCGGAGGCGAAGCTCTTTGGCCCCGTTGGAATCCTCTGTTGACGCGACTACCTCGTGTTGATTTTCAATTTTCGATTTTCTATTTTCAATTGAAGAACGGCCCATTACCACTTCCAGAGAGTGGATGGGGAAGATGCTGGTGGCCGTCGCCTCCACCTCCACCGTTCCTCCGTCCCGGGCCAGGGCGACGGTGCTGCCGATGGGCTGCCCGTCCACCGTAAAGCGCAGCAGCGGCCCGCCGGAGAGGAACGTGTTGCCGGAGCGGAGTGCCCGGCACCAGTTGTCGTAGGTGAACGGCTGGTCCGGAGGGATGTAGGCGTAGGTCCGGTACATCCCAACGGGAACGCCACTGTCCATCTTGTCCGTTCCGCCCGCCAGGGGCAGCCGGTAGCCGCCGTTCAAGTACCTGTAGTACTCCAGGTGGAAGAAGGGGTTGTGGACCAGGAACTCCACCGCATCCGCCCGGCCGGTCGCGATGAGCGCGGCGGGCTCCCCGTTGGGGTTGGGCAGGTGCGGGATAACCACCGTCCCGCCCTGGGCGTGACAGGCGTCCGCCCAGTAGCTCATGGTAGTCTCCAGGTTCCCGCCCAGCTCCGCCTCGCTGGGACCATCCGAGCACCACGGCATCACCGGCTCCCTCAGGCCCAGCAGAGTCAGGTGTCCCAGCAGGTGCTGCCGGTTCTCCTGAGAGGCGTACACAATGGTCTGCCCGTCCGCCGCCTCCGCCGCGTGGCCGGTGAACTCCTCAGAGCTGGTGAAGAGGTGCCCCCACTGGGAAAGCAGCAGGTTCACCACGTCCAGGTCCTCCGCCGCCGCCTCCGTGAGCGCGCCCTGGGTAGAGAGGAAGTGGACGTGCGTGTCTCCACTGAAGTACCGGTCGCGGTTGAGGTTCTCCCGCCGCTTGATCCGCAGGGTCAGCTCACGTTGGCCCGGCCGGACCTCCACGCGGGTCCTGACCGGCTCGTACTCATAGCCCCGCGCCACGTCCACGATCACTTCGCCGCGAGGCAGCCAGCCCTGGCACTTGCCGTCGATGTACGCGTAGCTTATCTGCCCCAGGCGCAGGTCGCCCCCGATGTCGATGTGCCAGGTGCCCAGGTTGGAGTTGACGTGCGCGTGGTGACCATGCGGGGCGTACGGAATGCCCTCCGGAGAGCGGAAGTGGACGCGGCACGGCACCGGCTTGCCCGTCTCGTCGTCCAGCACGGTGGTGTGAACCCAGTTGCGGCCGGCGTCCACCACCTCAAAGCGGGCGCGGCCCCCATCCACGGCCCCCTTCCCGCGCAGGTCACCCCAGTTGGCGCGGGCCAGGTCCTCCCCGTCACGGGTCACCGCCAGCGTCGCGGAAGGGGTGGCGGCGACCTCCGTGTAGAGGCGGTCATCCCTCGGATTCTGCTCCTCGCCCCAGCCGGGGTGTGTGTCCTCCAGGAAGGCCCGCGTGGGCTGGGCGGGAAGGCGGTAAGGGTAGGTGGCTACGCCGCGGTCCACCGTCACCTCCACCCCTACACGGCCCTTCTCCTCGCCGGGGTCCGAAAGCGTCACCACCACAGGCACGGCGGCCTCCCGGCGGAACGGGTCCTCATCTAGTTGACTCAACGTGATGCCCGCCAGCGCCAGGGTGGGGCCGCCGGGCTCCCCGGCGGAGAGCTCCACCCGGTCGAGCGCCACCTCCGGCCGAGGGTTTTGCCAGGCCCAGAGGTAGTAGTCCCGCGGCCACGCCTGGCGCACCTCGGTCTGGCGGTATCCGGTGCTCCCCCACTCCCCGGAGTAGCGGTCCTGCAGGCTGTCGTCCCGGTCCGGCACGGCAAGGAAGGGGCTTTCACCCCACCCCGTGGGGACCTCCGCCACCTCGAACCGCTCGCGGATGGGCACGCGTACGCGCTGGCCGTCCGCGTAGACGAATTCGTAGTGGCCGGCAACCCGGCCCGGCGGGTCCCCCTGGTGCAGGCGGCTGTTGAGCAGCACGTGTGCGAACAGCACCCAGTGCGCCGCTCCCCTCACTGGGATGCCCATGGGCGAATCCTGGCGCGCCATCACCAGGCACCGTTCCGGATCCTGAGCGCCTATCTTGAACGGCAGCCCGTGGTAGGACTGTTCACCCGCGGCCGGCGCGTGTTCCGTGCCCAGCACTTCCTTCCCGGCGTTGCAATACTCCGATATATCCAGCGGTTTATACTCCCCCATCGCGTGTCCCCCTCCGCGCATCGAAAGCCATTATGCTGCTTCCATTCGCCTCAGGAGCGGCATGACCTGCACGATTCGGCGGCGGAAGGTCCTCTTTGTTTGAATGCGCGTAGAGGGGCAGACGGCCCAAAGTGGTGGGGTGCCCCGCCGTTCCACGCCCTTAGTCCCTGCGTTCCGTCAGCCGTGAAGTGGTGGGTATGCACCCAGTAAACTTAGCGTGAGACATTGTCTCAAATTGGCGCGGCGGCGCCACGTTGCGGCGGAGTCGTGAGTCGTGAGTCGTGAGATCCGGATTCCGGGGAGGGGGAGTGAGACATTGTCTCAAATTAGCTAATCCAGGCGATGGGGAGGAGTGGCGGCGCCGAATTATGGATGCGATTGACCACCGGCGTGGGTGCGGTAATGGAAAGAGGTTTGCGTAAAAAGCGAAGAAAGCGTAATAAGGGAGCGCATGCCCCGGCCCAAGCTCAACCGGACAGGACTCCGGTCTTGCGCGGTAAGCGCGGTAAGCGCAATAAGGGTGTAGATCCGGCCGATGCAGGGCTTGAGGGGCATGATGACCGGGGGCTGATGGCTTTGCCGAATTACTGCCGCTATCGGGCCACCGGGACGGCCGTCGGACTAAGGTCCTCGGCTGGGTGGCCTGGCGGCCGAGTGTCCACCTCCGTGGACACGAGTCGTAGTGGAACTATTTGATCAATAATCATAACCCCCCGGCTAACAGGTGCTTGGCGCCGACTTCCCGCCGTCGCGGGCAGGGCTCACCCGCACACCCCAACCCTGCCGCGCCGCGAACGGCCCGCTTGAGCCTTCTATAATCCAGCCAAGCTGCATGCGGGCAGCAATGGCACACGCGGGGCAGCAGCCGGCCCGCGGGAACTGTCCCGCAGGGACGGTCGCGGT
>CAYNFH010000274.1:0-7726 GCA_964396385.1 uncultured Chthonomonadaceae bacterium | reverse complement strand
ACCTCCGCCAGCTTGAACCCCTCCATCTGCGCCGCCATCACAGACCCCGTCGCGGAGCCAAAGTAGACCCACCGGATGGAGTGGAGCACCGTCACGTCCGCGAGCGACAGGTACTTGCCGCCCACCACACTCACCAGCACCTCGTCCAGCATCCGCGGCCAGAGGATGACCCCCATGCCCAGTCCGGTCTCCGCGCGGATACGGGTGAAGATGAAGAAGTAGGCCAGCATGAGCGTGAAGAGCAGCGCGGCCACCCAGACCCGCATGCCTGCGGCGCAAAGCCAGATCAGGATCACGGCGATGCCGCCCATTGCTCCAAACACGGCGGTCCGGTAGGAGAGGAACTCGGCGGAATCGCCCGCGTTCAGGCCGCCAGTCCGTCCGTCCCCCGTCCTCCGTCCCCCGTCCTGTAGAGCGAAGGCGAACCGGAAGACCGACCGCAGGTGCCGGCGGGCGGTAAAGAGCGCGATGGCCGCCAGAGCGAAGGCGGCCCCCGCGCCCTGGGAGTAGCTCGCCGGGAAGTCGCTGCTGTAGACGTCCGGCGGCTCGCCGGTGGCACCGTACATCACCGCGACCACGTTCTCCACCTGCACCATCAGATAGAAGAGCCACGCGCTGAGGGCCAGTTCCGTCGGGATCAGGTAGACCACGCCGATGAGCCAGAAGAAGATAGAGAAGGCCGGCTGCCCCAGCCCGTTCCACGGCCGGGGGAACTGTGTGGAGGCGTCTACGATGAGCACGTCCTTGAGCGGAAAGGCCGGTACAGAGGGGATGTAGCGGTGCAGCTCCCAGGGGAGCTGCAGCACCAGCGGGACCGCGGTGCCGATCTGGAACAGCGGCATCCTCAGGAGCCCGCCGGCCATCGCGCGCTGCGGCGCCCCGGCCTCCGCCAGTACCACCGGGATGGCCGCCAGCGGAAAGGCCAGCCGCTCGTTGTCTATCCACTGCCGCCGCATGATGACGTTGATACAGAGCATCACCCAGAACAGGGCAATCAGCAGCGTGCTCCAGGCGAACATCGGGGTGAGCCAGGCGCCCCACGGTACCGCCCCGTTCGTCCCGCGGAAGAAGCCCTGTATGGCTTCGCCGGAGGTAGGTGCGAGCCACCCGGGGAGCACCGGCAGGAAGACCCTCCAGCCGGGGTTCTGCGGCGCGTAGTAGAGGGGCGCGACCATGTGCGGCACCCCAAAGCCGATGCCGAACTGATGGCCTATAGGGCCGGCCACGAGCATCATGGAGTAGATGATAAGGCTCTCCGGGGCGGAGAGGGCAAACCGCCGCCCGATGTGGACCAGGACCGGCGCGAGAATCGCGTAAAGGAGCAGGAGAGCCGTCGGCACGGGCGGCGGGGCGTCTCCGGCCACCTCGGCAGCCCGCTTGTCAATGGAGAGGAGCTGGGTGAGACCGACTATCACCAGGGCCATGACAAGTCCCAGGCAGAGGGCCCGGAACCGTACGCCGTGTGGCCGCGGAGTCTCCTGGATCTGCGCTTCCTCCGTTACCGCCCGAACAGCCACCCGAAAGCGGCCTCCTGCCGTGGAATGCGGTGAGATTCGGTGGAGGGCCGGAGGCTTCCTGTGGTCGGTAGTCCGTAGTCAGCAGTCCGTAGTCAGTAGTGAGGAGGCAGGAGTCCCGAAGCAGGCCGATAACTTGCACCAACACGCAGGGAAACACCGTGGAGGACTTGCAAACTGAAAAGAAAAGTTCGTATTGAGATAGAATCGGTAGCAGGGGATTCTGTCCTTAGAGACGAACAGGCAACTGGGCCGTATTAGATTCTGTTCATGTATCCGGCCGCTCGTGGCCGGGCACACGCGCCAGGGCGGCGATCCCGGGGGACGCCGCCGGATAAGGGGAGCACACCATGTTCCAAAGATCCAGTCGGTTCGGCTTCACCCTCATCGAGCTCCTTGTAGTTATCGCAATCATTGCGATCCTGGCCGCTATCCTGTTCCCGGTCTTTGCGCAGGCGCGGGAAATGGCGCGCAAGACCTCGTGTCTGAGTAACATGAAGCAGTTGGACCTGGGGTGGCTGATGTATGTCCAGGACTATGATGAGGCCAATCCGATGACGGCCCAGCGCAGCCCCGCGGGCGGGCCCCAGACCTACTGGCTCACCAACATCGACCCGTACGTCAAGAACGGCGGCAGCAACAGCCAGGACCTGCGCGCGAAAGTCAGCATCTACGTCTGCCCGAACTATCTCGTCGCGGCGCCTTATCCGACGGATGAGGCGGGCAATCCGGCGACCAACATCGATCCCACCGGCGACAACGGCAACATGCCCGTGGGGCGGTGGCCGCTGACCTCCTACGCGCCCAACATCGACGTGACGACCGCATGGTGGGCGCTAGGGAAGAGCTGGGCCGGAGAGGTCGGCACGATTGGCACTCTGGCGTCCATTGCCAAGCCCGCCCAGCAGATCATGCTGGCCGAGAACCACGACTGCTGCGTGGAGACCTGGGGCGGCGGCGGGGACAATAACTGGACCGAGTCGCGCCGCCATACCAAGGGCATGAACTACGCCGTAATGGACGGGCACGCCAAGTTCTACATGGGACCGACACCGCAGTACGGGCAGGACAACGCACAGTACCAGGACTACACGTCGTCCGAGGCGACCGGAACGCCAGTTGCGACCGACATCCGGAATCGGCCTAACGCTCCTCTGTACTTCTTCCCGCGCGCGGGCCAGTAGCGCGGCGAGCGTTGGTGTTGGAGCGCTGCCCGGGGCGCTTCCCGGGCAGCTCTCCGGAAGGCAGGCCACAGTGGACGCAAAGAATATCAAAGCGCCTGTGTTCATCGGGGTGATAGTGGTCGTAGCGCTCATCGCAGGGTACTTCCTGTGGAAAGGGGTCGCGGGCACGCCTACGCCCACTCCGGGACCCGGTCAGACCGTTCAGAATCCGTTTGGCAGCGGTTCTCCCGGCGGCCGGGGCGGCGCACCTGCAACCATGCCGAAGCCAGGGACCATGACGCCCGGAGTGGGCTTTGGCCCATCCAGGAACCCACGCATGCCGAGATGACGCCGTCCAGCGGCGTGGTTCAACTCCGGAGCCCCATGCGCTCGGTTCGGTTCCGGCTCCTTGTCGCCGTGATTCTCATAGGGGCGGCTCTCGCTTTCCGTGCCTATCGAACGCGGAGCCGCCTCCTCGGCCCGGCTTCATCTTCCCTTCAACCCATCCTCTCCGCGGACGTTCCGCTTAGCGCCCCGCCGCCGCTACCCTCCGACGGCTTCCCGAGAATGCAGGCCGGTCTGCGCCAGGTGCGCGACCTGCAGATGGCCGCCCGGGCGCGGAGCAGCGACCTGGCTGCCCACCTGCGAGTCGCTCAGGCGGCAACTCCGGTGGGGGACCTCCTCACGGCATGCGACGAGATCCAGGCGGCCATCGGGTCGAGCTCTCAACCTCCGCCTGCCGCCGTCCTGGACGTGCTGGCCCGCTGCCAGGCGCAGCTCGGCCTCTTCTCCAGCGCGCTCCGGACCTATGGCGACCTCATAGCCCGCGCGCCCGCCGATGCGACCGGCTACGTCGGCCTCAGCCGGGTCCAGTATCTCCACGGGGAAAGAGAGGCGGCCCTCAAAACCCTGGAGCGTGGCGTATCGGCGGTTCCTGCCGGTGACGAGCGGGGACGCCTGGCCCTGGCAAATGAGTTTGAAGCACGGGCGGAGATCCGGCGGGCTCTGGAACTGGCGCAGTCTGCCGCCGGCGCCGCGCCGGAAGACCCGTCCGCAGCGGTCGCCGTGGCGCGTCTTCTGGGCAAGATGGGCCGGCTGGCCGAAGCGCGTACGCTGCTTGAAAAGGTGCTGGCGGCGCATCCGGACAACGCGGAGGCCCTCGGCGCCCTGGCGGATCTTCGGCTGAACCCCTTGCTCCCTCAGAACGATCCGGCTTCGGTGGAACAGTCCCTCCTGCTGGCTGGCCAGCACGATCCACACAACGCCGCATCCTTCCTGCGGCTGGGAGGCTTCTACCAGGACCATGGGCAGTACCATCAGGCCGCTTATGTCTACGGCAAGCTTCTGGCCATAGCCTCGGACTCGGCAGCCGGCCGGCTGCAGTTGGCCTACGCCTATTCCCACCTTGGCGAAAACCAGGCGGGAGCCGAGCAGGAGCGGATCGCTCAGCAGCTTCTGGCCAGGGACAAGGAGGAGGCGCTCCTGACCACGCGCCGCGATGCGCATCCAACGGACCCCGCAACCCGCACCGTACTGGCGAAGCACTACATGGGAGCCGGCCAGTTCCCGCAGGCGCTCACAGAGCTCCAGGCGGCGTACTGCCTTTCGCCCGGTTCGGACGCCATTCGCCGGGAATTGACCGCGTTCTACCGGAAATTCGGCCTCGCGCCACCCACCCTGCCCAACGCCCCGGGCAAATGTGCATGCGGCCCGTCCTCGCGAACGCCAGGTACCGCGTCTGCCGGAACCCCTCCCCAACCCTCCCCTTCGTAAGGGGAGGGAGCTTCACGCCGCCGCGGGGTTCCCCCTCCTTGGTAAGGAGGGGGTTAGGGGGAGGTTCCCCCTCCTGCCTCCTCCGGAGCGTGGCGCTTTTCGCGGCCGCCCTCGCGGGCCCCGGTATAGGGGGGTGCGCCGCGAAATCGACTGCCGCCCGGACCGCCGCTTCTCCGGTCATCCACTTCCAGAACGTCACCCGGGCTGCCGGACTGAACTGGTCGCGCGTTAACGGGGCGGGTGGCAAGAAGTGGATGCCGGAAACCATGGGAGGCGGCGGGGCGTTCCTGGACTACGATAATGATGGCTGGATGGACGTCCTGCTCATCAACGGCGACTACTGGCCCGGCCACGTACCCGCCGGAGCCGCGCATCCTATGCCGGCGCTCTACCGGAACAACCACGACGGCACGTTTACCGACGTCACCAGGCAGGCCGGCCTGGACGTGCCGGCGCAGGGGATGGGCGTCGCGGTCGGCGACTATGACAACGACGGGTACGAGGACCTGTTCATAACCGCCGTCGGGAAGAGCCGGCTCCTCCATAACGTCGCGGACGGCCATGGGGGCCGCAAGTTCGTGGACGTGACGGAATCAAGCGGCATACGCGACGTGGGGTGGTCCACATCTGCCGCCTGGGTGGACTACGACGGTGACGGCAAGAGCGACCTGTTCGTCTGCCACTACGTCAAGTGGTCGCCGCAGACCGATGTCTTCTGCGGGTCCACCGCAAAGGTCTACTGCCGCCCGTCCGTCTATACGGGCGAGTCTTGCCGCCTCTACCATAACGATGGGAACGGCCGGTTCCGGGACGCAAGCAAGGAGTCCGGCGTCCTCAATTCCGGCTCCAAGGCGCTGGCAGTGTGCGTATGCGACGTGGATCGCGATGGCCGTCCGGACCTGATCGCGGCCAACGACATGGAGCCTACGTTCGTCTTCCGCAACAACGGGAATGGGACGTTCCGGGAGATCGGCGTGCCCAGCGGAATGGCCTATGACCGGACGGGCCACGAGCGCGCGGGCATGGGCGTCGATGCGGCGGACTATCGCAACGACGGTGGGCTCGGCATTGCCATCGGCGATTTCAGCTTCGAGGGGATGGCGTTCTATGACGCCGGCGGCCCGCCGCCGTACATGGATAGGGCTCAGCCGGTGGGCGTCTTTCAGCCGAGCTATCCCTATGTGACCTTCGGCGTGCTGTTCGGCGACTTCGATGACGATGGCTGGCCCGATCTCTTCGCCACCAACGGCGACATCGAGGACACCATCTCCCGCACGTTTCCCAACCAGAGCTATCCGCAGCCAAACCTGCTGATGCGCAATAAGGGCGCGGGCTCGTTCGCCGACGTTTCGCGGCAGGCGGGACCGGGGATCACGGAGCCGATGGTGGGGCGGGGCGCGTGCCTGGGTGACTTCAACAACGACGGTAAGCCGGACCTGCTCCTCATTCCCAACATCGGCGCTCCGCGCCTCCTGCAGAACGATACGCAGACGCCCAACCACTGGCTGGAGGTACGGCTAACCGGAACGAAGAGCAACCGCGACGGTTTCGGAGCGTACGTGTCCGTAACGGCAGGCGCCGTGACCCGTACGGGCTATGTCCACAGCGGCTCCAGCTACCTCTCGGCGAGCGACCCGCGCCTCGTTTTCGGGATGGGATCTAGCGCGGAGGTCAGCCGGATCACGGTGCGCTGGCCGGACGGCAAAGAGGAGACGTGGGGACCCGTCCCGGCGGATCGCATCCTGGCCTTGACCGAGGGACAGTCCCATGGCGCTCCAGCGTCCCCTGCGCGCGCCGCGTCTGCTGCGCCTGTGCGGGGCCCCGAGCGGCCCCCATCTCCCGCCTGCGCCGCGGCGCTGCAGCAGGGTATCGGCGCGCTGAGCCGGGGAGACATGGCGGCGGCGATCCGGGCCTTTGAGTATGCGGTGAAGGTGCAACCTGACTCGGCGCTGGCTCGCGACTACCTGGGTATCGCCTACATGAAGCAGAAGCGGTATCCGGCCGCCCTCAAAGAGTTCCAGCAGGAGATCGACCACGGGGCGGATCCTTCCGTGGGGTGGGCGCGCGTCGCCGACGTCTACTATGCGGAGCACAATGTGAGAGCGGCCGTCGGCGCTCTGGAGCGGGCGGCGGCGCTGCGTCCTGATGTCGCGCAGTACCAGTACAACCTGGGCATGCTGTATCCTCAGGCGCTGGAGCTGAACAAAGCCATAGTGGCTCTCAGCCGCTACAGCGCCATGGTGCCCGGCAACCACTACGCGCACTATATACGCGGTACGCTGCTCTATAAGCTGGCGCGCCTTGACGAGGCCGAAAAGGCGCTTCAGGAAGCCATCCGGCTCTCCCCTCAGAACGGCATGTACCACTTCGCCCTCGGCCAGGTCTACTTCCGGCGCACGGCCTCTCCTGAAATGACCGACCGCGCGCGCGCCGAGCTTCAGGCGGCCCTGGATACCGGCACCCCGGAGCCCGCCGCCGCTCACTACTATCTGGGCCTTTGCGCCATGCGCAAGGGGGATAACGGAGCCGCGATGCAGGAGCTGGAGACATCCGTGCGGTTGGCCCCGAATGCGTGGGGCGCCTACTATTCCCTGGCGGAGGTCCTTCAAAAGCTGGGCAAGACGGAGGAGGCGCGCAAGGCCCGCGCCCGCTTCGCGTTGCTGCGCGCGCAGGAGGATGCGCGGATGCAAGGGGCGTTCTACCAACAGGAGGTGGAGCGCAACCCGGACAGCCCCGACGCGCGCTATCAGTTGGCCGCGTACCTCCTGCGCAGCGGCGACCGCCGGGGCGCGCGCCAAGCCCTGGAGCAGACCAGGCGCCTCCTGCGCCAACGGCACGCCGATCCGGCTCTCCTCCAGCGTGTCGCCGCGATCACCGCGGAACTGAATCGGGGACAGTAGTGGAGCTGCCACGTGGTGCAGCCGCAATACTGGCCGCCTGCGCCGTCGCGCTGATGTCCGGCTGTGCGCATCACGCGGCGGGCGGCAACTCGACGGTCCCTTCTGCCGCACGTGCCCCAATCGCGCAAGACGCGTTCACCGATGTCACACAGCAGGCGGGCATCCACTTCCAGCATGTTAACGGGGCAAATGGACAGTTCTACTATCCGGAGACCTTCGGCTCCGGCTGCGCCTTCATAGACTACGACCGGGACGGCTACCAGGACATCCTCCTCGTAAACTCCTCCCCCTGGCCCGCGTGGCCCACACCCCCCCGCCCCCCCCCCCAACAAACCGCGAGGGGGCGGCGGCCGGGCCCCCCGCGCCCCCGGCCAGG
>CAYNFH010000273.1:0-7833 GCA_964396385.1 uncultured Chthonomonadaceae bacterium | reverse complement strand
AGTTCAAGATGGTCGCCGATGCGCCGGTCCGGCCCAAGCGCGGCCGTAACGAGCCGTGCTGGTGCGGCAGCGGCAAGAAGTACACGAGGTGTCACCTGGAGTCCGACCTTGCCGGCGCCGAGCGGACAAAGCGACCGTAGCGCGGGAGAAGCCGCGCGTATGCCTCCTCCACCTCCGGCGGAACGTCCACGTGTGCGATGAAGCCCCTGCCGCGCGGGCCGTAGCCATGCTCGTCGTCGCGCAGACGGGGAATCTCGCCCATCAGGAGCGACAGGTACCGGTCCACGGGCCACAGGCCCGGGACATCCGGATTCTGGAACCCAAGCGCACCGGCAACATCGTGGACCAGCGGCACGAAGGCCGGATAGTTGAGGAAACCCACGTCGGGGCGGTCCGCCCAAACGTGCCGGAACGACGCCCACGAGCGGAGCTGCATCGTCGGGTCCTGAACCAGGATGACGGTCCGCGGACTCAAGTCGAGAGAGTCCAGCAGCCTGCGCGATTCCACCGCGTTTCCGCCGCAGTTGGTGGAGCGGGTCTCGACGAGGATCCGGTCGGGGTCCACCGAGAACCCGTCCACCAGCACGTCCCGCAGGATCTCGCCCTCCGCCCTCTCGTCGACGCCTATTCCGGCGAAGCGCGGGTCGCGCCGCACGCTATCCCGCAGGTATTCGGTCGAGTGGCCGATGCCGCCGGAAATGAGCATGCGCTCCGCGACACCGGCGCGGACTCCCTCTGCCGCCCTCTCCGCGGTCGCCAACACGCTATTCCCGAGCAGGATCAGCAGATCGGCGCGACGGCGGCCCCAGTGTTGCTCCAGTGCGACAGGTGTTAGCTCCGGCAGGTCCATCCGCGCCAGGAACCGGCTCAGCGTATTCAGGTCGCGGGCATCGCCCGCCAGGTCCGATGTCACGTGGTGCGAAGCGCGGCCTGAATCTCCAGAGAGGTGAAGGCGCGCAGCGTCTCACTGCGGGCGTTGCCGGCAGCCGCAATGTTGAACAGGCCGGCCAGCATAGCTTCTTCGGTCGGCGCCTCGAGGATTGTCACCAGATCGTACTGGCCCTGGGTCCAGTAGACGCCATGCACTCTGAAGCCGCGTCGCTCGCTCTCCTCTTTCGCCTGCTGTGCCCGTTCGACCGAGCCCTTGATGTCCTTGACCCCCTGGTCCGTGAACTTGTAGAGCACCACATAAGTCGGCATCGTTTTGCTCCTTTGCAAATCCGGATTGCAATAGATACATCCAGCTTCCAGGGCTCGGCGCAATCTCCTTCTGCCCGCCTGTCACGAGTCCCTAAAGTGGCGTTTCAGTCCTCCGGAGCAAAGCAATCGGCCCTCCAGTCGAAAGACCGGAGGGCCGCGTTGGTTTGTGATCGGGCCGGACGCTACTTTATGCTGAGAAGCTCTACGTCGAAAATCAGCGTGGAATTCGGCGGGATGGCGCCGTCCGGGGTGCCGCCCGGGCCGTACGCAAGCTGGGCTGGCACGTAGAGCTGCCACTTGGAGCCGACGGGCATGAGCTTGAGCGCCTCCTGCCAGCCGGGGATGACGCCGCCGACCTTGAAGGTGGCGGGCTCGCCGCGCTTGTAGGAGCTGTCGAACTCCGTCCCGTTGATGAGGGTGCCGCGGTAGTTACATACCACGGTGTCGTTCGCAGTGGGCTTCTTGCCGGTCCCCGCCTTCTCGATCTTGTACTGCAGGCCGCTGGGCAGAGCGACCACTCCGGGCTTGGACTTATTCTCCGCCAGGAATGCCTGTCCATCCTTCTGGTTCTGGGCGGCGGCGGCGTTTCGAGCTTCCATCTGTTTCTGCCTCAGTTGGGTGGTAAATGCGACAAGCGTGGCCTGGAGCTCCTGGTCACTCATCTGGAGCTTCCCGCCCGAGAGAGCGTCCTTGATTCCCTGCAGGAAGATGTCGGAATTGACCTGGATGCCCTGCTGCTTTAGGTTCCTGGCCATCACCACGCCGATGGCGTAGCTGGGTCGATCCTTCTCCGGGATCGTAGTGGGGGCGGCCGGCGCGGCCTGGGCCGGCGCTCCGCCGGCGGGCGGATTGTCCTTGGCGCCCTGCGCGAAGGCGGCCGGCGCGGACGCGATCAGCGCACCCAGGAATATAGTGGATGTCAGCTTCATCAACATGCCTTTCTCAACATGTAAACGGGCCGGCGCCACCGCAGGTGCGAAGCGCCAGCCCGAGGATGAATGATCATATCACAATTCGCTAGGCCGGGGTGTCTGCCCGCAGGTCCAGATAGGCAAGCTCCTGCGGAGTGAGGCGGATATCCTGGGCCAGCGCATTGGCCCGGTACTCGTCCGGCTTGCGGCAGCCCACCAGCGGAAACAGGTTGAGCGGTTGGTTGAGTACCCACGCCAGCGCGATCTGGGGCAGCGTGACTCCCTTCCGGCTCGCCAGGTCCTCTGCCCGGTCTATCCGCTGGAAGTTCTCCTCGGAGGCATAACACTGTACGGCCAGCTTGAAATAGTACTCGTCGGAGGATTCCAGGTTGTCCCGCCGGATCCGGCCGCTGAAAAAGCCCCCGGCGAGGCTGGACCAGGGAAAGACGGCGAGCTGCGTCTCCTGATAGAAGCGTCGAGCCGCCTCGTTCCGCGGGCCGGAGATGGAGATACATCCGCCCCACGGCTCCTTGAGCTGGTCCGCCAGGCTGAACTGCGGGCTGCTCGCCGCGAAGCCCACCAGGCCGTGCTCCTGCGCGTACCTGTTCGCCTCGATGATCCGCTCGTAGCCCCAGTTGGAGCCGCCGAACGCGTGGATCCGGCCCGCTCGGAGGTGCTCGTTGAGCGCTTCGACGATGGGACCGACCGGCGCGTCCGGATCGTCGCGGTGCAGAAGATAGAGGTCGATGTAGTCCACCTTCATGCGGGCCAGGGAGTCGTGCATGTCGGAGGCGATGTCGAACGGCGTCACGCGGCGCCGATCCTGGTTGGTGTGCGCGCCCTTGCCGATGATGACCACGCGATCGCGCACGCCGCGGTCCTGGATCCAGCGGCCAAGCGCTCGCTCGCAGTCTCCTCCCTGGTAGACATGGGCTGTGTCGAAGCAGTTGCCACCCATCTCCAGGACCGCATCCAAAAGAGCGAAGCTGTTCTCGATGTCCTTGGTGGAGAGCATCATGGTGCCCTGCACCAGCCGGGAGATGGGTTTGGAGATGCCGGGGACGTTGCCGTAGTTCATCGATTCCTCATTCCGAAGGGTACTTGATGCCCCACTGCGCGCGCAGGGTATCAAGCGTGCGCATGATAGTGAGCGTCTCGTCAAGTGGCATAATCGGGCTTTCCAGCTCGCCCGCGCGCAGGCAGCGGCCAACCTCCGTCGCCTCGTAGTTGAAGCCGGTGCTCTCGTACGGCTCCGCGATCCCCTCATCCGGCTGACCGTCCCGCTTGATGGTGAGCCGTTCCGGCCGCCACCAGCTTGCGTGGATTCGGATCTGCCCTGCGGATCCGACGATGGAGGCCTCATGAGGGGTGTTTGCGGTCACGGAGGTGGAGAGTACGGCAATCTGGCCCTGCGGATAGCTCAGCACCATGCCCGCGTTGTCGTCCACGCCAGTGGGGCAGAGGTGCGCCAGGCCCGTGACGCCACTCGGCTCTCCCAGGATCATGCTGGCGAAGGAGACGGGATAGACGCCCACGTCCAGCAGCGCCCCTCCGCCGAGAGCCGGGTCGAAGAGGCGGCTGCTCGGGTTGAAGCCAGCGCGGAACCCGAAGTCGGCATGCACCTGCTTGACCTCCCCGATGGCCCCGGAGCTCACGAGCCCGCGGACCCGCTCCATGAGCGGGAAGAAGCGGCTCCACATGGCCTCCATGAGGAACAACCCCTTGCCGCGCGCTGTCTCGATGACCTGCTGTGCCTGCCGCGCGTTGAGCGTAAACGGCTTCTCGCACAGCACGGGCTTCCCTGCATTCAGCGCAAGGATACTGTTCTCGGCGTGGAACGGGTGCGGAGTGGCCACATAGATCACGTCCACGTCCGGGTCTTCGACCAGCGCCTCATAGGAACCGTGCCGGTGAGGAACGTGGTGCCGGTCCGCAAAGGTGATGGCCCGATCGCGGTCCCGCGATCCGACGGCTGTGATCTCCGCGTCCGGCAGCGAGGCTACGCCGTCGGCAAATCGGTTGGCGATGGAGCCGGGGCCGAGAATGCCCCAGCGGATGCATTGGTGGCTCATTGGGTTGATGATGGATGGTTGATGGTTGATGGTTGATAGTCAGAGCTTAACCGGATGCGATGGATTCAAAGTTGGGCACGAGGCCGTTGTCCGCGCCGGCATTGGAGGTGCTCTCCTTGCCGAGCACGTCGCGCACGAATCGGGGCCACCAGTCCACCTGGGGCGTCCAGCTCCGGCGGAGCTCCATGGTGGGGCTGGGCCGCGAGGCAATCTCCTTGGCCCGTTCCATGATGGTCTTCACGTCGCCGACGGCTAGCTTGAGCCAGCGGCGGCCGAGCTGGGCGTGCAGCACCTCGTCCGCCCAATCGTAGTCCTGGAAGTAGGTTGCCAGGTGGTCCCCGGCGCTGCGCGCGATCTCCCACTCCAGCTTCTTGCCGATCTTGCCATCCATCAGGCTCTGCTCGATGTAGTAGAGGATGAGGTGCCGCTCCAGCGGATCGCGGTCCAGGTTGAGGTGCATTGCCCAGCCCACGTGGTTGGGGTACCGGCTCCAGTCCACGCCGTACCGCGCGAACCACACCTCGCCCATCATGGCGTGGCGCGCCTCGTCCCAGAGCTGCCTCGCCATGTCCCGATAGTACTCCCACGGCTGGTCCGGCGTCTGGAGGACGATGCTGGCCATCATCTCCGGCACGTCCATCTCGTGGAACCGCTTGAACATGAGGGCGAGCACCCGCTCGTCCCAGTCCGCCTCATCGTCCAGGTAGACGTCGTTGGCGCGGTAGTGGAAGTTGTAGATCTCGCGCGAGCGCCAGTCGCGCTTTGGGTCCACCTGCGGGATGAACTCCCCTCTGGCCCGTGGCGCCGGAAGAGCCGTATCCGGAACGGGCTGGTCGCCTACAATGCCTCCCGCCGCGGCGAGATACGCGCGTAGATGGGCCGTCCAATCGTCGGCGCGGTCCTGAGCCTCCTGCTCCTGCGTGAGCGCCGCCAGTGCCTGGCTGCCCCAATCCACCATCTGCTCCTCCTCCTGGATGGCGATCGTCAGGAGTCGGCACGTAGGGAAGTCGAAGAGCGGATTCGTCTGCTCCAGGTGCGCGCGATACGCCTCCAGAATTGCCGGCCGGATCACCTGGAACACTCCCGCCAGGAGCTCTACGGTGTCCTCCGCCCGGAGCGCCTCCGCGAGGAAGGCCTCCAGCCGGTCGTCCGGAGGTTGGTCCAGGTAGAGTGGCGGCCGGCGGAGCTCCGCGACCCGCTGCCGCAGCGCCTGGCTATGCTCGGAGTCCAGGTAGAGGTGGAGGCTGAGCGCGCACTTCACCTCCCACTCCGGCGTAGGGTTCATGAAGGCGGCGGAGATCTCGTAGAGGCGGCGCTCCACCCAGTTGTATCGGCGCATCCGCTCCACATTGTCGTCTACGCTGAAACCGGGCCGCGCGGCCTGCTCGTATGTGGCGAGTCCCGCCAGCGGAGGAATACCAATTGACGGGATTTTCAATTTTCCATATTCAATTTTCAATTTCCGATTTTCCATCTTGGTGCGCCCCCACGCAGGGTGTCATCCCGAGCCACGCGAGGAATCTGCTGTTCTCGTACTAAAGCTCCGCCAGAAACTCGTAAATCCGGTCATTGCAGCCCGGGAGGCCCTCGTGGCCGTAGTCTGGGTAGATCAGCATCTCCTTGGGCGACATGATCTTATTGTAGACCGCGAACTGCGTCGAGGGAGGGCAGATGTTGTCCATGAGCCCTACCGTCATGAGGACCTGCGCCTGGATGCGATGGGCCAGGTGCTGCACGTCGATGTAGCCCAGCCGAGTGAAGATCTCCTGTTCCCGCTGGTGCAGCGGGTCGAAGGTCCGGAAGAAGGCGCGAAGCTCGTCGTACGCGTTGGCGGCCAGGTCCATCTCCCAGACCCGGCGATAGTCGCAGAGGAACGGGAAGACAGGAGCGGCGCGCCGGATTCCCGGCTCCAGCGCGGCGCAGGCGAGCGTCAGTCCCCCACCCTGCGAGCCGCCGGTTGCCCCCACCCGCGCGGCATCAACCTCCGGCATCGCCATGACGATCCGTGCGAGCTGCGCGCAGTCCAGATAGACCTGGCGGTAGAAGAGCCGCTCCGGCGAGTCGTCCAGGCCGCGGATGATGTGGCCGCGGAGCGTGTTGCCGCGGACACCGCCCGGATCCTCCGACAGGCCGCCCTGGCCGCGCACGTCCAGCGCCGCCACGCTGAAGCCGCTCGCCACGTAGCTGAGCTTGTCCATCCAGTCGCCGCTGTTGCCGGAGTAGCCATGGAACGTGACCACCGCGGGATGCGGCCCCTTGTCACCGGCCGGCCGGAGGTACTTGGCGTGGACACGGGCGTTGCCGACGCCTGTGAAGTAGAGGTCGAAGCACTCGGCGAAAGGAGCGTTGAACCGGTGTGGCCGCAGCTCCACGCGCGGGTCCAGGGCGTGCATCTCCTGTAGGGCGCGGTCCCAGTATTCGTCGATGTCGGCGGGCCGTGGATTCAGCCCCTGGTAGCGGCGGAGCTCCTCGAGCGGCATGTCGATGAGGGGCAACGATTGTTCTCCCGTTTGCCTGGATAGGTTCCTATTCGCGGCGCTGCGGAGCCGTTCCTACACCGGCTCCGAAGGTACCCGCAGGGCGGCCGGGGAAGTAGAAGGCTGGTTGAATCCAGATGCTGAACGAAGAGACCAGGCCGCGCCGCGTACTCGTGACAGGCGCATCCGGGCTGATAGGACACGCGGTCGTCGCCTCGCTGGAACGAGACGGCGTGGAGGTCCTTCGCCTGTCGCGCGGAGGCAGTGGCGCGGGGCAGGCCCGCTGGGATCCGGCCGCGGGAGCAATAGACGCCAAGGCGCTGGACGGGGTAGACACAGCCATCCACCTGGCCGGAGAGCCCGTGGCGGAGGGAAGGTGGACGCCGGAGAAGAAGGCGCGGATCCTGCAGAGCCGGGAGCAGGGCACGCGCCTCCTCTCGGAAAGCCTTGCCCGCCTGGCCTCGCCCCCGCGCACGCTCCTCTCCGCCTCCGCCGTCGGGATTTACGGCGACCGCGGAGAAGAGGTGCTGACCGAGCAGAGTCCGGCGGGATCCGGCTTCCTCGCCGACGTGTGCCGCCGATGGGAGGCGGCTACCAGCGCCGCAGCCGATGCGGGTATACGCGTTGTCCACCTGCGATTCGGAGTGGTGCTCAGCCGCGAAGGTGGAATGCTCTCAAAGCTGCTCACCCCGTTCTTGCTGGGAGTGGGGGCCGTGGTCGGCAGCGGCCGGCAGTTCGTGAGCTGGATCTCGCTTCCTGATGCGGTCGCCGCGATGCGGTTCCTGCTGGAGAACCCGGGGCTCTCGGGTGCTGTGAACGTCGTGGCGCCCACGCCAGCTACGAACCGGGAACTCACAATCACCCTCGGCCGCATCCTGAGGCGGCCCAGCATCTTTCCCCTGCCAGCGCCGGTCGCTCGTTTGCTCTTCGGAGAGATGGCCGATGAGGCGCTGCTCGCCAGCCAGCGCGCGGTTCCACGCGTTCTGGAGTCCTCCGGCTTCCGGTTCGAGCACCCCGACCTGGAGACCGCCTTGCGCACCCTACTGGGACGGTAGAGCTGTGGACCACAACATGGCAACCACGTGCCCCAACTCCCTCTACCCCTTCCTCCTCGGCGAAGAGTGGGAGCGGCTCCCCACCTGTATTCGGCGCTGTCATGCGGAGACTGGTGGT
>CAYNFH010000272.1:3524-7912 GCA_964396385.1 uncultured Chthonomonadaceae bacterium | reverse complement strand
TCCTGCAGCCTGCAGATCCCGGCCAATTCGTGCAGCGCTGCACACTTTGGGCAGGCAAATCCCGCCCCCCGCGCTCCGCACTCCCGACAGAACGGTCAGTCCGGCAGCATCTCCCGGATGGGCACCAGCCGGCCGCCCTGGTCGGCGGATAGATTCGCGGCCAGGGTTACGGCCGCGGAGCGGAGCCCGTCCTCGTACGGGCTGCGGAGCAGCGAGCGGTCCCCGGTTGCCACCGCCTGGACAAAGGCGGCGTCGATGTTCTGAGCCTCCGGGGCCGGCGGGACCTCGTAAGCGCCCTCCGGCTCCACGATGATGCCGTCGCTCTTCCAGCTCACACGGGCGTCACGGATCGCGATGTCCAGCCCGCCTAGGTGGGTCTTGCCGATCACACAGGACGTTGTGATGGTGGCCGCCGCGCCGGAGGTAAAGCGCAGGAGGACGGCCTCGCTGTCCGGAATGGTCACGTCCGGCACGTCCGCCAGCAGCCGGTTGCGCGAATAGCTCGCGGAGACCGCCTCCACCTCCCCCATCACCCAGCGCAGCAAGTCCACCTGGTGCGTGGTCATCTCCACCAACTGGCCGCCGGACCTCTCGTAGCGCCGCCACCAGGGATTGGCAGGAAGGCCATTCCAGCGGGAGACCTGGGCCAGGCCCACCGGCTTGTCCGCCAGGAAGGTCTTTAGCTGCATGCTGCCGGCCCAGTACCGCATAACGTAGCCCACCTGCGACATCACGCCCGCGGCGCGGATGGCCTCCCGCGCGCGAACGGCATCCGGGATCGAGAGGTTCACCGGCTTCTCCACAAACAGGTGAAGCCCTTTCTTCGCCGCCTGCACCTCCAGGTCGCCATGCTGGTCCGGGGGAACACAGATATAGAGCGCGTCCAGGCTCTCCTGCCGGATGAGCGCCGCCCCGTCCGTGTAGACGGCCGCCTCCAGCGGCGCGGCCATCTCCCTCACGCGGGCCTCATCTACGTCGCACAGCGCGACGACGTGCGCCTCCGGGAGCTGCTGGAGCTGCGGGATGTGTGACCTGGCGATATTACCTGTCCCGATGAACCCGATGCGGACTTGCTGCGCCACGTTGCTGCCTCCCTGGTTCGCACCGGATAGGACAAAGCCAGACCGGCCGCGAACGGAATGTGCGACTGGGCTTCCATCCAGGCAAAGGGAAGTCCTGCCTGGCGGAAGGCACTCAGCGGGTGTTCAGGTGTTCAGGTGTTCAGGTGTTCGGAATGGGAGCCGAAGGCGGATGGTTATGAAGAAGGGACTGACGCAGATCTGTCTTGGGAGCAAGTCGTCCATCCGGGACGCGCTCCAGCTTTGCCGGGAGATAGGCTACCAGGGGCTGGAGATCCTGCTGACGGAAACCGGCGAGCTGACCATGAACGCGGGACCGGCGGAGTACCAGGAGATCCGGCGGATGGCGGACGTGGCCGGTGTGGAGCTCATCAGTATCTGCGGGGCCGGCAGCCTGAGTGATGATGACCCGCAGGTGGTGGCACACAGCAAGGCGCAGATCCGGAAGATGCTGGAGGCGGCGGAGGCGCTTGGCATCGATACTATCCTGGTCACTGGGGGCCGTGTGAACGAGAAGGTCGCCTACGATACCGCCTATGACCGGCAGCTTCGCGCCCTCCAGGAGCTCCGGCCGGACGCCGAGCGGCACAGGGTCAACATTGCGCTGGAAAACATCTGGAACAAGCTGCTCATCAGCCCCCTGGAGTTCCGCGACTTCCTGGATACCATCGGCAGCCAGTACGTTGGCTGCTACTTCGATACCGGCAACGTCATGCTCTACGGCTACCCGGAGCAGTGGATCCGCATCCTGGGCACCCGCATCAAGAAGATCCACTTCAAGGACTTCAAGATCGACCACCGCACCCGCCAGTACGAATGGACACAGCTTATGCAGGGCGCGGTAGACTGGACGGCGGTCATGCGGGAGATCCGGGCCATCGGCTACGATGACTACGTGACTACGGAAGTCTGCGGAGAGCGGCACGTATACGAAGAGACGTGCCGCATCATGGACACCATCCTCGCGTTGCAGTAGGACCTCCCCCTGAGCCCTCCTTCGTAAGGAGGGGGAACCTTGCGGTAGCGTGATGCTCCCTCCCCTTGCGAAGGGGAGGGGCCGGGGGTGGGGTTCTCCCACCCCTTGCGAAGGGGAGGGTTGGGGAGGGGTGCTGTTCGCATGTCACTTACGGATGCGCAATTGGCCGCGTACCGGCGGGACGGCTACCTGGTGGTGGAGGACCTCATCGCTCCAGAGGAGGTCGCGGCACTGGCAGGGCGCGTGCGGGAGTACACGCACGGCGGCCGGCCGCGCGATCGCCTTTACGTACAGGTGGAGCCCCGGGTGGAGCGAGGCGAGCTGGCGGTGGCGCATCCGGGTGATGCCATCCGCAAGATCGACGGTCTCGTTCAGCGGGATGATCTGTTCCATCGCCTCGGCTTCGATCCACGCATGCTCGCGGTCCTGGAGCCCATCCTCGGGCCGGACATCAAGCTGTTCCGCAACAGCCTGATGCTCAAGCCGCCGGAAGTCGGATCCCAGAAGGGCTGGCACCAAGACTCCCCGTACTGGCCCATCGAGCCGATGGAGCTCTGCTCCTGCTGGCTGCCGTTGGACGATGCGACGCCCGAAAACGGCTGCATGACGGTGCTGCCTGGCGGGCACCGGCTGGGGCCGCTGCCACACGTCAACGTGACCGACGACTACGTGATCGCGCCGGAGGCCGTGGACAGCGCGGGCGCCGTAGACACGCCCATGCGGGCGGGCAGCGGCCTGTTCTTCCACTCCCTCATTCCCCACTACACCGCGCCGAACCGCTCCTCCCGGTGGCGGCGGGCGATGGTCCTTTCCTACATGTCGGCCCGCTCACGCTATACCGGGGATGGCGCTAAACCGGACTATCTGCTGGTCAGCGGCAGGAGCTATCCCGATTGCGTCTGACCATCGGGCTCCTCGTGCTCCTGACCGCTATTCCGCCTGCCGGGGCGCGTGGACGGCGACGCACTGGCGACCGTTCCATGGATGATGCCACTTCTGCTCCGGGATCCTCCAGACAGACAACCACCGCCTGTACATGACGCCTACGTACTATGCGCAACAGCTCTACGCCCTTCACGCCAGCAGACGACCCCTACGCATCGAAGCGGATGCGTCTTCCGGCACCGGGTTGGACGTGAGCGCCACCCTATCGGAGGACGGAGGTACCGTCACCCTCTTCGCGGTGAACGACTCCCTGGAACAGGTCCGGCGTACGCTCGACCTTTCCGCGCTTGCTGCGCACCCGCAAGACGTGACGGTCTGGACGCATTCGGACCGCGAACACGCGGGCGAGCCGGACGTAACCAACAGCTTCGATGACCCGCAACGGGTATATCCAGTCCGCTCGAGCGTCCATGCATCGGGCAGTACCCTCCCCTACCGGTTCCCTCCTCTGTCCCTCACACTACTGCAAGCACACGTGAGTCCCACGGCACGCTGATCACGCCCAGCCGTGCTCTGCCCCCGACCTCGGCTGCCCAGATCGGCCGCCCGTGCTCGACGGTCGAACATCACCTCGTGCCGCGGCGTCCTTGTGTAGAAACCCGGCAGGCCATCCGCTTTACTGCCGAACGCGTCTGATATGATCTTGGGGATTCTCCGCCTCCCATTTTGGGGTATATCGCTCAGCTCAAGAAGCTGAGGGTGGGAGCGACCCATATGATTAGAGTGCTTATAGTCGAAGATCAACCGATTGTGCGGGCGGGGCTGAGCCGACTCCTGGCAGAGCGGTCCCATTTCACGGTTATAGGCGAGGCGTCAAGCGGCGCGGAGGCGCTGGAGCGAATCCGATTCTGTTCTCCGGATATCGTGCTGCTGGACGGCCACCTCCCCCGCATGTGCAGCCTAGACGTGCTCAAGGAGATGAAGTCGCGCGATCCCAGGCTGCGCGTGATTGTGCTGGGGATGCACGAGGATGACCTGCTCGGCATGCGTGCGCTCCGCGCCGGGGCTTCCGGCTACGTGGGCGCGGACTGCAGCCCCCAGGACCTCATCGCCGCCATCCAAAGGGCGGCGGAGGGCGGGACCTACATGAGCTCCTCGCTCGCCGAGAAGCTGGCGTGCAGCGTGGTGTGCAACCGCGCCGGCGCTTCTCACGACCAGCTCTCTGACCGTGAACTCCAGGTGCTGCGCATGGTAGGCGGCGGAATGACCGTCAGCCAGGTAGCGGACGAGCTCTCACTGAGCCCCAAGACCGTCAGCACGTACCGTATGCGCGTGCTGCAGAAGATGGGGTTCAAGACGGATGCGGAGCTGACACGCTACGTAATGCGCGAGCGGCTTCTGGACTGCGCTTAGTGCGGCGCGGCCGGGGGGGCCCCCCCGCGGGCCGC